>CP143259.1:600000-975000 GCA_036321625.1 Peptoniphilaceae bacterium AMB_02
GCCTTCTAATACCGGCAATATAGGTAGATCTTGTTTGCTAACAGGTTCAAGACTGCATTTAATCAGACCATATGCTTTTAAATTGGATGACAAGTCCCTCAAAAGAGCAGGTATGGACTATTGGAAAGATATTGATTTGGTTATCCATGACAGCTATGAAGAATTTCGTATATATACAGAAGGAAAGAGAGTCCTCTATTCAACTACAAAAGCTCATAAATATTATAATCAAGTTAAATTTGAGGACGGAGATTTTATTGTCTTTGGATGTGAGTCAAGTGGTTTACCCGAAGAAGTATTGAATTCCGGGGACGGAGAATGTATTAAGATTCCGATGATTAATAATACAGACAGAAGTTTAAACCTGGCTAATTCTGCTAATATAATACTTTTTGAAGCTTTAAGACAACTTGATTTTCCAGGTATGGATTGATATATTTAATATGAGTATATCTGATGATATAATATTATATAATGTAAACATTATGTTAGGATAAAATATAATTTAATTTAAATGTCTTTAGAGTTAATAAGCCTTTTAGGCTTGGAAGCAAAGTTAAAGGCTAAAATAACCATATTTAAATTTGGGAATGTATTTCAATTAAATACAGTCAATACTTTACAATTTGTGTAAATAGATGTATAATGAATGGCGAACGACAAGATTATGACATGACGATATACATTCACACTTTACTGTACGACAATGAGGTGAAAAGATATTAAAATATCGTTATTTATAATAAATGTTAATAAACGCCGAGTTAGGGTATAATAATAAGTGGAAGAATGTTACTTTATAATAAACTGTGGAGGCGTTTAATGATATATGATATGATTATTATAGGAGCTGCACCGGCTGGTTTAACTGCAGCTCTTTATGGAGCCAGACAGGGAAGTTCAGTACTGGTCATTGAAAAAGACACACCCGGAGGTCAAGCAGCCAGCACCAATCTAATAGAAAATTATCCGGGATCTGTTGAAGGCATTACCGGTCCGCAATTAGTTGATTTGATGGTTGCGCAAGCTAAATCTTTTGGTGCCGAATTAATTACAGACAGTATCGAAAGCATAGAGCTTAGAGAAGAGATTAAGACAATCAAAACTGCTAAGGCCGAGTATAAGTCAAGAAGCGTTATCATCGCTACAGGAGCCTCACCCAGAAAACTAAATGTTGAAGGTGAGAAGGAGTTTACCGGCAAAGGCGTTGGATACTGTGCAACTTGCGATGCACCTTTTTTCCAAGGATTAGATATTTATGTAATCGGAGGAGGTAATTCTGCTGTTGACGAAGCGATATATTTAACTAAATTCGGCAGAAGAGTTACTATTATTCATAGAAGAGATAAGTTAACTGCGGATGCAGTAAGTCAAGAAGCAGTTTTTAATAATGATAAAATCGATGTAATTTGGGATAGTGAGGTTGTCAAGTTAGAGGGTAGCGGACTTGTAAACTCCATGACAATTAAGAATTTAAAAACCGGTGAGACTAGGACCATCACAGCTGATCCGGATCATGGTACATTTGGAGTTTTCGTGTTTATAGGAAATATACCGCAAACCGAACTATTTAAAGATATATTAGAGTTGGATTCAGGTTATATAGTTACTGATGAAGATATGAGAACTGAAATACCCGGCGTATATGCTGCAGGTGATGTTAGAAAGAAAACACTGAGACAAGTTATTACAGCAGCGGCGGACGGGGCTATAGCCGCATTTGTGGCAGGAAAAGACCTTGAAAATTCAAGGCATTAAATTTGCTTTTAATATGGTTTCCATATTAAATAAAATATTTAGGAGGTGAGTCTATGCGTCTAGAGTTAGGAAATATCCTAATTAAAGATGTTCAATTTGGTAATGAAACCAAGGTTGAAGATCATGTGCTTTATGTTAATAAGGAAGAGTTAATCGAACTTATTAAACAAGACGAGCATATAACTGAAGTAGACGTAGATTTAGCTAGACCTGGTGAAAGTGTTAGAATTACACCGGTAAAGGACGTCATAGAACCACGTGTTAAGGTTGAAGGACCTGGATGTATTTTCCCTGGAATCCTTGGCAAACCTGATATGGTTGGTTCAGGAAAAACTCACGTTTTGAAAGGTGCAGCTGTTATGACGGTTGGTAAAATCGTTGGATTCCAAGAAGGAATCGTAGATATGTGTGGTCCGGGAGCGGAGTTTACACCATTCTCTAAGCTGAACAATGTTGTTATAAACGTTGAGAGACAAGAGGGTCTTGAGCCTCATGCTCATGAGCATGCGGTTAGAATGGCAGGACTTAGAGCGGCAGCTTACTTAGGAGAAGCAGCAAGAAATGTTACTCCTGATGAAGTTGAAGTATACGAGACTAAGCCATTATTTGAACAAGCTGAAGAGCTTAAAGACCTACCAAAAGTAGCATACGTACAAATGATTCAAACTCAAGGATTACTACATGATACTTATGTATACGGTGTAGATGGAAAGCAAATTATTCCTACAATCCTTTATCCAACAGAGTCAATGGACGGAGCAGTAGTAAGTGGTAACTGTGTATCTGCATGTGATAAGAATACAACTTACCATCAAATTAACAACCCGGTTGTTAAAGCACTATTCGAAAAACACGGTAAAGAAATCAACTTCGTTGGAACTATCGTAACTAACGAAAACGTGTACTTGGCAGATAAAGAAAGATCTTCTAATATGACTGCAAAATTAGCTGAATTCTTAGGACTTGATGGAGCAATTGTTTCTCAAGAAGGTTTCGGTAACCCTGATACTGACCTAATAATGAACGCTAAGAAACTGGCAGGTAAAGGTATTAAGACAGTTATAATAACTGACGAATACGCTGGAAGAGACGGCGCGAGCCAGTCATTAGCAGACGCAGATCCATCAGCAGATGCTGTTGTAACAGGCGGAAATGCTAATGAAATTATAGTTCTTCCAAAACTTGATAAAGTTATCGGAACTTTAGATTATACTGATATCATAGCAGGTGGTTTTGACGGATCATTAAGAGAAGACGGAACTATCATGGTAGAGATTCAAGCTATCACAGGAGCAACAAATGAGCTTGGATTCAACAAGATGTCAGCTACAGGATACTAAAATATAAAAAATAAAATTTAAACTATGAAAGGAGACGCAGAAATGACAATTTTTCAAGAAGGCAGAAAAGTTATCATCATCGGCGATAGAGACGGTGTACCAGGTCCAGCCATCGAAGAATGTGTAAAGACAACTCCTGCTGAAGTAGTTTTCTCAGCAACAGAGTGTTTCGTCTGAACCGCTGCAGGGGCAATGGATCTTGAAAATCAAAGAAGGGTAAAAGAATTAGCAGAAAAGCACGGAGCAGAGAACATAGTAGTTGTTCTAGGTGGTGCAGAAGCTGAATCAACAACACTTGCAGCAGAAACTGTAACAGCAGGTGACCCAACTTATGCAGGAGCATTGTCAGGAGTCCAGTTGGGACTAAGAGCATATCACGCAGTAGAACCAGCATTCAAAGAAGAAGTTGACGCTGATGTTTATGACGAGCAAATCGGAATGATGGAAATGGTTCTTGATGTAGACGAAATAGCTGAAGCTATCGAAGAAATTAGAAAAGAATACACTAAGTTTGATTAATATAAATAATAAAATATTGGAGAGGGGGGAATTGAATGGGTAAATTGAGAATAGTTCATTATATTAACCAGTTCTTTGCCGGAATCGGTGGGGAAGAAATGGCGCATGTTGAACCTGAGGTTAGAGAAGAAGTAATCGGACCGGGTCTCGCTATCCAAGCTGGATTCAAAGATGAAGGCGAAATAGTTGCAACTGTAATATGTGGTGACTCATATTTCGGAGAAAACATGGATGAAGCGAAAGCTAAAATCCTTGAAATGGTTAAAAAGTATGAACCTGATTTATTCATTGCAGGACCTGCTTTTAATGCCGGACGTTATGGAGTTGCAGCGGGTTCAATCACCGAAGCAGTTCAAAACGAACTAGGCATCCCGGCTATAACTGGAATGTACGTAGAAAATCCAGGTGCCGATATGTTTAAGAAGTCTGTATATATAGTTTCTACTAAGAACAGTGCAGCAGGTATGAGAGATGCTATGACAAAACTTATACCACTTGCTAAGAAACTTGTTAATAAAGAAGAAATTGGTGGACCGGAAGAAGAAGGATATATCGAGAGAGGTATTCGTAAGAATATCTGGACTGATAAAGTTGGAGCAGAAAGAGCTGCTGACATGCTTATGAAAAAACTTAAAGGCGAGGAGTTCGTAACTGAATATCCAATGCCAAGTTTTGATAGAGTTGAAGCTAATCCTGCTATCAAAGATATAACTAAAGCTACTATAGCTATAGTTTCTTCAGGTGGACCTGTACCAGCAGGTAACCCGGATCATATCGAATCTTCATCAGCATCTAAATATGGTAAATACGATATTGAAGGTGTAGATGACCTAGTTGAAGGCGAATGGGAAACAGCACATGGTGGATATGACCCAACATATGCTAACCAAGACCTTGACAGAGTTATTCCGGTAGACGTTCTTAGAGCATACGAAAAAGAAGGAAAAATCGGAAAACTTCATAGATACTTCTATTCTACAGTTGGAAACGGAACTGCAGTTGCAAGCTCTAAAGCATTTGCAGAAGAGTTCTCTAAAGAACTTAAAGCCGATGGCGTAGATGCAGTTATATTAACCTCAACCTGAGGTACCTGTACACGTTGCGGTGCAACAATGTATAAAGAAGTAGAAAGAGCCGGAATTCCGGTTGTACACGTTTGTACAGTTACTCCTATCTCATTAACAGTCGGAGCTAACAGAATAGTTCCTGCAGTAGCTATTCCTCATCCATTAGGAAATCCTAAACTAAATAAAGATGAAGAATACCACTTAAGAGAAAAAATTGTTGATGAAGCTCTTAGAGCACTTCAAACTGAAGTAGAAGAGCAAACTGTATTTAACTCAGTATTTTAATAAACTATAAATAAAAGGGTGATTAATTAAAGTATCACCCTTTTATTAAAGTATAATGTATTTAAATTTTAATGGAGGTGTTTAGTTAAATGACAGAGCCGGTATTAAGAGGTGCTTCTTATGTTCTCGTTCATACACCTGATATGATCTTGAGAAATGGTACTACGCAAACAACAGAGATGGTAGTTAACCCCAATTCGGAGTACCTAAAAGAACTTCCAAAGCATTTAAGAAGTTTTGATCAAGTAGTAAATTATCTTCCTAACCAAGTTTATATTGGTAGTGAAAGACCTGAAAAACTAAAAGAGGTACCACAACCTTGGACTGATGAAGACAAGTATTTAAAAGGTGCTGATAAAACTGGTAAGCTAGGGGAAATTCTACCACAAGAAGAATTCATTGGATTAATTAAAATATGTGACGTATTTGATTTAGTTCATTTAAATGAAGAATTTACAGCAGAAGTTAAAGCAAAATTAGAAAATCACCCACTAATCGGTGACGATCTAATTGCTAGACTTGGCAATGGTGATGATCAAGCTACACTTGACAAATATATGGCTGATCATGCTGAAGGACTATATAACAACGATGTGCTAGTAGGTTGCGTTAAGAGAGCTCATGATGTAGACGTTAACCTATCTGCTCATGTTATATTCGAAAACCTGGTTTCTAAGGCATCAGGATTATTAGCAGCTTTAAATCTTATAGATAAAAACGGATTAAATCCGGAAGATATTGAATACGTTATCGAGTGTTCAGAAGAAGCTTGTGGAGACATGAACCAAAGAGGTGGAGGAAACTTCGCTAAAGCTATAGCTGAACTTGCAGGATTTGTTAATGCATCCGGATCAGATGTTAGAGGATTCTGTGCTGCACCAACTCATGCACTTATCTCAGCTGCATCACTTGTTGGAGCAGGAACATTCAAAAATGTTGTAATCATAGCCGGTGGTTCTACTGCTAAACTTGGTATGAACGGTAAAGACCATGTTAAGAAAGGTCTTCCTGTTATAGAAGACGTAGTAGGCGGATTTGCAGCATTAATTAGTGAAAATGATGGAAAACATCCAATTCTAAGAACTGATGCTGTTGGTAGACATACAGTAGGAACAGGTTCTTCACCACAAGCGGTAATGAGCTCATTAGTTACAGATCCACTTGAGAGAGTTGGACTTACTGTTAAAGATGTTGACAGATATTCAGTAGAGATGCAAAACCCTGATATCACTAAACCGGCAGGAGCAGGAGATGTTCCAACTGCAAATATGAAGATGATTGGTGCATTAGGAGTTATGAAAAAGCAACTTGAAAAACCGGAAATGCCTGCATTTATTGCTGAATACGGTATGGAAGGTTGGGCACCAACCCAAGGACATATTCCTTCTGGAGTACCTTATCTTGGATTTGCAATTGAAGATTTAACAACCGGACAATACAATAGAGCACAAATCGTAGGAAAAGGTTCATTATTCTTAGGAAGAATGACTAACCTATTTGATGGTGTTTCTATAGTTATCGAAAGAAACTCTGGCGATGTTTCTGAAGGCGGCGGAGTATCTAAAGAAGAAGTTAAGAAATTAGTTGCAGAGGCTATGAGAGATTTTGCATCGAGTCTAATCGAAGGGTAGAGGTGATAAAATGACTGACGTTAAAAAGATGATTGGTCAAGTCTTTGAAGACATCGCTACGGGATTAGAAACAGGTGCTTTTGGATCAAGAGCAGTTGTTGCGGTTACTACACTTGGAAGTGAACACGGCATTGAAAACGTAGTTAGAGGTGCTGAGGAAGCTCAGAGAAGAGACAACACCATAGAAGTAGTCCTAATCGGACCAAAAGTTGACTCAAATCTTAGACAATATGTAGTTGAAACAGATGAAGAAGGCTACAAAGTGATGGAAGAACTACTTGACAGTGGTGAAATCGGAGCTTGTGTAACAATGCATTATACCTTCCCAATCGGAGTATCTACTGTTGGAAGAGTAGTAACACCTGCATTGGCAAAAGAAATGATAATAGCTACCACAACCGGAACTTCATCAGCTCACAGAGTTGAGGGAATGGTGAAAAACGGTATCTATGGAATTATAGCAGCAAAAGCTATAGGAATAGAAAATCCAACACTTGGAATCCTTAATGTTGACGGTGCTGTTCAAGTTGAAAGAGCATTTAAACAACTTAAAGAAAATGGCTATGATATCAACTTTGCAACATCAAATAGATCTGACGGCGGAGTATTAATGAGAGGAAATGACTTGTTACAAGGAGTTCCAGATGTTATGGTAAATGATACTCTAACAGGAAACATCCTTATGAAAGTATTCTCATCATTCACAACAGGCGGTGGATTTGAAGCTCATGGTTATGGATATGGTCCAGGAATAGGTGAAGACTATGACAGAACTGTACTAATAATCTCTAGGGCATCGGGATATCCTGTTATAGCTAATGCACTTAGCTATGCCGGAGACCTTGTTAAAGGTAATGTAAACAAAGTTGCTAAAGATGAATTTGCAAAAGCAAACAAAGCAGGACTAAAAGAGATACTTCAAGGACTTGCAGAATCTAAGAAGAAAGATTCTGCTGAGGATGAAGAAGTTACAGCACCACCTAAAGAGCTGGTAACTGCACAAATTTCTGGTATAGATATACTGGAACTTGAGGATGCAGTAAGAGCACTTTGGAAGAAAGGTTACTATGCTGAGAGCGGCATGGGATGTACAGGACCGATAGTGCTTGTAAACGAAGAAAAATTCGGCATGTGCTACGATATATTGAAAAACGAAGGATATGTAAACGAATAATATATTAAGAGAGAAGTCTATGATTTCTCTCTTTTTTATTTTAAGTAGAATTATGAGTATATGTAATGGTTCAAATCAGCTAGAAGTCTACCATTATATGGAGGACTCTAAGGCTTGAGTTATTTAGTTTAAGATACTATAATCTATACTAATGAAAGCTAAAGTTGGAGGTGAGACATGTTTAGAAAGTTTAACTTAGCTAATGTACAATTTCTCTTAAAAAGAAAATACAGCATAATCGATATTAAAAGTTTACTGGTATTAATAAAGACCAATCTAAGTGCTTTTATATTCTGTCAACTCCTAATTATATATTCATTTTTAATATTCAATATTTTTAGAAGATTTTTGGTGAATATCTTAAAAAATCAAATTGGCGTAAATTTATTAGTACAGGATAATTTCTTAGAAATACTTAAACATCCCTTAGCAATCTTAGTTTTGATCCTATTTTTTATAATTCAATTGTTTTTTGTGTTTTTTGGAATAATCGGTAATTATCGTATATATGCAGCCAGCTTAAGAGGTGAAAAAATTGGTATTCCTAAACTTATTAAAGAAGTAATATTTACTTATGTTAAATTATTTAGTCCAAATCGTATTGCTATTATTCCGATACTGATTTTTACGATGCTTTTAAGTTATATATCATTTTATACGAGTTCTATAGAAAATTTTAAAATACCTGAATTTATTACTGATTGGATTGCAGAAAAGAAGTATTTCGAATATGCATTTACAGCTTTTAGAATATACATGACCTATATATGGTTTAGAGTACTTTTTGTTATAACCGGGATGCTTTTATTTAACAGGACATTTAAGGAAGCAGTACAATTTGTTAGAGAAGTATTTGCAATTCGCAAAAAGAAATACTTGGTATTTATAATATCTATAATGGCTATTATTTTCTTTTTAAAAACTTTTATTTACTATATTCTTCTATCAGCAGCTTTTATTTTTAGTAAGGTTTTTAATGTTGATTTAGTTTTAAGCCTCTACTCTATGAATTGGAGAGCACTAATATATATACAATCAATAACCGATGTACTACAAATAGGATTACTGGTAGTAGGTTATTGTAAGTTTTTTGAAATTGAAACGACTCAAATAAGATTTCATGAAAGTAAAGTTCGTAAAAGGTCGGTAGCTTTTTCGATGATTATAGCAGTTCTATTAATCGAACTGTTTCATCTAAACTACAATACAAATCAATTGCTGGTCTTTCAAAACCTAAGACCTAAAATAATTGCCCATAGAGCCGGAGCTACATTTGGTCCTGAAAACTCATTGAAGGCTCTTGAAATAACTAGAAATAGCAAGGTAGCCTCTGCAGTAGAAATAGATGTGCAACTTACAAAAGACAGAGAAGTGATACTAAATCATGACAGTACA
The DNA here is from genome assembly GCA_036321625.1 of Peptoniphilaceae bacterium AMB_02. Lineage (NCBI taxonomy): Bacteria > Bacillati > Bacillota > Tissierellia > Tissierellales > Peptoniphilaceae > Microaceticoccus > Microaceticoccus formicicus. The sequence continues at coordinate 609,170 of CP143259.1, forward strand.
CTGCAAAGAATTACAGGGAACGGCTCTCGTGCGATAGACTTAAATCTTTCAGAAATAAAGAAATTAAAAACCAGAGGAGAAGGCGGTTTCTTTTATGAAGACAGTATTCCGACACTTGGAGAGTTTTTGGATAAAGTAGGCAGTCTCGAAATTATGATTGAATTAAAATCGGATAATGAATATGTTGAAGAACTGCTAGATAAGACGATGGAGATTGTGAAAGATAAAAAACTTGAAGATAAAATCATCATATCTTCAATGAACAGAAAGGTGTTGGAAATAAGTAAAGCAAAGAACCCTAAAGTAAAAACAGCACTAATTTCGGCAATATTACTAGGTGCAGATTTTGAGCAGGAATATATAGATATATACAGTATTGAAGCTGCAGGATTAAACCATGAATTAGTTAATAATGCTCATGAAAAAGGAAAAGAAATCTATGTCTGGACTATCAATACTGCAAAGGGGGTAAAACAGGTATTAAAATTTCTACCTGATGGTATAGTAACGGATAATGTATTCTATGTAGATTATGCTATTTATAATTTGGAGGACAGCATACCGTTTCAAAGCGATATATTCAGAATGTTTATATAAGGTAGACGATGTAGAAGATTATTAGATTGAAATTATAACTATCGGTTACAATTTTAATTTTAGGGTGAGAAGTACAAAATATATCAATACGCCTATGTTTTTAACGGTCTTAGAAACAGGTGTGGAAGTATCTTTTATTACAGCACTAAGAAATATAGAAACCTTTGGAATATGAAAAGTTAATCAAAAACTCGAAGTTAGCTTCATCATTAGACAAGTTTGAAATATTTAGATATAATTATCATTAGTAAATATAAAGGAGGCATTTATGCTACCTAGTAGAGAGTTCTCTTTCAATTTGTTAAAAGAATATAATGAAGACCCATATCATATATCACATGCACTTGCTGTAGAGTCTGTGATGGCATACTTTGCAGAGTTAAATGGAGAAGATATTGATAAGTGGTCACTTGTAGGTCTTTTACATGATTTAGATTATGGCAGATATCCTGACCATCACTGTATAGCAGTTGTAGATATTTTAAAGGAAAATGGATATCCCAAGGATTTCATATCTTCTATAACTTCTCATTGTTACAGGGGTGTCAGCGAAAAATTTAAAAAGCCGGAGCATATAATGGAGAAGATACTGTTCACTATAGATGAATTATGCGGACTTATTCATGCTGCAGCTCTTATGAGACCATCGAAATCTGTAATGGATATGAATGTCAAATCAGTTAAGAAAAAATTCAAATCAAAAGGATTTGCGCAAGGTGTTTCCAGGGAAATAATCAATGAGGGAATGGAAGTATTAGGCTGGGATTTGGATTATACTATAGAACATACTCTAAAAGGAATGCAGAGAGTTCACGAAGAGATAGGATTATAATTATGAAAATTTTTAAAATACTTACTATAATGATATTATTTCTGTTTATTACTGCTTGTGGTTCCAATATAAACACATTCGAACCTAGTACCGGTAATAAAGAGAAAAAAGAATCTGAATTTAAAGAGAAAAACGAAAGCAATAAACCCGAAGAAAAGCCGGTTGAAAAACCGATAGAAGAAAAGCAAGAACAAAAAACAGTCACAAACGAGAATCCGAAACCAAATGAAAAACCGGTAGAGGAGAAAAAGGAAGTTAAAGAACCTGAAGTCAAAGAGATTGTCGTAGAAGAAAAAATAACTGATGTAGATACTAAACCAGATCATAATCAAAAATTTTTCAAGGATCCAATATACGATGTAAAAAATTCCAATTCGGAACATTCTGATATTTTGGATGTTGAATACTATGGCAATAATGACATAAATGAAGAAAATCTTAGGAACTATAATATAAATAGGTCAGTAATAGATGAGAATGGACAGTCTATGGTATTTATCCCTAAGATATATGGCGGAAAATTTAGAATTCACCATATAGACTATGATCCTGAAAAACATGGTTTTAATCTTGGAGAACAACTTATGGAAGTTGAGTTGAAACAGGATGATATTGTATTAATTAAAATGTATATACCTGAAACTATTCCTCAAATCATTATTACTTATGAGAAAGATGGAGAATTTTTCGTGCAGACCATCCCAAGAATGAATGGGGTATCGGGCGCTGTACGTTTGGATAAAGGATTCAAAATCATAGATAAACAGCATTAAAAATTTCAGCTCTCATTTTGGGAGCTGTTTTAGGTATAACAAATACTATATCCTTGACAGTAAAAACTAAATCTCATATGATTTAATTGAAACAAAAAATAAAAATGAAGGTGTGATATGGATAAATTAATATTAGGAACATGGCTTATAGGTGAAAATCAAGTAAGCTTTAATAGTGAAATTAATGCTATACAATATGCCATTGATAGTGGCATAACTCATATAGACACTGCTGAGATTTATGGAGATGGAAAGTCTGAAAGCTTGATTGGTGAAGCTATCAAGGATTATGAACGCGAAAAATTAACCATAATTTCAAAAGTTCATCCCCAAAACTGTAATAAGGTAAATATCTACAAATCTGTAGAGGATAGTTTAAAGAGATTAAAAATAGATTATTTAGACTACTATTTACTACATTGGATAATTGAAGACATAGATTTTAAAGATACTATTTTTTTAATGGAAGATTTAAAACGACAGAAACTTATAAGAAACTGGGGAGTATCAAACTTTGATACTGATGATATGAAAAAACTATTGTCTATACCTGGTGGAGAAAATTGTAAAACCAATCAAGTTCTATTTAATTTGGCATATAGAGGTATCGAATTCGATTTGCTACCTTATTTAAATAGCGTAAATATCCCTGTAATGGCTTATTGTGCCTTAGCACATGGGCTTACTCTATACAGTGGTTTAAATTAAAATATGGCACTTAAAAAAATTGCAGAAAAACACGGAAAAACCGTACATCAAATTATGTTTAATTTTGTTGTAAGTACACCCGGAGTTCATGGAATAGCAAAATCTGTAACCAAAAAGCATCTGGATGAAATTGTTGATGCTCTTGATATAAAGTTAGATGAGGATGACTACTATCTACTCAATCAAGAATTTCCGGCTCCGACAAAAAAAGTTCCATTGGAGACAGTTTAATCGATTAACACATTGAACTCGAAATAAAACCGCTTGTAAAAGTAATGAGAAAGCCATAACTTTTTAGCTTTCTTGTTTAAAAGTAAAAAACCCGAGAAAACATGAAAATTTTATCGGGTTTTTCCTTTTTAATGAAGAGCATTGAGTTTTTCATACTCAGTTTTATAATTATCTTAATGTTTACTGCGAGTGTCCTATTTATCCTTATATCTTCATAACGAATAATTCTTAAGAAAATTCCGGAAACTCGTTGTAAAGTCCTATTACTTTTATAAAAGTTTGATAAAAGAGTGAGCATCGATGCAGCCTAAGTCGAAAACTCAACTTAAATAAAATTTGCTGATTTTATCCATGATGTTGAATAAGCTATATAATTCGTTTGATTTTAGTAGATATTTAGGGAATATTCGAAAATAGTCTATTCTCCAACTATACAACTGAAGATAACTATTAGCTAAGACTTGATAATGATACAATAAAAACAGAGAAACTACTTCCTTGCGACGGATTTGTAAAATGAGAGATACGAGTTTTAATAAAACTAAAAAACCGAAAATTATGTAAATTAAACAAATAGATTGCCAGTTCTGAACAGTTTAAATGCAATAATCATCTATCCATTCATTGTATTGCAAACGCTTTGACAAGTTCACAGTTTTGTTGCATACTATAGTTTAGGTAGTATTAAAGGAGATTTTATGAAAATACTGATAACCGGATTTACTCCGTTTGGAAATGAAAACATCAATCCATCATGGGAAGCAGTTAAGATTTTAAAAGCGGGAATTAATGATGAGAATATATTTATCAAACAAATACCTACCGTCTTTCGAGAAGCAGCTGAAGTAGTTATGGAAGAAGCAGACAAGGTTGACGCAGATGCGATTGTAGCTGTAGGACAAGCAGGTGGGAGAGCTTCTGTAACTGTAGAATTCATAGGCATTAACTGGAAGAAAACCGGTATTCCGGATAATGCAGGTAATATTCCTAAAGGTGAAAAGATAAAATCTGATGGTGAGGACGGATACATTTCAAACCTACCTGTTTTTGACATAGTAGATAATATAAAGAAATCAGGAGTACCTGCCCATGTATCTTATACTGCAGGAACTTATGTATGTAATGAATTACTTTATACTTTGATGTATAATATTAAGGGGAATAACAAATCCCGATTGGCAGGATTTATTCATTTACCATTTATCCCCGAACAAGTGATTAATAAGGGGGAGGATATCCCTTCAATGGGAATCGACCATATGGTAAATGCACTTAAGATTACTATAGAGACAATAAAAGAACAAGGTGGGATATAGAGATGAATTTAAAAGACTATATACAGGTAATTGAAGATTTTCCAAAGAAAGGTATAAGCTTTAAGAATATTACCACATTACTTAGAGACAAAGATGCATTTCAAGAAACAGTCAATAGGATGGTAGAAAATATTAAAGATTTGGAAGTAGACTATATTATCGGTCCTGAAGCCAGAGGGTTTTTATTTGGAGCTGCAGTGGCTTATGCATTAAATGTCGGTTTTATACCGGTAAGAAAAAAGGGAAGCTTCCCGGGAACACTGTTGAGTTTCAGTATCAGCTAGAATACGGGATGGACAGTCTGGAAATACAAGAAGGAGCCTTTGAAGAAGGAGCCAAAGTGGCGATAGTGGATGATCTTTTGGCAACCGGTGGAACAGTCAATGCAACCGCTAAACTCGTTGAAAAAATGGGTGGAGAAGTAATGGCGATGGAGTTTTTAATTGAATTAACCGACTTAAAAGGAAAAGAAAAAAATAAAGAATATAAAGTTGACTCTTTAATTCAATACAATATTTAATAATTTTAATCTAAGAGGTGCATTGTTATCAATGCACCTCTTTCTACGAAACAAGATAAATAATGGTTCTTTGTCAAATAGTGTTGGTATATAAATTAATCACAAACTATTAATGTCAGGCAGCGTTAGCTGCCTGACGTTTTTTTACACTTACAGTGTCTTTTGGTACTATCATTTTCTTGCAAATTAATATTCGATTCCTAAAATGATAGTACGACCTGTATCCGAAAGCAACTCTTTTTAAACACTTAATAAAATTATTAATACCTTCTAAACATCCATTTGTAACATTGACTTCTAAGCAATTTTTTACGTACTCAAAGTCCTTTAAAAGCGTGTTAATACTAGTTTTCATAGCATCTGATACCTCATCTGAATAATATTCTAAATGTGCCTTTAAGGAGGCAATATCTCCGTTTTCTACATCCTTTAAAAGAATCTGATAACAATCATAAGTATTTAGAAGTGTTTTGTTGACACTAATACTATCCATAACCACATCTCTAGCACTTTTCCATCTTTCAAAATGTATCCACTTTCTAAAACCTGTAGAATTGAGCTTTAAATAAGGCTTTTGTATCAGCTTCCAATACCTTTTTAACCTTTTGTATTCCATTGAATACTTAGAAAAACTATTCATAACTTCTATTCTTGTTTTGTTCAATGCTCTAGATAAGTGGTTAACTATATGGAACTTATCAAATACTATCTTAGCATTAGGGAAAAGATCAGAAATTAGACTAATGTATGGCTGATACATATCTATACATATACTTTTAACCGATTCTCTAGCACATTCACTAAACCTAGAAAAATAGCGCTTAAGATAGTGTAATTGCCTGTTTTCAACAATATCGATAATATCATGAGTAATAGCATCACAGAAAATAAAGCTCATAGATCCTTTAGCAGTTTTTGTGGATTTAAACTCATCAAAACATAAATGTTCTGGTAAAAACTGATAATTAGGCTTAAACTGTTCAAAAGCTTGATCTACACATTTAGACACCGTAGAATGAGAAACATAATGTAAATTAGCAATATCTTTTTCACTTACTTTCATGGTCAAATTAGTTGTAATATGAGCTTTTACTCTATTAGAAATAAAACAATTCTTTTTAACAATATCAGTTTCAGCTATAAAAGTAGAATTACATTCCTTACATAAAAATCTCTGCTTTTTAAGTCTCAAGAAAGTAGGTTCGCCATTAAAAGGAAGAAGTTTAATATCAGAAGACTTAGTGCCGTGTTTAATAATGCTTGGGCTATGCACGTTACCACAAACGGGACAAACAGAAGCATTATAGGTAAGCCGGCCAAAAATCAAATTGTAAGAGATATTCTTCTTTTTAATCTTCTCGACATTTTCAAAAATCTCAATATTTTCATCTTTTAAATCTAATAAATTTAAGATATAATTACTAATAGACATAGTGGCCTCCTTATTTTTTTGTTGTAGTGATTAAATTATAAAGGAAATTGGTCACTATGTCTTTATATTTTTTAAAAGAAAATAGTGCCAGCAAAGAAACTAATATTTCTTCACCAACACTATAAATTATAGAGCCTAAATAATCTATAGCTTTGTCGGTATAAATAGTAAATATATACTTATACTGTTTTTTACTCTGGACTGTCTATTTTAGAAAGATATAATTAGATAATTAGCTATTAATTTTAAATTACATTTATTGAAAGTTTATTTAAGTGAACTTTGTTCATGGATTTGTTTCATATTATACTTGACACCAAACAAGAACATGGTATAATCATATCAGTTAGCTAACACTAACCTATAGTTAGAATATACTAACCAAAGACTGTATTGTTGAGTTTACTCCGGTTGTCTCCCTTACAAACCAACAACAACTAGCTGATTTACTCAACAATACAGTCAAAACAACATGAGGAGGAAATATGAATTTCAAAAGACTATGTATTATATTGGGTACTTTAATATTAAGTGCTGCACTTCTGCTTACAGGTTGTAAAACAAAGACCGAGCAAAAACCTGCAGAAGACAAGAAAGTTGAAGAGAAAAAAGAAGATAAGGCTGATACAAGTAGTGAGGAAGTCTCGCTGAATGATTGGGAGGGTGTTTGGAATAATTACTTATCATACTTTGACGATCCTGCTATGGAAGCTACTTTGAAAGAGGTTGCTGAAAAACAAGGAAAATCTATAGAAGATTTAAAAAAAGCTCAAGAGGAATCATATAAGGCGGATTTCAAAGCTATTGAGTTCAAAGATGGCAAAATCATGTACTATGATAACTTTAAAGATAAAGGCGGAAAAGTTATAGAAGAAGCTGAGTATGCTTATAAAAACACACATAAAGCAAAACATGGTAATCATGAGTTTTCATGGTATGAGTTTGAAGCAAAAGGGGACGCTAAGCACAAAGTCTTATTACTTATGGATGTTCATGGAGAAGAATCTTTAACGCATTTTCATATGAGATATGGTGAAGATGTCAAGACTATACTTGCTCAAGAAAAATGGTATCCAACACTTGTAAAAGAAACGACCACTGTCGACCAGATCGTAAGTTCTGTAAAAGCCGCAGCTGATCACGATCACGATCACGATCATGACCACGACCACGATCACGACCATGATCATGATCACGACCACGATGTTAGTATGAGTGAGTGGGAAGGTTCTTGGAACAATATGGGAGCTTATTTAGAGCGTGAAGAATTACAAGATGCCTTTAAGAAGCTTGGAGAAAAAGATGGAAAATCTGCTGATGAAGCTAAAGCAGCATATATTGAAAAGAGAAAATGTGACTTTGACGGTATGGTTGTTAAGGGAGACAAAGTAACATTGTTGGATGGTTTTGAAAATGAAAATGGAAAAGAAATAGAATCAGTTGAGTATGAATTCCTTGAAACCCATAAAGTTAAACATGGAAATCACGATTTAGAATGGCATGCATTTAAAGCTAAAGGAGATGCAAAGTATCCTATTATGCTAATGATGCCTGTACATGGAGAAGAGAGTTTAACACATTTCCATATGAGATATGGTGACGACGTTAAAACATTATTGGAAAAAGATGGTTGGTATCCGACATTTGTAAAACCAAACACCACAAATGAACAACTGGTAGAAGAAATTACGGAATAGGTTATGTATTATGAGAAAAAAGTTAATCAGTATTTTCTTACTTTGCTCTCTACTTACAAATATTTTATGCGGATGTACTAAAGAAGAGGTAAAAAACGATGGTAAACCCATCGTTTACACCTCTTTTTATCCTGTATACGACTTGGTAAAACAGATAGCAGGGGATACTGTCGAGCTTAAGACATTTATGCATTTGGACAAGGATCCTCATCTATGGGAACCGACTCCAAAAGATATGAGAGGATTAGCTAAAGCAGATTTGTTGATTGTAAACGGAGCAAATTTAGAGAAATGGCTAGACCAGGTTAGAGAAAATTTACCAAATCTAGAGATTATAGTACTATCTGATTCTGTAGATTTAATTACCTACAAAGGTGCAGCTGCAATAGGTGACTTTCAATATATGTGTGAGTATAATTTTAAAACTGATAAAAAATACAGGATAGATTTTGGACACACTCATGAAGATATAATGAGAGTTACTTTTATAAATAATTCCGAGGACTTGAGTCAAAAGGAACTTATTGAAAAAGGCAAGAAAACAATGGAACAAAAAGGAAATGTAGTTGCACAAAAGTCTAATATCGAGATTGTAGAAGGTGAAGTATACGCAATAGAGATGGGGCATGAAAGTGGAGAAGTTACATTCAATGTGCCTGAAGATGGAAACTGGGTCTTTGTAGCTGACCGCGTTTCTGAAAGCTTGCTCCCCTATGATTTGACGGATGAAAACAAAGAGAAACTGGATGTAAAAGTTCTATTAAGCGGATCTACATCGGGTATGGATAAGATAACTTATGACCCACATTCATGGATGTCCATAGTTAATGCAAAAAAATACTTGAATACCATACATGATGAATTTTTGAAGAGGTATAGCAAGAATTCTAAACTCTATAGAAAAAACAAATTAAAAGCAGTAGATGCTCTAACAGACTTAGAGTTTGAATACAAAGAAAAATTTAAAGATATAAAAAATAGAGAGTTTGTAGTCACACATTATGCATATGCATATCTTTCCAGAGACTTCGATCTCGTTCAATTCCCATTACAGGGATTGGTATCCACTGAGTCGCCCAGTTTAAAGACGATTAGAAAAGCCATAGATTATTGCCAATACTGGGGAATCAATACTATATTTTATGAAGAAGGAATGGACAGTAAAGAAGCAAAAGCACTTGCGGAAGAAATTGGTGGAAAAGCTGAAGCTTTAAATTCTATGGAGTATATGAAGCCTGATGTTCAAGATAATATAATAGATTATACAAGTGTGTTGAAATCTAACCTAGAGAAATTATATGACTCTTTCAGAAAGTAGGTGGAGTTTTGAATCATGTATTAATTGAAAACCTAAATTTTAAATATACTTCAGAAAAAGTCATTGAAAACTTAAGTATGAGTATAGAAGAAGGACAAATTGTCTCTATTTCCGGTGAAAATGGATCAGGTAAAACTACGCTACTTAAGCTAATGCTGGGGCAATTAAAACCTGATTCCGGCAGAGTAGCGATATTGGGAAAAGAGATTTCAAAAATAAATAGTTTTAGAGAAATAGGATATGTACCTCAAATTCAAATTACAAATCAAATGGCCTTTCCAATTACAGTATTAGAACTTGTAGTTCTAAACCTATATGAAGATTTTGGGTTCTTTAAAATCCCTAAAAAGAAACATAAAGATAAGGCTATAAAACTTCTTAAAAGTTTGAGTTTAGGTCAATATATAAATACACCTTTAAATGAGCTTTCCGGAGGTTTACGACAAAGAGCCATGATAGCAAGAGCTATGATAAACAATCCTAAGATATTGGTGCTTGATGAGCCAACATCCGGGGTGGATAAAGACAGTAAGAAACAATTCTTGGAATTAGTTTCAGAGATGAATAAAAAACATTTACTGACGACTGTCATAGTAACGCATGAGATAGATCTTATTGAAGAAATGCTTAAGATAGATAAAATATACAAAATGGACAATGGAGGAATCTTAGATGTTACAATTTGATTTTATGAGAAGAGCCCTGTTAGCCGGATTTCTACTATCGATAATGATTCCTTCAATAGGAGTAGTCATGGTCAATAGAAGAACCTCAATGATAGGTGATGCCTTATCCCATACTTCACTTGCAGGTGTCGGCTTGGGATTGATATTTGGGTTTGATCCTATCATCGGTGCGATCTTCGTTTGTATTTTATCGGCATTTTCGATAGAGGGAATCCGTCAGAGATTGCCACAATACGGAGACTTGGCCACAGCTATAATCATGAGTACGGGTCTTGGTATTGCTGCGATTTTGTCTGACTTTGCTCCCGGAGGGAATACTTTTGAATCTTATCTTTTCGGAAGTATATCATCGGTAACTTCGTCAGATTTGAGAAATGTAATCATAGTATTTATCCCGTTTATAATTGCCTCTATAGTATATTATGGTGCATTACTTGATATTTCAATCGATACTAACCTGGCCAGACTGGCAGGAGTTAAAGTTAAGACTATAAATGCAGTATTCACATTGTTAACGGCAGTTACAGTAGCACTGGCTGCTAAAATAGTGGGAGCACTTCTCGTAGCCTCTCTCATAGTTCTACCCGTTGCAACTGCTTTAATAATAAGTAGGAGTTACAAGACTACTTATATCATATCGATTGTCCTAGGAGTAATTTATACCGTAGTAGGCATTATAATGTCTTATAATTTTGACATTAGACCCGGTGGAGCAATAGTAATAAATGCCGTAGTAGGTATGCTTATTATGATGGTCTATGGAAAAATAAATAAAGCTCCTACAAAAAGGATATACTTGGAAGAGCAATGAAGTAAAAAGTAGGATGCAGTAAACCGGAAGAATACGGATCGCTCATTTTTGGAATTTAATATAGTTTTTAATAATGCGTCGTTTTAAAACGATGCATTATTTTACATATCAGTTAAAGATTCTCTTAAACATAGATGTATAATATTATGTTATAATAATCTCGGAGGAAGATATGGATAAAAGAAGGAGATTAAGGAGAATACAATTACAAAGAAAGAGAAGACGAAAAAATCTTTTCGTTCTTTCGATTTTAATCACATTGTTTTTGTTTATTGGAATCTATAAAGCACTTAGTTCACCTAAAGATAAAATACCGAAAACAGATAAAAATCAAAATATAATTGAGAATAATTTAGAAAAAAAGAAGTGAAAAAAGTAGAAACCAAAGGTATTGAATCGGACTTAATTACAGATAATACTGTTGCCGTCTATGATTTAAACAAGGATGTTCTCTTATACGAAAACAACTTGGAAAAACAGGTTTTGCCTGCAAGTTTATCGAAACTTTTCGTTGTAGATTATGCTTTAACATTATTAAATCCAAATGATACTGTCAATATTACAGATGAGATTAATCTGGTAAAACCTGATTCGTCAATGGCTCATATAGAGCAAGGAAGTATGCAGGTTTCAGAATTGGTACGAGGAGTATTAATACCTTCGGGTAATGACGCAGCATATGCATTGGCAGCTGCCGGTGGTAGGGTTTTAAATAATGATATAGAGATTTCAGGTGAAGAAGCTGTATCAGTATTTATGAAAGGACTTAATGATTATCTAAAGTCTGAAGGTTATAAAGACACCATAATAGACATACCTAGTGGATATAGCGATAACAGCTTCACTACTTTTGCCGACTTATTAAAAGTCAGCAAAAAGATTTTGAGAAATGGTCTTATATCTGAGATTGTATCCCAATCTGAACACTACCATACTACAGAATCAGGCAATGAACTGCACTGGATAAATACAAATGAGTTTTTACTACCTTATTCCGATTATTATAATGAAAATGTGAAAGGGATAAAAACGGGTTCACTTGATACAGTCTACAATCTTATTACAAGGTATAAAAAAGATAAGGGTGATTATTTAATCTTTGTACTCGGCGCAGCATCGTCAAGTGAAAGATTTAATGAAACTAATACGATAATGCAAAGTCTTGATAAAAATGATTAAAAGGTGTGAGATAATGAAAGAAGAGTATATAGACATTTTAAGTAAAGAAAAAAAGTCTTCCAATCCCGCCAAGAATTGGAATAATAGGGCTAAAGAATTCTACCGTTATACCAAAGAAGCAAAAAGCAATGAGGTTTTGGATTTTCTAAATTCAAAAATGGAATTTACAGGAAAAAAGATTCTCGACATAGGATGCGGAGCAGGTAGGTTTTTGTTGCCCTTTGTAAAAGCGGGAGCTCATGTTACCGGTATTGACATTGCTCAGGATATGATTTATTACACCGAAAAAATATTGCTTGAATCGAATATACCTAAAGACAGTTACGAACTATTAAAAGCTGACTGGAAAGATATAGATTTGGATGCCAGACGATGGAATTCTAAGTTCGACTTAGTTTTTGCGTCTATGAGTCCTGGAGTAAGTGATTGGGAGTCAATAGAAAAGTTGGTAGTAGCGTCTAAGGGACATGTTTTTATCTCATCTTTTGCCTATAGGCATGAGAGCGTACTTTTAGAATTACAAAACCACTTGGAAAGTTATCGTGAAAATGACTGGGGCGAGAGATTTAGAGCGATGATCAATCTTCTGCTTCTTAATGGATTTCTACCGGATGTTAAATTTACTAGAAAAGTAGGTTCCATGGAGTTTGAGGTTGAGGACTTAATTAACCGGTACAAACACAGATTTATAAACTCTGATCCTACGGGAGAAAAAACTGAAGAACTTAGAGGTTTGGTTGATAAAATTGGGAGTGAAAGTAATTACACCATGTATACTGACAGAGTAATTGGAATGTTTTTATTTTCAGTTAATGATAAAATAGACAAGAATACTAAATAAAAAGAGGTGAAATATGTATTTACTAAAATTTGTACAATATGACAGAGAGATTGAAGTTGGCTTATTTGAAGCTGAAGAAGAAATTTTTGAGTTTTTAGGAAAAATACCATATTACTCAAAAACAGTTGATATTATCGATGAGGAACAATACGATAGTCACTCACTAAAACTGGAAGAAATACCGGAATACGACGAGATAGTTTATAATAACTACAGATTTATACTTACTAAATTTATGTTTAACGAGGACGACAGGATAGATGTTGACTGGGTTAGACTACAAAATTTTTCTGTAAAATCTGATAGTCAAGAACCTGTTTATTCAGAAGGCAGCACCAGAGTGGATGCCTATATAGTTCCCAATGATGAGGCAAAGACTTATATTGAAGATAGAGAAGAATTGGCTAGACAACTGATAAGTAAATTCTCTGAAAAAGGTATGAAGACTGAAAGATGCTTTAGAAATTCCGAGGATGGCGAAGCCATATGCTCATATGATGAAAATGGAAATATAAACAATATGGTATATCTGGATCCGTCAGCTATCAATGGAATGAAAAAAGGTAAAATAGAGGAGATTATTTCCGGTGAGTATAACTATGATTGGTCGGAAGAGTCAGAATAATATTAAGGAAAATTAATAATTACAAACAAATCTTAGGCATCTATTAATACATGAATTCGTTTGCAAATTGAATCTTTATAAGTAATAAATCAAAGACTGTTGAAAAACAGTCTCAGACTGTTGACAAAGCATAGCTAAAAAAAATTTCTAGCTGTGCTTTTTTTGTTCTAAAAATGCCATATTATGTGTAATTTAAGCCGTTTTGGGTATATATAACACTAAGAGAGAAGTGTTAATATGCTATTTAAAAATTCTAAAAACAAAGTTGATCAAGTTCAAATGATTTCAATAGATCAAATGGTTCCCGAAGATCATATACTTAGAAAAATAGATAAATACATTAAATTTGATTTCATATATGAATTAGTTGAAGATTTGTACTGTCTTGATAACGGACGACCTAGTATAGATCCCGTTGTTTTGCTTAAGATTACCTTAATCCAATACCTTTTCAACATAAAAAGCATGAGACAAACAATTAAAGATATTGAAGTAAATCTTGCTTACAGATGGTTTTTAGGTTTTGATTTTTACGATAAAATACCTCATTTCACAACTTTTAGTCAAAACTACAGAAGAAGATTTAAAGAGACAAACATATTTGAAGATATTTTTCAAAACATACTACTACAAGCCATTGAAGAAGGCTTAGTTGATATAAATATCCAATTTGTTGACTCAACACATGTTAAAGCACATGCCAATAGGTATAAGGTTGTTAAAGTAAAAGTGAAAAAAGAGGTAAAATACTATCAAAAAAAGTTAGAAAAAGAAATAAACGAAGATAGAAAAAAACATGATAAAAAGCCATTTGATCCTAAAGATAAAGATGAAGAACTAAAAGAAGTAACAAAAAGCACAACAGATCCTGAAGCAGGACTATTCCATAAAGGTGAACATAAAGAAGTATTTGCATACAGCGTACAGACATCATGTGATAAAAATGGATGGATATTAGGTTTTAAATCATATCCTGGAAACTTACACGATGGAACAACATTTAAAGATTTCTTTGATGAAAAGTTAAAACGATTGAACCCTAAAAAACTAGTTATGGATGCAGGCTACAAATTCCCGGCAATAGCGAAAGAACTGTTTGATGATGGAGTATTTCCAGTATTTCCATACACCAGGCAAAAAACAAAACCAAAACTAGAAAACCCATTCTACAAAAGAGATTTTGTGTATGACGAATACTACAACTGTTACCTTTGTCCAGCAAATGAAGTATTAGAATACTCAACCACAAATAGAGAAGGATATAGGCAGTACAAGAGCAACCCAAAGATCTGTGTAAACTGTGGGTACCTAGGAAGGTGTACAAGTAGTAAAAAACACCAAAAGATAATAACTAGACATATCTGGCAAGATTATCTTGATATCTCAGAAGAATACCGGTATACATATAAAGGGAAAGCAGAGTATAAAAAGAGAAAAGAAACAATAGAAAGGCAATTTGGGAGTGCAAAGGAATATCATGGATTTAGATATACCAATATGGTAGGTATAAAGAAAATGGATATGAAAGCAGCACTTACTTTTGCGACCCTAAATATGAAAAAGTTAGCAATAATCTTAAGTAAAAGAGATAAAAAGCCACCCAAAAATAATGGTGTTTTAAGAAAAATATTGAACTTTGCTAATAGATTTGTCAAAATAGAGCAAACCCTGATTTTTAATCAGGGTTTGTCTTCAGTCTGCAAATTGCTAAATCGGCAGTTTCAGGGCAAACGGATATATGGTATTCAGAGGAGCTTCAATTAGCGGCACGAGACGAAGTGTATCGCTATAGAATCAAAATGGCAATGCCCAATGATACTACGGGATACGAAACTATAGTAGTAAGTGACAAATTGGACGGAACTATAGAAATATCTGATCTGGACAATCTATCAGTTTATTATATTAACGATGCAGATGAAAAGGTTGTTGTCAATGGTGATAATTTTACTAAAGCATACGATTCATTAACAAATGATTTAACAGTGACCATTTCCGAACCTTCAAGGTCAGATCAGCTGTTTGAACCCATGGCGAGTAAAAGTCTCTATGTAGAGTTTTCTGTAAAAATAAGAGAGGATGCAAATCTTGCAGGTAAATATGATGCTGGTTTTAACCGAATACAGATACCGAATATATCAACTGTTCAATTAAATAGACGTCCTAAATTGACTACCAATGAGGTGAAAGCATATGTGCCCCTTTCTTCGGTAGATCTTACCAAGGTAGATGGTGTTGATACAGGTACTGTACTATCCGGGGCTGAGTTTACTCTTAAGGACAATACCAATACTTCAAGTCCCGTGCGTACTTTAATAACCGATGAAACGGGAAAAATAAAGGCAGATCAGTTAATACCGGGACATAAGTATTCCTTAACAGAGTCAAAAGCTCCCTCGGGATACATTTTAGATCCCTTAAATTCATGGACTTTGACAGTTGGTACAACCGGAGCTGTAACAGTAGAAGGTCCTATAGGAAGTGTAGTTAATGGAGCAATAACAGCAAAAAATATTAAGCCAAGCACGCCTACAATTGAAAAGTGGCTAAAGGGAGCCAGTCAAAGTGATTTTAGTCAACCGACAAATGATGCCCCTTATATACTTCCGCAAAATGATGAGATAATAACTTATCAGGTTAAAGTTCCCATTGGAAGCGTAGCCGGATATTCTAAACTGGAAATTTCAGATATCGTGGATGAGCTTTTATTCCCGGTGCCGAATACCCTTAAAGTATTTATAGAAAATGAGCCTACAGCACCAATTAGCTATCAGTACGAGATGGTTGGAAGAACCATGACCGTAACTAAAACCGGAGAGTTCGACCAAGTTGCAGGAAAAACCATTGTCATTGAAATACAATCATATGTTAACCCGGATATTAGCAAGGTTTTTGAAAGCAAGCTAGATGGCAAGGTACCCAATACGGCAAGCATAAAGCTGAATGACGGACCTAAGGTGGACAGCAATACCGTTGTGGTGCAGCTCACTAGAGGGAAAGTCAGCCTGAAAAAGACAATATCAGACACAAATGGAGATAACCCGGTGGATTTAACAGCCGGATTAACTGCAGGGTTTACACTATATAAAGTTGAGGGAACGGCAGATCCCATATCAAGTCCTGCTGAAACAGACGACATACCTATTAAAGCTATTACAATTAGTGGAGCCAATGCTGTGGAAGTTGGAAATTTACAGCCGGGAGATTATTATTTTCTGGAGACTTCAGCTCCCAACGGCTATTTAAAACAAGACGGTATGATTCCCGCCGGTGGATTTAGAATAGAAGCCACGGGAGGAGATGCCGGGATTACCGGAAACCCATTACAACCATATGTGACAGACAATAGATTGGCAGAAAACCCGACAATAGAAAAGAAAGTAAAAGGCGATAATCGCCCTGAATATTCATCAGAAACTTACCAAATTGGCATAGGAGAAGTTTGGAAATATGCCATTGATACAAAAATTCCAGTTTCTGCAACGGAAACGGATTATACTGTCATTGACGATATTCCAACTCACTTTGAAATACAGGAAGTCAAGGTATTTTCCAAAGATTCTAATGATCCAGATTGGCCTGCTAGTGAATATGATACGGCTAAGAACTTTTTGTCAGGAGGAGGTTGGAATAACCCCAATAGAGTACAATTTATACTTCCGGCTGCAAATGTTGTGGACTACCAAGGCAAAGACATACGACTAGAGGTGTCGGTAAGAGTCAAGCCGGGAACCAATCTATTGGAGGCCGGTGTAGTCCTACAAGATGGAACAATTCCAAATACAGTATCATTAGAATATGTAACAACAAAAATATACTCCACTGTAAGTATTAAGCCCACTATATTAAGGGATGTTGAGTTTACAAAGTTTTTAGGAACTGAAAAAATGAGTGGAGCGACTTTTAAGCTTTTCAAAGTTAATGAAAGCGGTTCCGTAGGAGATGCTGTCCTTGACCCGTTTACTGGAAGGCCATATGCTTCCACATCTGATTTTGAAGGTAAAGTAGTCTTTAAAAATATTCCCGTTGGGGAATATTGGATGGTAGAAACGCCACCGGCAAATACGGTGCCCATATATAGCAAAATTAAAGTTATAGTATATGGTGTAGGAGCACCTAAGTTTATTGTATTTAGAAATGAAAATGGCTTTGATATAGATAATGAAAAAGTCTATAACAATGAGCTGTTGACTTTTAATGGAGTAAAAACTTGGGTGGACAATGAAAATAGCCATGGAACAAGACCGGAAAGCATTATAGTTAAGCTATATAGAAAACTTGGGGACAATGGTCAACCGGAGCTTATTGAAACAAAAGAAGTGCTATCCCCTTGGACATATGAGTTCAAGAGTGAGGACGGGAAACCTCAACTTTTGAAATATGATCCTATTAGCAAGCTGCCTTATATCTACTATATTGAAGAGGATACAATTCCTAATTACAGTACCGTGATTAATGGATTTAATATCACCAATACTCTAGATGAAATAAGCTTCCGAATCATAAAACGTGATGGGAATAAGGTAGCTTCAGGAGATTCAAATCCTGAAATTATAGGGACGACCTTTATCCTGGAAGACCCCAAGGGAGAAAAACAAGAAGTTACATCTATGGACTTGGGCATAATAGAATTTACGGGAGTGAAGAAAGGGCTGACCTATAGACTTTATGAAAAACAGAATGATTTTTCAAAAGACTATATTTACAATTCGGGAGTGGTACTAGTTAATATCGACTCATCAGGAACTCCTAGATTTGTGCCGAATAAGTTTCCTTTAATAGATCCTGATAATGAAACAGGAACGGACAACTCAGGTTATCTATTCCTAAACTATTTAAAACCTGAACCTGAAAAGAAAATAAAATCAGGAGATCAGCTGCTAGATGAGCACACGCTGCCTACTCACTTTGAGCCGGTGACATACCAAATAAAAGTGCCGGTAAAAGGAGTTGGAGACATCAATGTATTAGAAGTTACAGATACTATTGATCCAGCTATGCAAATAATTCCGGGAACTGCAAAGGTTTTAGTTGGAACTGAGGATAAAAGTGAAATTTTCAACATTGTCACAACTGATAGCTCCAGAAAGATAAACTATCGCATAGAGAGAGTATCCGGAAATATGGCACAGATTGAGAACAAAGATCTAATCTTTGAGTTCCAAGCAAAAATTATCTTAACTCCGGAAACCTTTATAAAGGTGCATTCGAATTTAACTGTGCCTAATAAAGCGATAATTAACATAAACGATAGACCTGAAAATAGAATAGAAACCAATACGGTGAATATTAAAACTCAGTTTACAAATCTTAAACTGACGAAGAAAGTGGCAACTCAAAGCGGAGCCCCGGAGAATATGCCTTTGGGACAAAGCGCTACATTCATCCTGTCTAAGGTTTCGGATGGAGACTTTCCGGATAGAACCTACACTACCAATTCGGATGGTGTAATTGAAATGAAAAACTTAGACACGGGACGCTATGTGCTTAATGAGATAAAAGCTCCGGAGGGATACGTTCCCGTAGAACCTATTCTTTTCGAAGTGCGGAATGAATCAGATGGCATGAAGGTATATATTCGAGATGAGCAAGGTGACTTTACGGAGCTCGTAACTAATAATGATTTGGGTGATATCATCGACCCATTACCTGAGCTGCCTAGTATTAACAAGATGGCAAAAGAAAAAGATGTAGCCATGACAACAGAAGGTGGAGACTATAAGCATTACAATATGACCACCTGGAATGAAACCTTTGACTTTGTAGTGGATATTGAAATACCTGCAAATGTCAATGGATATCATCTCATCTCATTTGCCGATACATTGCCTGTAGGCTTAGATGTAGCCCCACCATATACGGCAGATGTTAAAGTGGGAATAGGTAAGGGAAGTGGATTTGAAGCTGAAGCAGATCAAAGTCCTTATGGCTTGCTTCGAGACAGTACATCTGTAAGCCAATCAACCTCAACTCAGCAATATGTAGTCGAGATGAAAACAGACAATGAACCTCTTATTAACAGCTTGGCGGGTAAAACCATAAGATTTACCTTCCCTGCAGCGATTAATAGTAAATTTAACTCCATAAGCCAGTTGACATTAACAGAAGGAAACTTTGTTAATACAGGAATTTTAAAAGTCAATGGAGAAATCACCATAGAAAGCACTGCCACTGTAAAACCTGTGGAACAATATGGCTTAGTGCTGAAAAAAATAGCAGACTTCAAAATTGATAATGCAGAAGTGCCATTAATAGATGCCACATTTATATTGGGACAATACCAACGGTATGACGGCGAAGGTAATTTAATAGAATCCGGCCCTGAACTTCCTGCGGGAATAAAATTGGATTATACCACAGCTGCTGATGGCTTGATCACTATAGATCAGCGTTTGGAGAAAGGGAAATATATATTCCATGAAAAATACTATCCAAATGGCTATGTGGATAGTGACGGAAATCTTCATAAAATGAACTTTGTGTCCAAATATGATTTATACATTCTGGATATTGGGGCAGATATTGGCAATAATAAAGTCGGAGTTATTATTTCCGGCGTGAACAAAGCTACCGATGATTTAGAAGTGGTATACTCCGGGGCGGCACCGACAGTTGATAACCCGGCAAGAATTGTAAATAAGCAGCTGGTATATGTTCCCATAACAAAAGTTTGGGACGATGAAAATAATAAGAATAATCTTCGACCGGAAGAATTAACCTTTACAGTACAAAGGGCCATTGTAAACGGTCGGCCTGATAAATTGGATCCTAAGACAGGTATGTTAAAGCCGGATGAAGGTGATGTGGCTAATACGCTTGACGCAGAATTTAACCAAAATGCACTAACAGATAGTGGACTACATGCTACTGTAAGGACTGGTTTACTTCCAATTCACTTTGAGAACATCAATCTACATCGCTATACCGATGACGGCAAACTCTATAACTACTATGTCATAGAGACAGCGCCTGAAGGGTATACTGCCAGCTATGATACAGTGGCATCAGATCCAAGCTTTGGAGAACTGGCTACAAGAGAAACAGTACGAATCACCAATACATTAAACAGTTCCAAAAACTTTAGTTTAATAAAAGTTGATGATTCTAACCCTGCAGCTCCATTAAAAGGTGCGCAGTTTAACCTAAGCTATGTAGACAAAAACGGTCAATCAATAGTAATAACTAAAACTTCGGATGATAATGGTTTAATTGACCTGAACAATATGATATCCGATACAGTCTATAAATTAAAAGAGATTAAAGCGTCGGATGGATATCAAGTGAATAAGACGGAATATACGATTATAGTCAGTTCGGAAGGCGTGCCTACGGTATATAGTAACTATGTATCGGAGGGACACACTGACAATGTAGTTGTGGGAGCGCCGCAGTTTACAGTGATACCTGCAACAGAAACAGAGCTTGTAAAATATACACTGACAATAACGGATAAAAAACTTGTGATTCCTAAACCTGTTAAGAAGATTAACGGAGAGGACAGCTTTAACTTGCCAAGTCTATCAACGGAATTCGAGTACACGGTAGAAGTACCGGTAGGAAGCGTGGAAGGTATGACCAGCTTTGTGATAGAAGATACGGTTCATGATTTGCTGGCAATAGTTGCTGGAACAGCCAGTGTAACGGCAGATGGTAGAACAGTAAGCAATGATACTAACCTGGTTATAGAAGGGAAGAAAATTACCTTTACCATGAGCAGCGATTTTGAGGCAATTGCAAATCGTACTGTTAAACTTAGCTTCAAAGCAAAAGTGGCAGATGGAGTTACACTGAAACAGCTAAGAGATTTTGTAGCAGAGCCTGAAAACAATGCAGGTATTCCAAATGAAGCGACATTAAAGATTAACGATAAACCGGCAACTTCTAATAAGGCATATCTAGTACCGGGAGAACCGGGAACGCCACCAGCAATAGATAAAAAAGTAAATGATGCTGCACACTATGATTTAAAAGAAACAGATGAAGTATTTAACTATAAAGTGACTGCAACAGTACCTGCAAATGTACTGGGATATAATTCCCTAGTCATTAAAGACACCATGGCAAAAGTACTGGAACTTAGTGGGGGAGTGAAACTTACTGTCGTAAGCTCAGATGGTAGCATAAAACCATTGGTAGAAGGCACGGACTATAATTTGACAAATACAACAGATTCCAATGGAAACGCTGTAATAACAGCAAGATTTGTAGACGATTTTGACTACACAAGCCTGGCAGATAAAAAGGTAGTAATGGAATTTGCAGCAAAGATAAAAGAAGGATTAAGCTCGGCAGATCTTGATGTATATCAAGAAGGAAGCTTGTTTAAGGCTATAAAAGTTCCAAACAGTGTAGTTATCGAGTTCAACGGAGAACCTGGAACAGAAGCCAAAGTAACTATAACTCCACCGACTGAGCCGACAGTAGATAAGAAGGTAAATGGGGTAGAAGAATATAGTCTGACTAATATAACAGAAACCTTCACATATCAAGTGACGGAAAAAGTCCCACTAAATGTAGCAAGTATAAGAAAAATTGAATTAAAAGACCAATTACCTGAAGTTTTAGATATAGTTGGAAATCCGGCTATAATAGTGGATGGTTTTGCAGATACCAATATAAGCGTAGTAGTTATAGATAATTTAGTGACATTAACACTGGATAGCACAAATCTATCAAACTATGCAGGAAAGACAATAGAACTTAGAATTCAAGCTAAAGTAAAAGCCAATGCCAACCTAGATGATTATTTAGTAGAAGGAAAACTACCAAATACCGTAGAACTATATCTAAATGATGTAAAGAAATCAGAATCCACGGCAAGAGTACTTCCAAAACAATATCCTATTAGCTTAAAGAAAATGTTGGAAGGTACAAATCAGTGGCCGGCAGGAGAAACAGCAGAATTTAGATTAGAGAAACAAGTCGGTCTAAATTGGGTAGTTGTCAAAGATAATATTGTTATTAATTCTGATAACTTTAACACAGAAGTGGCTTTGGGCAGTTTTGGTGAAGGGCAGTATAGACTTGTGGAGATAAAAGCTCCAAATGGATATTCTGAAATTCAACCAATGGAGTTTGTAGCAAGAACAGAAGACGTTATAAAACTTGAAGTAACCAATCCGAAAATGCCTTCTATTACGAAAGTTGTGGATAAAGGGCATATGGATAACTTCTCAGATACACGAGAGTTCACCATAACAGTGCCTGCATTCTGGACAGTAAACCTTACAAATCTAGTTGTGGAAGATGAAATTGACAGCTTCTTTAAACTGGACGGAGTAATTAAGACAACTGTAGATGGAATAGAAGAACCTGGAATTGCAGCAACTGCCACCGGAAATAAAATCACTTTAACTGTAGATACGACAGAAAATTTATTGAAACTTTCTGAAAAAGAAATAGTGATAAAGTATAGCGTTAAACTGAAAGATGGCTTTAAGTATGAAGATCTGCCGGCCGAATATAAGACAAGCGGAATTCCTAATAAGGCAGACTTAACCATTAACAATAAGCCGAAAGTTAGTATAGAAGAAGTAAGAGTTAAGGTTCCGGTAGGAGCAGCAACACTTACAAAGACAGCCGATGGACAGGCCCTACCGGCAGGAACATCAGCAAGCTTTGAACTGTATAGAGGAACAGCTCCTAGTGGAGCGAGTTTAGGAGTTTATACAACGGTTAAAAACGGCGAAGGTAAAGACATTATCAATGTAAACAATCTGGAGCCGGGCAGCTACTACTTTGTAGAAATAGTTGCACCACAAGGCTATGTGCTTAATACAACGCCTAGAGTATTCACAATAGCGGTAGATGCTAATGGAGTGGCAGAGACCACTGCGGGAGATAATTTCGCCGGATTAACAGTTGACAATACGCAATCCGAGATTCCTACTCCTAATAAAAAAGTAAATGAACTAGACCATCTTGACCTTACAGAGTTTTCCGATACCTTTGAGTATAAAGTAAGCGTACCTGTTGCAAAGGTAGATGGATGGAGTGAATTTTCGTTTACAGACCAAGTTGATGGAAGTTTATTACCTTCCAATATTAAGGGGACCATACAGAACACCGATGGAACAGGAGATCCGACGGTTTACAATCTTGGAGACAGCGTAGAGGGTGGAGTATTCACTCACGATGTAGCCAATAACCTAATCAGCTTTAGATTCACGCAAATGGATAAGGTACAAGCACTAGTAGGTAAGACCGTAATCCTAACATTTGATGCAAAAATTAACGTTACTCCGTCAGAATTCCTAGCTGCACATCCTAATGCTATAGTAGGTAATACAGCGACATTAAATGTCGGAAACTTAAGCTCCACTTCTAACGAAGTAACTGTAACTCCTCCTGGAGAGCAGCCACCAATCGTGAA
The DNA here is from genome assembly GCA_036321625.1 of Peptoniphilaceae bacterium AMB_02. Classification (NCBI taxonomy): domain Bacteria; kingdom Bacillati; phylum Bacillota; class Tissierellia; order Tissierellales; family Peptoniphilaceae; genus Microaceticoccus; species Microaceticoccus formicicus. Next base: position 633,108 of record CP143259.1, read on the forward strand.
AGACGTGGAAGGAAAAGAGAGTCTAAACCTAGGTAGTTTAGAACAAGAATTCAAATTCAATGTCAAAGTACAAGTACCGACAAATATTCAAGGATATACTAAATTGGAAATTACAGACACCTTAGAAAATGTATTAGAAGCGGTGGCAACAGAAGTCCAAGTAGCAGGAGTTAAGAATCAGGCACTTACAGATAAAGTAGTTGTAACAGAACAAGAAGTAAAACTGGCACTGGATGAAAACTACGACTACAGTCAATTAGCAGGAAAACTGGTAAACCTGGTAATCACAGCTAAGATAAAAGAAGGAGCCGATATCAGCAGCTTCCTAAACAGCGGAGGTATTCCAAATACTGCAAAACTGACCTTTAACGATAAACCGGAAGTGGATTCAAACGAAGTTAAAGTAATCCCGCCGGGAGAAGGACCTTCAGTTAAGAAAGAAGTATTAAATGCAGCAGGAGACAATCCGGATAAAAATCTACTAGCTCTTGGAACAAAATCAGAAAGCTACAGATACCAGATAAGCAGTGAAATACCTGCAAATGTATCCGGATATCAAAACATCACCATCGAAGATACACTGGAAGATGTGCTAAAGGCACCGGCAGTAGGGGAAATAAAAGTATTGGTCGGTACCGAAAACAAGACAACAGACTTTGTAAGCTATATAAGTGTAGTAGGACAGACCGTGAAACTGGAACTGAGTAAGTCTGGAGGATTTGACTTTACAAACATTTCAGGAAAGACAATTACCTTAGAAATTCCTGTAAATATTAAAGCAGACGCAAATTTAAGTGCATATGTAAGTAGTGAGGTACCGAATAGAGCCACATTGACCTTTAATGGAGTACCAAAAATATCCAATGAAGTCAAAGTAGTGCCGCCGGGAGAAACCCCAACACCTCAAAAAGATGTCAACGGTGCATTTTTGGCTACCATAACTGATAAAACAGAAAGCTTCACTTATCATCTAAGCTACGATATACCGAATAATCTAACAGGTATAACGAATATAAGCTTGACAGATAAATTGGAAAGCGTATTGGAAACTAGCTTGGATAAGATAACAGTAAAGGTAGATGGAGTTAACTATACAGGAGGAACTAAGACTTATGATGATACGACCAATACCGTACGCTTTAGCCTAAATGCAAGTGAATTGGAAGCGCAAAAAGGTCAAACAGTAGTGGTAAGTATCGAAGCAAACATTAAGTCAGATGCAGACCTAACAGGATATACAGACCTTAGCATTCCGAACAAAGCAACGATTATGCTAAACGAGAAACCGGAGACGTCAAAAGAAACCGAAGAAGTACCGGTGATCCTAGATGGGATAGTAGATATCCCGGTAGAAAAAACATGGGAAGGAGTAGAACTCAATGCAGCTACCCTCTATGTCGTAGCGGCAGCAGATCAAACTGAAGCCGAAGGAAAGGTACTCGCCGATGCGGCACAAGTAGCGAACTTGACCAAAGCTACAGGATGGACGGGAAGATTTACCGGCCTACCGAAGTACGATGCAGCTGGAGTTGAGATCAAATACTTCGTAAGAGAAGAAATCCCGGCAGGCTACACCAATGAAATCACCACAGATGCTACAGGTAAAGTAAACGTTAGAAACATCGAAACCCCATCGGAAGTACCGGATGTAGAGAAAGATGTAGACGGAAAGGCTTCACTAAACCTTGGCAACTTAGAACAAGTCTTTACCTATCATGTAAAGACAAGAGTACCGTTGAGCATTGTGAGCTTTACAAAATTTGTACTGGAAGACGATCTAGAAGACATTTTAGACGTACAGACAACCGGAGTATGGGTCAATGGCGTTAAGAATGCAGAATTAAGCGGCCTCGTCACAGTAGATCCTGCGACCAAGTTGGTTAAGCTGGAAATACCAATGGCAAGTCTGGCAAACTACAAAAACGCCAATATAGAGCTGACTATCGAAGCTAGAATCAAAGCAGGTGTCACAGCGGCGGAACTTGCAGCCTATGTAACAGATACAAATCCGGAAGGAGCAATTCCAAACGTAGCAAAACTGATAGTAGGCGACAATCCGGAGCACACAAAAGAAACGGAAAATGTACCTGTAACACCACCTAAGGGAGAGGAACCGGGAATCACCAAAGAAGTCAATGGTGCAAAAGAATATGCATTACAAACACTAAACGAGGTTCATACCTATACAGTAAAAACAACCATAGCAAACAACACAAATGGATATGAAACAATAGTAATAAAAGACAAGTTAGAAAGTATTCTAGAAGCTACAGAAGTTAAAGTAAGTATAGGTGGAACAGATGTAACGGATACAATCGCGGAATATGGAGGCTTGACAAATACTAATGGCGATATCACTCTAACCTTAAATAAGAACTTTGCGACATTAGCAGGAAAAGAAGTTGTATTGACCATTACCGCAAAAGTTAAGGACGATATAGCAGCAGCAGAGTTACAACCATATTTAAATGTAGGTAGCATTCCAAACAAAGCGAGCTTGAAGTTTAATGACAAACCGGAAATCGAAGATTCCGTAAAAGTATTACCACCGGTAGATACACCACAACCTTCAAAAGATGTAAATGGTAAGGCAAGCTTGGAAATAGGAAATCTAGACCAATTGTTCACATATCACGTGAAGGTAAAAGTTCCAGGAAGAATAAGTAACTTTACTAAGTTCGTGCTGGAAGATAATCTAGAAACCATACTAACAGTGGTAAGTACTAAGGTAATAGCAAACGGGGTAGAAGACACAGAGCTAAACGCATTAGTAACTAGGGACGGAAATAAAGTAACACTAAATATTCCAAAAGCAACTTTAGAAAACTACAAGAATGCAAATCTAGACCTACAAATCGAAGCTAGAATCAAAGCAGGCGTCACAGCAGCAGAACTTGCAGCCTATGTAATAGATACAAATCCGGAAGGATCAATACCAAACAAAGCGACATTAGCTATTGATGACAATCCTAATAACAATAAAGAAACGGAAAATGTACCTGTAACACCACCTAAGGGAGACGAACCGGGAATCACCAAAGAAGTCAACGGAGCCAAAGAATATGCACTGACAACTCTTAACGAGGTTCACACCTATACGGTAAAAACTAAGATCGCAGAGAACACCAGCGGATATACCAAAATCGTACTACACGATAAACTGGAGAATATCCTGGAAGCGACCGAAGTTACCGTAACCGTAGGCGGAGAAAATATAACAGATACAATAGCGGAATATGGAAGCTTAACAAATGCAAGTGGAGATATTACCCTAGTACTGGATAAAAACTTTGCAGCCTTGGCAGGAAAAGAAGTGGTCTTAACCATTACCGCAAAAGTTAAGGACGATATAACGGCGGAAGAGTTAAAGCCATATCTAAATGCAAACAGCATTCCAAACAAAGCAAGCTTGAAGTTTAACGACGAACCGGAAATCGAAGATTCCGTAAAAGTAATACCTCCAAGCGAAGAACCGACACTTGATAAAAAAGTAAACGGATCAGACGAAATAAAGATTGAAAACCTGACAAATGAGCTGACCTATACAATGGAAGCAAAAGTACCTGAAAATACAAAAGACATCACAAAAATAGTATTGGAAGATACATTTAAAGACATCCTATTAATCCAAGGAGATGCAGCAGTAAAAGTAACAAGAGCAGGCGTACAAGACGATGAATTGACATCAGAAGCGACATCAAAACTGACCACCACAGGACAAAGGGTAAGACTTGCAATTCTGGGAGCAGCTGAAGCCAATAGATATGCCGGAACAACCATAACTGTAACAGTCAAGACAAAGATAGACACAAGTAAAGATCTAAGCAGCTTCTTGATTGATGGAAAACTTCCAAACACAGCAAAACTCTCAACCGGAAATGACCCAAGTAAGGACATTGAAGACACAGCCAATGTAGTTCCGAGAACAGACAAAACAAGCATACCAGTAACAAAAACATGGCAGTATGCAGATGGAAGCAGTATAGGAGATAGTGAAATACCGTCAGAAATCACAAAAGTATTTGTAGTTCTATACAGAAACGATGAAACAATCACAGTAAAAGAACTTACAAAAACAAATAATTGGAAAGCAAACTTCACAGACCTTCCAAAATATGATGAAACGGGAACATCCTACAACTATAGAGTAGAAGAACTCCCTGTAGACGGATTTGAAGGAACACTAACAACCAATGATGACGGTTCAGTATCTATAGTCAACAAGAAAAAAGACACACCGACTATGGCAATACCGGTTCAAAAACTATGGAGCGGAGAAAAACCGTCAGACATCGAAAGCGTAACCATAGAGCTAAAAAGAGATATAAACGGAACCGAAGATGACAGCTTCATAAAAACCCTAGAACTTAGAGGACCGGACTGGAAAGGTGAATTTACTGGACTTGAAAGAGAAGACAAAGACGGAAACAAATACACCTATAAAGTATCAGAACAACCGGTAGCCGGATACGAAGCAGCATATACCGGAGGAGGAGCATGTGGATTTGTAATCCACAACGCCCCAACCACAGGAGCAGACCTCGTATTTGACAAGGTAGTAACAGGAACAACTACAGCACTTGAAGGAGCGGAATTTGAACTTAGAGGAATAACCAATCCTGCATACAGTCAAAAAGCAGAAAGTGGAGCAGACGGAAAAGTATCTTTCAGCAACCTGCCATACGGTAAATACACCCTAACAGAAATAAAAGCACCTGAAGGCTATGAAAAACTGACAACCGTTTGGGAAATAGAAGTAGATAGAGAAGGAAATATAAAAGTAGACGGAAATACTACAGAAGACTTCAAAATCGAAAACAACCCAGTAGTAACCCCGGATCCTGACCCTGTAAGCCTAATAATACAAAAAACAGATGCAGAATCCAAAATACTTCAAGGAGCAGTCTTTACCCTATTCGACAACAAAGACGAAGAGATAAAGACCTTCACAACAGGCTATGACGGAAAAGCAGAAATAACAGGGCTTGAAATAGGAAAGACCTATACCCTAAGAGAAACAACAGCCCCTGTAGGATATGTACTGGACAACCAGTGGTGGAATATAGAAGTAACAGCAGGCGGAAACCTAGTAATAAAAGATAAGAACGGAAGACCTGTAACTGAAATAGAACCACTGGTAGTAATCAACAAAGCATACGAAGAACCGGAACCTGAACTGACAAGCATAACAGTTCACAAAACCTGGGCAAACCTAAGCGGAAGTGATAAACCTGAGAACCACACAGCGGTATTTATCCTGGATCAAACAGGCGAAGAAAAACAAATAACAGGAAATGGAACAGCAGTATTCGATGGACTACCAAAATATGACTCAAACAACAATATAATCGAATACACAGTAACAGAAAAACCATTAGAAGGATTCAGAACAATAATGGCAGGTAATGCTAAAGACGGATACGTCTTTACAAACTACCCCGTACAGAAATTCGGTGTAGTCCTACAAAAAATAGACGATAAAACAAAAGCAGTACTTGAAGGAGCAGAATTTGAACTTTGGGGAAGACAAACACAAAGGACAGACAATGACAACACTGAAGCTGAAGTTGACAAACCGGCAAACTTAAAAACAGAACTGGAAAGCCTAGAACTAAAACTTGAAAATCTAATAGCTGCTCAGGAACCTAAAGACAGAACAGAAGAATTAGAAACCAAGAAAAATCAGCTGCAGGAATTAGAACAAAGACTTAAAGAACTCCCTGAAGAACTGGAAGAAAATGAAACCATTCAAGAAGGCGAAACTCAAGATACTGAAGACAGTAGGGCAGATAAAGACGATGAAGAAAAAGCAAATCTCCTAGATCAAATAAATCAACTAAAAGGCGAAATAACCGCCATAGAAACAAGTGAAGAAACCGAAACTGAAACAGAGGAAATCACAGAAACAAAAGAGTTGATAGAAAAACTGAAACAAGAAATTCTGGAACAAGAAAACACTGAAGAAACACAAGAAAATGAAACAAATAATAAGAGTCCGGAATATCAAAAACTGGGAACCTATATCACCGATGAAAATGGACTGATAACAATCGGAGACATAGAAGAAGGAGACTACTACTTCATAGAAATCAAAGCACCTGAAGGATATACAGGAGACTTAGAGAAAAAATACGAATTTAGCGTACCAAACTCTGAAAACCCAACAGAACCGATAGTAATAACGGTTAAGAACACCAAAACAACCCCTGATCCTGAACCTGAATACACCAGTATAGAAGGGCAAAAGACCTGGTTAAAGGATAAGGAATCAGACAGACCTGAAAGCATAACAGTAAAACTGATAGACAGTGAAACAGGTAAGACAGTACAGACTGTGACAGTCATAGCTACTGACGGATGGAAATATACTTTTGAAAATGTACTTGTAAAAGATGCCGAAGGAAAAGTCTACAGCTACAGAGTAGAAGAAATCGTACCTGAAGGCTACGAAGTAAGCTACAACGGCTATGACATTACAAATACAAAGAAAGATGAACCAACCCCTGATCCAGAACCTGAATACACTGAAATAAGTGGAGAGAAGACCTGGTTAAAGGATAAGGAATCAGACAGACCTGAAAGCATAACAGTAAAACTGATAGACAAAGAAACAGGTAAGACAGTACAGACTGTGACAGTCAAAGCTGCTGACGGATGGAAATATGCTTTCGAAAATGTACTTGTAAAAGATGCTGAAGGAAAAGTCTACAGCTACAGAGTAGAAGAAATCGTACCTGAAGGCTACGAAGTAAGCTATAACGGCTACGACATTACAAATACAAAGAAAGAAACTCAGGCTCCTGATCCGAAACCCGATCCGAAGCCCGATCCAAAACCTGATCCAACACCTGATCCAAAGCCGAATCCGACACCGTCTCCAAAACCGACTCCAAAACCGACTCCGAAACCGGTAAAACCTGGAGCTGGAACCGGAAGTGGAAGATCGAGCGGAAGCAGTAGGAAAAACCCACCGACATTAGTAATTGGCTATGGTTCACATTATATGGCGATGCTATTGGCGGGAGCAGTTCTTGCTTATGCGGATATTAAAAGAAGAAAAAATAAATAAGTAAGGACCTTATCAAATCCTCGAGATGCGATTAAATTTGCGTCTCGGGGATTTTTAGTTGCTTACTAAGGTATTATAATTTCCATTTTTCCAAATATAGTAGTAAAATGTAGGTAGATGGTATAATATATTCAATGAAAGGGTGGTTAGATGAAGCATAAATTATTATTTTTTGTCTTTATAACTTTTTTGCTTGTTTTTACAACCTTTTGTAAAAAGGTCGATAGTAATAAAGAACATATTAAGGAAGAAGAGCCGGCGATAAGTGTTGAAGATTCATCAGAAACGGAAAAAACTGTTACCGAATTTAATTCAATATCATTCGAAGGGTACGAATTGGATACAGACAATGTTGTAGGTAAAGAACAATTTTTAAGTAAAGAGATAAATTTTATAACTATATGGCAACCAGGTTGTGGTCCTTGTAAAATCGAGCTTGAGGCTTTTGAAGTATCATATAAAAAGCATCCGGAGGTCAATTTTATTGGATTGTCAATTGCTGAATCAAATGAGGAAGTAAAGGATAAAATAAACGAACTGGGACTAAGTTTCAATAATTTTAGGGCTACTGAAAAATTTTTAGAGTCAGTTAAAGATACTATAAAAAGCACTCCGACATTGCTAATTGTGGATAAAAATGGATTGGATATAATACCTATGACAGTTGGTATTAATAGTAATTTAGGTACTAAGGATGATTTTGTACATTATATTGATAGTACGATAGAAGGGATAAGTAATGAAAAGGAGTAAGTGGCTCATTATTGAAATAGTGGCTGCAATAATCCTGGTTGTACTAGTATTGTTTTTTGTGAAACGCAAAATGGAAGATAGGAAATACCTGGAGGAACAACAAAAACTACAAGTATCTATTAAGTCTGTTGCAAGTGAAGAAGTGAAGATAAATGATACTCACGAATCAGATTTAACGGATAAACAAAATCAGCTTGAAGAGGATTTACAAAGAAGAGAGCTTGAAAAGATTGAAAGAGAAAATAATATAAGTAAAAGAATGTATAGTGAACTTAATAAGGAATTTAACAGTGTTTTGGCTATAATAGAAATTCCGAATTCCAATATATTATTTCCCATAGTTCAAGGTGAAGATAACGAATTTTACTTGAATCACGGTAAAGATGGAGAGTATCATCCTTTTGGAGAAGTGTTTTTAGATTATATTAATAAACCGGATTTCTCAGATTATAATACAGTTATATATGGGCACAATATAAGATCTGCAAAGGCCATTTTTAATGCATTATTACATTATGAAAATCAAGAGTATTATGATATGCATAAATTTATCAAGATTCACAATGGGGATGGTTTAAGCACTTATCAAGTAGTGTCTGTATTTAGGGCAGATCCTGATGAAAATTACAGGGAGGTATCCTTTAAAAGTGATAAAGACTTCAATGCATTTTTAGATGAATACCATAAAAGAAGCGTTGTACAAACTGACCCGATAACAGGAGATAATATGATTACTTTATCCACATGTTTTACAAATGATGACCGGCTAGTTATACAAGCGGTTAAAATCAACAGATAGCAAGCTTAACTCATAAAAGTTTATAAAACAGATAAATAAATTATCAAAAACCCCCTTTGATGTAAAATTGCTAACATCAGAGGGGGAATTATTATGTGAATTTACTACGATATTTTAAACTCCAATAGAAATAGAGGGTTCTTGAGAATGTTACTATATCAAGTCTTAACCTCCGAATATCCTACTGAAAAGGGATAGCTTATATTCTAATCCCTGCCATTCGTAGAATCCGGGTTTATCCAATTTAAGAATATCTTCATCAACACTTAAGACGATGTCGTCAGGAATATGCTCTAAGTACTTTTTTAAAAGTGATTCATCATCTGAGAGTTTTTCTAACTTGAAAATAATTTCGGTATTATTTTCCTCGAATTGCGACTTTTGGTTTTGGTAGTAGTCCAATAGACTATTCTTGTAATAATCTTTGAATGGGTTGGATTCATCTATCCATTCAAAAAATCCGTTTGTATCAAGTTCTATATCTGTTACACCCTGAGAAGAACCGATTAATATTTTCTGAGGCATTGCGTCTGCATAAATCTGAGATAATTTTTTTCCGCCATACATTTGAAATGAGTTCTCGTCAATGGTTGAGAGTTTAAAAAATAGATGATTTGATTTCTCATCAAAAGTAAAGTACTGTTTTGACGAGCTCTTATACAGCTTCCTCCATTTTTCTTGTGCAGACTCACTATCGTCGCTATATCTGTCTGTAGGGAAATACCTTGGCAGTGGCATATTTGATTCTCTATAGTATTCCTTAAAAATCTCTCGAGCTTGATATAAGAAATCTATCAGACCACATGATTCAGAAAAATGATTCCAATCATACTCATCGCTATTTTCCAATCTGAGAGACATTCTATAGATAAAGTCCAAGAATAACGTATCGTTGATTTCGTCATATATATTTTGATAGACTTTTTGAGAATCCCTTCTATGATCCGGATCAAAGATTTTATCGATTTTTAAGAAATAACTACGCCTTCTGGCTTCTGCCGGGAGCGAGTAACCGTCGGAGTTTGTTGTTCCAATAAGTACGGGGGATGCACTTACCTGATTTACATTTTTATTGGCAACAGTCTTTATTAAATCAGTACCGTAATTATTATTTGTAAAAAACCATGGATTAATTTCATCGACCATAATAGGATTAACATTTTCTTCAGACATCCAGCTTCTTAATATATTGATTTTATTTGATTTATCATTATGTCCTTCATACAAACTATCAAAAACCCAATAAGGCTTGTCATCCAGACCAATCATCTTAGTCAGCACTTTTAATAATGATGATTTACCTGATCCTGCTGTTCCTCCGATAAATAAAAACTGAGGTATATCAAGTCTACTTTCCGGAAGTTCAAGCATTTGTTTAAGCTCGTATAAAAATGGGGAAGTAAATGCATACAGCAGGACTTCCATAATCCTTTGTCCGTAACCATCATTGTATTTATAGACGAAATCGTCGAAGGTACTCATAAATCTATTTAGAATACCAAGTGACTCTTTGACTTCATCAGCGGAAGCTTTTTTGCCAAAGACTTGTAGTCTGTTTTTATTAGATTTCATAGGCACGAATAATCCGGTTTTTTCAGAGGCTAAATTCCTCTCTCTCGGTTTACTGTACAACTCCATCCTTAACAAGTGTTCTTCTTGAATACTCGATGAAATAACTTTAAGCTTCTTGCTTACGATTTTTGGAATATCTAAGGTCTTTTTCAGATTAGGGACCTTAAGCCTTGGATTTATTGACTCTTTAACAAGTTCATAAGCCATATCATCAATTTGAGTCTTTTCTTTTTGGGTATTGTCAATCAAACCTTTATCGCTATCTATATTCTTCATTTCATTAAAAATAGAATCCGGTACGGCACCTATAGCAACTTTTTCCTTTAAATTATTGATAGTATCTAGAGGAGCTTTCGAGCGAATTTTTTCTATATTTTCATTTGTAAGGGCAAAGACTCTGTCTATATTAACAACTTCATCCTTTGTTATCTTTTTTATTTCTCTGGCGTTAAGTTTTAGAACTTCGCTTGGAAAGTAATCGCTAAGAATTGGAGATAAATCTTCCTCAAAGTATTCAAGATAAATCTCATATAGTGGACTATTATCAAAGATGAGTATATTTTCAAACTGAGGTATCTTTTTGTCAAAAGCTCTATTTGAAAGATTGGCTGAACCAAGAATAATTCTATTTTCTCCTTCGCTATTTTCCAATAGGTAAAACTTTGAATGAATGGTAAATGGGGTAGGGACTTTAACTTCCATTTTCTTTTTATCCAACTTATCTTTAACGCCGGTACTTAGATCTTGATAAAGTTCCACTGCTTCTAAGGAAAGGTCTCTAGCGAATTGGGATTGAATATTCTTTGCCATCAGATTCGCTTCATATCTTGAATTTTCATCAAAAATACCTACTATTACAAGTGAAGAGTCAAACTTAGATAAATATTCATTCATGAATTCGGGTGTTATTGAGTAAGTTACGCCAATAAATGAATCAAATCTTTCTGCATCAAATATCTCTTCAATAGACATCTCAACTCTCTTGTCCTCATATGTAATATGAAGTGTCGAGCTATCTTCGGGTATGTTAATGTCTTTTGTAAATAAATCGATTTGTTTGCTAATCAAGTAAATCCCTCCTTGTATAATAAATACTAATCTTTCATTATATTAATGATATCATGAATCCTTATAAGTTGTAATACTTATTTATCCGCAGACCAGCTATCTTGTTAGCCTAAAATAATATTGAGATTATCTACTATTATCAATTATTTAGATGAAAAGTGATAAGATGAACAAAATTCAGATAGTCTGATGTGGAATAATTAAAATATTTTTTATTAAAAATTTAAAGGAACACTTATATATTATCTTAACCTATAATGTGACAGCAACTATATAAAAATATACACTTGCGATTTAAGATTAATTTAAGATTACCTCAAGGCTAACTAAAGATTGGTATTCTATACTATATTTGAGGTGATGGAAGTGGTAATTAAATTAAAGCATGTAGGCAAATCGTTTGGGGAGAAGATTCTATATACGGATTTAAATATTGAGTTAAAAGAGGGAGAAGTGTTTGCGCTCATTGGTCCAAATGGTGTGGGCAAGACTACTCTTATGAGATTGATAATGGACTGGGATTTGGATTATACCGGCGAGATAGAAAGAAAAGAGGGTTTAAGTATTGGATATTCTCCGGAAATTCCCGAGTTTCCTCAAATACTCAAAGGGAGGGAAGTTCTTGAGTATTTTATGGAAGTAAGAAAGTTTAGTAAAAAGGATAGAATGGAGAAGTCAAAAGAGTTGATGGAAATAGTAGGACTAAATCTAGAAAAAGATACACCGGTAGTCAACTATTCAAAGGGGATGAAACAAAGACTTGCAGTTGCCCAAGCGCTTATTGGCGATCCTGATTTACTGCTACTGGATGAACCTTCTGCCGGATTGGACTTCTTTGGACAAATACAGATGCAGAAGCTGATAGCAAGACTTAAAGAGAAGAATAAGACGATAATATTAAACTCCCATTTATTATATGATGTGGAAAAAGTTTGTGATAGAGGGATAATCATAATGGGAAATGAGAGATATATGGATTTTAATAGGGATGAATTTAAGGAGAAAGGTTTAGAAGAGATGTTTCTTGATTTTGCGAAGGAGGAGAATTATGTTAGCGCTGATTAAATTACACATTAGAGAAAATATGAAAAAGAACACATTTATAATTTTTGCAATAATCGGAGCCATTGTATCGATAGCAGTCGTAACAAGTGGAAGTTTTACAGTAAATGCACAAGAAAATATCTCCAAGTATGCTCAGTTTGGATATCAATGGAGATTTTTGATACTCATATCTTCATTTGCAGCTGTCAGTTTATCGATGGCGGTTATATCCAAACACAGAGAAGGGAACACAATGGATCTACTTAAACTTCATGGCCTGAGTCCAAGGAATCAATACTTAAGTAGAATATTGGGAAATGTACTTATTACATTATTTATGGCGATAATATTAACAATAGGAATGACTGTAAACATATTGGCAAAAGGGATAGAGGTAAATGTTTTGAATTATTTAGGTAGTATAAGTATCTATATATTGGCAAGTGTTGGGGTAGCAATATATGTTACCTTGTTTTCAATGCTCTTCGCACCTGCAATTACTGCTCTTTTTGGAATACTTATATCCGCTGTAGGGTTTTTAAGGGGGATTTTACTGATAAGTGTTGGTAATATGGGTGGAGTTTTCGGAAAAATAATGACTGTTTTAATTAAACTAGCACCACCCATTGATAATTTTGGAGAATTGGCAAGAGATTTATTTTTCAACGAGTTTTCAAATTGGAATATGTTTTTAAATTGTCTTATCTCCCTTTGGATCTTGGTAGGAATTACTTATTTTGTAGTTATGGTGGTGAGTAGACATGAAGTATAAAATAGCTTATATTATTCTTGGAATCTTACTTATTGTAGGATATGTAAAAACCAGGGAAAATACCATAGATAAACAAACCCTTAAACTTTTAGATGAAGTCAGGCATATGGAAACAAATGAGATATGGGAGGGATTTGATATCAAAAAATACCCTCTGGATGTCAATTATGGAAATCTAGAGTACAGATATATGGATGGAGATATTATAAAAAAATCTCCTGATTTACAGGTGCTGGCTCTTACTGCCATTTCTACAGCGACAGGTCCTGTAGTAAAGGTTCTGCCTGAATCTGAACTTAGAAAGATTACTGATATGGGAGGGCTGTCTCAATCGGAAAGAGACGCTATATATAAATCCATTTTGATACATGAAGCTTTTCACTGCTACCAGATTGAAAAGAGTGGGAATGGAGTACAAATTGAGAATGGTGTGATAGTAAGCGCTGATTTGGATGAGTATAAAATATATGCGGAGCTGTTAAAACGAATAGACAATGACGTAAAATATCATAAGCTTTGGAATAACGAGATTAGCGGTTTAAAAGAATATCTTGAAAGCGGAGATAGCAAGTCTTGGACCGAGAGTAGAAAGCAAAAAGTAGATTATGAAAAGAAGTTTTTTGGAAGCGAGTATAATGTGTATAAAAAATGGACAGATATGAAAGAACTACTTGAAGGTTCAGCCAGATATGTTGAAAACAAAGCACTTACTATAATGAATCAAAAGAAGAACGAGCCATCAATAAATTATGTTAAAGGTGACGCTAAGTTCTATCAGTCTGGATGTTTAAAAGTGCAAATATTAAATGAAATAAAAGGCTGGAAAGACTTGGATTTTAGTGGTAGCATTAGTTTAGATGAACTTTTAATTTCGAAATGATACTTGGAGAGCATAATGAAAGATCTAATATTAGTTGTAGATGATGAGAAAGACTTAAGAGATGTACTAAAGCTATATTTAGAAACAGCGGGATACACAGTACTGGAAGCGGAGAATGGCATAGAGGCAATAGAACTCATATCTAAATCCGAGGTTTCACTAATGATACTGGATATTATGATGCCAAAGATGGACGGATTTGAGCTTATAAAAAAACTGGGAGAAGAACGAAATTTTCCTATAATCTTTTTGTCGGCCAGAACCAAAGTACAAGATAAGATACTTGGTCTAAATTTAGGAGCAGATGATTATATTGAAAAACCATTTGATCCGGGGGAAGTACTTGCCAGAGTTATGGCTTCGCTAAGGAGAGTAAAAAAAGAGAATATAAGGGAAATTAAGAACGGGAATTTAATCTGGAATACGGAAGAAAGATTTATATATAAGGACGGAGAAAAACTGGACTTAACTGCCAAAGAATACAAACTGCTGTCCCTTCTTATGAAAAGACCCGGCAAGGTATTTACAAAGCAGGAAATCTATGAGTTTTTATGGGAAGAGTCTTATTATAATGATGATGATAACACCATCATGGTTCATATAAGTAAACTTAGAGAAAAGATTGAGGAAAATCCAAGAGGTCCTAAAAAGATAAAAACTATTAGAGGCATCGGATATATGCTGGAGAAAATAAATGAAGACGAATAGAATTATTAAAAATACTCTAAAGTTTATGTTGTCTTTCATTCTTATATCGATAATTGCATTCTCGCTATTAGCATCATCGCTGTTTTTTGTACCGACCAGTGGTGCATTGTCCGATTTGATTCCTATCGGTAAAGTAGTTGACTCTGAAAAATTAAACTGGGGAAAAATTACTTCTATAGGGGGAGCAGGTCTTGTAATAGATACAGATGGTAATATGGTAAAAGCATATAATTATCCTGGAGCAAAAGCTGTGTATACTTCGGATGAAATTCTCAATATGCTATCGGATAATAAGGGCATATTTAATTTTACTGATATGCTTCAAAAACCCAAAACTACATTTATTTTTAATGAAGAAAATGGAAACAGGCTATTACTTATTTATCCCAAAAATCTAATCAGCCAAACATTCAATTTAAATGTCAATGAACTTATGGGGAGTAATTCCTATCTGTTTTTGCTACTATTACTGGGAATTTTTATCGTATACTTGGGACTACTTTTCATAATAATTAAAAGGCTATCAAAATCATTAAACAAGGAGCTTGAAGAACTTAAAGCTCAGGAGGAAGAGAGGAAGGATCTATTGTTCAAGGGTCTTGCCCATGACATAAAAACACCTCTATCCGGAATCTTGGCATTCTCCAGAGCACTTTCGGATGGAATAGTTGATGATACTCAAACAAAAAACTACTATAAAGGCATATATAAAAATGGACAAATCCTTAATGACAGAATAAATGACATGCTCGAACTTTCGGTTCTCAGTGAAGAAGGAATGTACAACCCTAAAACTGCAGATATACTCGAGTATATTAGAAGATATATTGGAGATAATTATATTTGGTTTACTGAAAATGATGCAGATATCAGTCTTGAAATTGACGAAGATGAAAAATATCTAATAGAATTCGATCAAAAACTCTTTGAAAGAGTCCTGCAAAACATTCTTCAAAACAGCGTATATCACAATGAAGGTCATGTAAAAATCAGCATAGGCTTTGATAGGAAAAATAAAAAGCTAATATTTAAGGATGACGGAAAAGGTATTGAGGGTAAATTAATAGAAAATATATTTAATCCAATGGTTACCGGTGATGAAAGTAGAACCGGAGAAAAACTTAGAGGCATGGGCTTAGCTAATGTAAAGAGAATTGTCGACTTGCATAAGTGGGATATATATTATAAAGATGGTTTTATTATCACAATGTAATTGGGAAACCATATAATGAATATTTTGAAGAGTATAAAGATTTCCTTTTTTAGTGTTTAAATCATAGATTAGATTTCACATGTAAAAACAGGACTTCTTTAGCTATAAGAATTCATCATAATCATAAAATTATGATATAATAGAAAAGCATTGTTCACGTATAAAGTAAATGAATCATTTGAAATCTAGTAAAGGAGAAAATGATGACAAAAGGAAATATTCAGTCAGTTGAAAGAGCTTTTTATATCTTGGAAGCTATTGCGAGTAGCAATGGAATGGGAGTTACAGAGATATCAAATTCTCTTAATTTGAATAAATCAACTGCATTTGGACTAATTAAAACATTGGAATCATTAGGCTATATATTTAAAAACTGGGAGACAGATAAGTACAAGTTAACTTATAAATTTGCAACTCTAGTATCTGAAGGTTCATTAAATGATGAACTGGTACAGTTTTCAAAGCCTTATCTCGATGAACTTTCTAAAAAATATAATGAAACCATACATTTTGTTGCGGGGACCAAAGATGAGGTTTATTATCTTGAAAAGATAGAATCAAAAAGATCTATAAGAGTCTATACGGGAATCGGACAATCAAGACCTCTTTACTGCACAGCTGTTGGAAAGGCAATACTTTCAATGCGGTCAAAAGATGAGATTGAAGAGTATATTAAGCATAATAAATTGGAAAGACATACTCAAAATACTATAATAGATTCTAGTGAATTAATGTCGGACTTAGAAAAAGCTAGGAAAAACGGCTATGCAATTGATAACTGTGAGAGTCAGGATGAACTGTACTGTATAGGTGTACCTATAATGAACAAAATGGGTGAAGGGTATTTTGCACTGAGTATAAGTTTTCCTGTTTTTAGAAAATCTGAACACAATCTTGATGAAATGATACAAGACTTATTAGAAACAAAGGAAAATATAGAGAGATTCTTTTAAATGAATAAAAAAGGGCTTACTTGTTGTTATGAATGTGGTAATTCAAACCAAGTGAGCCCTTATTTTAATATTTATAAAAAACTTTTAAAAAAGACTTGACAAAAACATGAAAACGATTTAGACTATAATTAGATATAGAGAACATCGTGCGACAATACAGTACAGAAAAAATACGGAGAATAAGAATGAAAAAAATTTATATTTTTTTGAAGTATGAAAACATTTTCATTCCGGTTTGTGATGGTGATAATGTTGTAAAGGCGGTAGCAAGAGTTCTACCTAATCATCCTATGAATGGGTGCAGAGGTGGAGGTTGCGGAATTTGTAGGATTAGGGTAATAAATGGAAATTATATTACAAAAAAAATGAGTAGTGAACATATCTCAGAGGAAGATATTAGCAATGGTGAATTATTGGCTTGTAAAGTTTTTCCTACAGGAGATATGGAGTTAGAGTACATGGGTTCAAAATTAAGGAGGTAAAGTAATGGCTTTAAAAGGTGTTTTAAGAACTGGATTGATGCAACTTAGAGTATTGGATATGGAGGAGTCTATAATCTTCTATAGGGACCGAATAGGTTTGACACATGTTGGAAGCACAGAAGATGGAAGAGAAATGTTTAAAGCTTATGATGAATTTGACCATCATTCTGTAGTACTTAGGGAAGCAGATACTGCAGGCTTGGATTTTATAGCGTTTAAAGCAGACAATAATGAAACTTTGGCCGATGTAATTAAAAAGTCTGATGAAAAATTTGGTTATGAGAGATATGAATTGAATGATCAACCGGGCTTTGGAACTATACATGTTTTTAAAGTTGGTAATGGACATCATATTGGAGTTTATTCTGAAGTAGAGATGGCTGAACAACATCCTATGATAGATAACCCATACATATGGGAAGTGGAACCAAAGGGAATGGCTCCAACGGTTTTTGACCACGCACTACTTGCGGGACCAAATCAAAAAGAAACTACAGATTGGTTTGTTGAGGTTCTTGATTTTAGTATAACTGAAGTACTTTACAATGAGGATAAATCAGAATATATATGCTCTTGGTTAAGTGGAAACACAAGAGGTCATGATGTTGCGCTTTTAAACTATCCGGAAGCTGGAAAACTTCATCATGCATCATTCCATCTTGATAGTTGGAATGCAATCGGACATGCTGCAGATATTATGTCCAGATATGATATTAAAATAGATGCCGGTCCTATGAGGCATGGTATTACTAGAGGTCAAACAATATATTTCTTTGATCCTTCAGGAAACAGACTTGAAACATTCTCAGGAGGTTACGAGTACTTCCCTGATATGCCAATTAGAGAATGGACTGCTGAAAACGCAGGAGCAGGTATATTCTACTATTCCAAAGAATTAAACGAGAACTTTTTAACTGTATTGACTTAAACACTATATCGACTGCAAGTAAATAGGTAAAATAAAATTAGAGTAACTCATTGCTCTAATTTTATTTTACATACTCATATATATTACTAGAATGTAACGATAAACTAAAGAAAAGTAGGAGGATACTATGACTAGACCTGAAATTCAAAATAATGTAAAAACCGGTCAATTTGAAACTAACTATTTAGAAGACGGGAAGGGATTCCCATTAATCTTTATACATGGATCAGGCCCCGGTGTATCGGCATATGCAAACTGGAGATTGGTGCTACCTAAAGTCGCAGAAGTTGCACATTGCTATGGGATGGATATGATTGGTTTTGGATATTCTTCAAAACCTAGTAATGTTAAATATGGAAAAGAACTCTGGACAAAACAGATTATTGATTTCATGGATGAACTAAATATTGAAAAAGCTGATTTTGTTGGCAATTCATTTGGTGGGTCCCTTGCCCTATCTGTAGCAATCAATCATCCGGACAGGATAAGAAAACTTGTAATGATGGGACCAATGGGTGTAGAATTTGACCTTAGTTATGGACTAAATGAAGTTTGGGGATATCAGCCATCAGTTGAAAACATGAAGAATCTAATAGATTTATTCACTTTCAATAAGAAATATGCAACAGATGAATTAGCGGAAATTAGATACAATGCAAGTATTGAAGAAGGATTTCAAGAAGCATTCAGCTCTATGTTTCCACATCCGAGACAAAGTTCGGTAGATGATTTATCCTTTACCGATGAAGAGATTAAAAAAGTAAAGAATAAAACTTTGATAGTACATGGAAGAGAAGACAAGGTCATACCGGTAGCCAATTCTTATAGGCTAATAAATCTACTTGAAAATGCTGAACTTCATGTATTTGGAGGTTGTGGACATTGGACTCAAATCGAAAAAGCAGATGAATTTGCTGCATTAGTTAAGGAGTTTCTTACTAGAGACTAGTAAGAACAGTCAAAGGAGTACTAAATCATGGTAGATCATAGAAAAATTGCTTCTGAATTGTACAATGCTGAATTAGAAAATGTACCGATAGAACAAATAACTAAGGTATACGAGAATTTAAGTATAGATGATGCTTATAAAATACAAATTATAAATATAGAGAAGAAGATATCTGAAGGTAAGAAAATTACCGGCAAAAAAATAGGTTTAACATCTAAAGCCATGCAAGAATCACTTGGTGTTGACACGCCTGATTTCGGGTTTTTATATGACAGTATGGAAGTTTTAAATGGAGTAATTCCAAAAGGTGCAATTCTCCAGCCTAGAGTAGAGGGAGAACTGGCGCTTATACTTAAAAGAGATTTAGGTGATGAAGGGACTATAGAAGAAGTTTGGGAAGCAACAGAATATGTTGTACCAGCAATTGAAATAGTAGGATCGAGAATTAAGGATTGGAAATTGACGATTGTAGATACTATTGCAGATAATGCATCTTGTGGGATGTATCTGCTATCTGATGTAAAAATAGATCCTAGAGTTACGGACCTAAGAGATATTCAAATGAAACTTTATAAGAACGAAGAATTGATAAATTCGGGATATGGTTCGGCGGTATTAGATAATCCTGCAAATGCAGTGTTATGGCTAGCTAAGAGTTTAAGGAAATATGGAGTTAATCTAAACAAAGGGGACATAGTACTAGCAGGTGCATTGAGTGCTGCAATTCCGGCAGTGAGTGGAGATTGTTTTGTATGTGACTTTGGTGAGTTTGGTAGATTGGAAGTAGATTTTGAATAGTAAAACATTGAGTGATACTAAAGGAGGTATTAACACCGGTAAGTTTATAAAGTAAGAAATTACAGCTTTCAGTTTTTTTGCTGGTACTTTCAGTTTTTAAGATACATGAACTGAAATAGTAGCTTTATTAAATTTGCCATTCTTTATTACTTAGATTTAGTTTTCGGAAGCATTGTGCATCGGGGGAATGTAAATGAAAAAGATAAAAGTTGGAATAATAGGCCCGGGGAATATTGGACTGGATTTACTCTATAAATTACAAAGGAGCGAGTATTTGCATCCTGAGCTAATTGTAAATATAAGAGAGTCCAATGGAATAAACCATGCGAGGGAAATGGGAATAAATACATCGACCAAAGGTGTGCAAGCCATTTTAGAAAGAGATGATATTAAAATAGTTTTCGATTGTACAAGTGCAAATGCCCATCTACAGCATGCACCTCTATTAAAAGAAAACAAAAAGTTTACTCTTGATTTAACACCTGCAGCAGTTGGTCCATATGTAGTACCCTCAGTTAATCTTGATGATCATATGCTGAATTTAGACAATCTTAATCTTGTAACATGTGCCGGTCAGGCGACGACTCCTTTTGTTGCAGCAATAAACAAAGCTGCAGATGTGTATTATGCAGAAATAGTTTCATCAATTAGTTCAAAAAGTGCCGGTAAGGGTACGAGAGCCAATATTGACGAATTTACACAAACTACCAGAAAAGCATTGGAAGAGGTTGGAGGAGCAGGCAAAGCCAAGGTATTGATTATATTAAATCCTGCAGATCCACCGATTTATATGAGTAATACAATTTATACGAGAGTCAGGAATGTAGACATAGATAAAATAAACCATGCACTCCAGAATAAGTTGGAAGAGATGAAAGGATACGTGCCTGGAATTAGATTTAGAATGGAACCTGTCATAAAGCATGAAGATGATGATATCATAATGTTGGTAGTAGAAGTAGAGGGACTGGGAGATTATCTTCCTATTTATTCAGGAAATTTAGATATAATAAATTCAGCTGCTATAGAAATTGCAGAGAGAAAAGCGAAAGTACTTTTGGAGGCAAAGAATGAATAAGATTATTTTAACCGATACCTCCTTAAGGGATGGTAATCATACTGTAAAACACCAGTTCAACTTGGAAGAAATAAAAAAAATATGCATAGCTCTTGATAATGCCGGAGTAGATATTATTGAACTGGGCCACGGTGACGGACTTACAGGATCTACAATAAATTATGGATTTTCTAAAGAAGACGACTATGAAGCTATAAAAATTGCAGTAGAAAATGTATCAAATGCCAAGATTGCCGTACTATTATTACCGGGAATCGGTACCGTTCCGGATATGAAAAAGGCATATGAATGCGGTGCCAGAGTGGTTAGGATTGCAACGCATGTTACCGAAGCCGACATATCAATGGAACATATACATGTAGCTAAAGAGATCGGGTTTTTAACTGTAGGCTTCCTCATGATGGCACATAGAGCACCCGTAGATGGAGTTTTACACGAAGCACAAAAGATGGAATCCTATGGTGCGGATATTGTGTATGTGACTGACTCAGCCGGAGCAATGATACCATCTGAGGTTAGGGAAAAAATCTCTGCATTAAAAGAAAATCTGAAAGTGGATATTGGCTTTCACTCACATAATAATCTAGGTTTGGCAATAGGTAATTCACTGGCTGCCATCGAAGCCGGAGCAAAATATATAGACGGCTCACTGGCAGGACTTGGAGCAGGCGCAGGCAATACATCAACGGAAATGTTGGTCGGGGTACTGAATAAAGCAGGGATACCAAATAATGCAGACTTTTACAAGAGTATGGACGCTGCGAAGATTTTAAGGGAAATCGTAAAGAGTCATGGTGTTGAACTTGCAAATACCCAGGATCCGTTAATGTTGGGTTATGCAGGAGTATACTCCAGTTTTATGCTTCATGCCAAGAAAGCCGCTGAAAGATTTAAAGTAGACTATAGAGAAATTATAGAGGAAGCGGGTAGGAAAAGTGCAGTCGGAGGACAGGAAGATTGGCTCTATGAAATTGCTGATAGGATTTCCAGAAGTAAATAAATTATAAGGTTGCTAAGAAATTTTGAATTAGCAGCCTTTTTATTTATCATATTTAGTTTATTAAACAATAATGCCCAAGAAATTATTAGATGGAAAGAATTCAGATAGAAAACTATAAATAAGATAGTAATGGTATAATTTAATTATGAGTCTGTAAAATTAACGACTGACTATGTTTGAAATCAATTAATAGAAAGTTTTAAATTTTAGAGTATACCAAATACATAAAGAGACAAGGGGTTAAAATGTGGGAAAACTTATTTGATTATTGGATTTTAGAAAGAGGATATGATTACTATCTGTATAATAGAGTGCGAAATGTAAACTATTATGAAAATTACATTGAAGCAACTGTATCCGGAAGTATGGATTATATGGTAATAATCGAACTTGAAGAAAATGTCATTAAACATTTAGAATGTGATTGCCCATATGCAGATAAAGGCAAAAATTGTAAACATATGGCAGCTGTATTGTACTATTTGGAAGAGAATAATGAATCAATTGAAGATGCTGATGAACAGGAAGCTAAAGAAAGCATAGAAGATTTAGTTAATGAAGCGAGTGAATTAGAAATAAGGGAGTTTTTGACTGAGATTCTAACTAAGGATGGAAACTTAATTACGAATTTTAAACAGTTTTTAAAACTGGATATGACTGATGTAGAAATGCAGGAATACAAAAATGAAATAAAAAGTATTTTCTACAAACACCAAGATGAGTGTGGATTTATAGACTATAGAAGCGCCACTTTCTTCGGTCAAGAACTGGTAGACTTTATTCATGAGCATATATATTATCTTATTGATAACCAACAATACAAAGAAGCATTTGAGTTGTCAAAACTAATTTTCATAGAAATAAATCATGTTGAAATTGACGATTCTGACGGAGAAATTATTGAGATTGCTGGTGAATGCGTAGATATTTGGAGTTCTATCCTAAAAAATGCGGATATGGATTATAAAACTGAACTTTTCAATTGGTTTATGGGGATACTGACAGAACCCAATTCAATTATATTAGATGATTATATCGAGATCCTTATCTTTGACGAGTTTAAAGATAAAGAATTTCAAATACAGAAAATGGAATGTATTGACGATATAATAAAAAAATGTGAAGAAGTTAATGATCCACGTTCAACCCGCTATTATCTGGGAACATGGTTAGTACGTCGCCTTGATTTAATGATGGAGATGAATCGAAACGATAAGGAGATTATAGATTTTTGTAAGAGTTATTTGCATGAACACAAAGTACGTTCTTTTTATATTGATTACTCTATTGCAAACAAAGATTATGAAACTTCAATTGAGCTGCTTGAAGCAGGGAAAAGATTGGATGAAACTTTTCCAGGAAGAGCTTTGGTGTATAGTAGAGAACTTAAAGAATTATATAAGTTAACGAAGAACGATAAAAAGTACAAGGAAGAGCTAGAATACTTAATATTAAATGAGTATAACCATCTATCTTCTTATGAGGAACTAAAATCCCTATACACAAAATCTGAATGGACAGAAAAAAGAGAGATACTCTTTAGCAAATTACCAAAAGGTTTTAGAATAGATAGACTTTATGCATTGGAAGGGCTATATGACTCACTTTTAGAAATAGTATTACAATCCGATAATGAATATATTCTCTTTGAACATGAGGAAATACTGAAAGGCATTTACCCTGAGGAATTACTAAATAAATATGAACAAATCGTAGAAAAAATGGCCCTTCATACAGGAGGAAGATCACATTATCGAAATATTGTAAATCACCTCAATAAAATGCTTAAATATCCTGACGGTAAGACGAGGGTTCAAGATCTAATACTCAGGTGGATGAAAGAATATAAAAAAAGACCTGCAATGTGGGATGAATTAAGTAGGGTAAGGATATAGTAAGTTATAATCTACGAAATACTTTTTAAGTTAGAGAAATAGAATAATACCATTTGCTAAATACTAAAGCTGCAAAAGGAAAATGAATAATATATCTTTTAAAAAGGAGCCGTTTGAACAGCTCCTTTGATTTTTAATAATTTCATATTATTGTAATTAGACGATAAATATCGCAATGTAGACATGGTGCTTTTATGACAGAATGAGGGAAGTTGGTAAATAATAGGTAATTTAATAAAAGTATTATTTAGGTTATTCTTTTGACAAAATATAATACAATAACGTAGCCCTTTTTTAAATTTAAATTATATTTTTAATTTTCTTGGTAATTCTGATATAACCGACTATAAAATTAATAAATAATAGTAAGTAAATAACAAAAACCATTAAACTAAAAATATGAAAGGGGTTCTTGCTTATAATTGTTTTATTATTTAGAACCTCAATTGCATTCGGAACTACCACAGCTCCGAAGATTATGATTAAGGGCAGTATTCTCCTTCTATAAATCTTTTTTATCATCTCCAATTTGGTTTCAGCTTCCAGAAAAAATTTCAGTATTTATGGAACTCGCGTTCTTTCTGAAATAAGAATAACCCATAAAAGTAGTAACCGCTTCCCAACCATTGTCTTTAAAAATCTGAAGATAATCCAGCTTATCTTCGAGACTCATGTCCTCATCCATAAAATCAAGTTTATAAACGGTATCTGATGGTTCTGTAACCTCAAAAGTATAAATACCCGGAAGTACAACTTTAACAAATTTATATCCTTTAGAATGCATTTTACTCAAGTAATCTTCTTCTTTATCATAATCTAAAATTGTAAAGTACTTAAATCTGCGTATTATTTTGGTCACTTAGACTCACCCCCATAGAGTTTTTATATAGCCTTTCAATTCGTTTAATTTCAATATCTAAAACTTCTTTGCCCAGCTCTGTAATTTTATAGAGTTTCCTATTTTCCTCTTTTCTAACAAAGGAAATTAAACCATCCTTTTCCATTTTAGCTAAGGTACCATACATTGTACCCGGTGCAATATTTATTTGATTGTCAGTCATTAATTGAACTTTTTGACCTATACTATATCCGTGCATAGGTTCCTGTAGACAGTATAGGATGTAGAAACCCGTTTCAGTCATGGGTACATAGATCCTTTTGATAGTCTCGTTCACTATTTCACCTCATCATATCGAAGTACTATATATCGAACCTCGATGTATTAACTATAGTATATCGTACCTCGATATATTTTGCAAATGACTTATAAAGTTATTTAGTTCTAATCGCAATACTCAAAGAAGAGCAGATTGATTCTATTTTTTACTTATACTCAGTCAAATATAGGAATAATTAAGAAAGATCTATGGGTTGAATGTATAGGGGGGTGTATAAATTAGATTATAATAATATTATGATATAATTTATATTTTAAATTTTCCAAAGAATAAATAAAAGATGTCTAATAGTATGATTACTACATATTATAATAAAATGGAAAATTACATAAAGATATTGACCTTTACCTTACGTAATAGTTTATACTTAAAGTCGAAAGGAGATAAATATGGAATATTTGATAAATCAATTAGCGCTAATATCCGGAGTTAGCACAAGAACACTTAGGTATTATGATTCCATTGGACTGCTCAAGCCTTTGAGGATAGACGAAAATGGATATCGAATTTATGGGGTTAATGAAGTTGATTTATTGCAGGAAATGTTATTTTATAGAGAACTTGGAATGCCCTTAGAAGAGATACGAAGTATTGTTAATGGGGAGAGTTTTGATAGATCTGCTTCACTGAAAATGCACCTAACACGATTAGAAGAAAAGAAAAAACGCATAGAGTCATTGATTGAAAATGTCAAAAAGACCATTTGTAATTTGAAAGGAGAAATAAAAATGACTGATCAAGAAAAGTTTGAAGGTTTTAAAGATAAACTGATAAGAGAAAATACCGAAAAATATGGCGAAGAAGTTATTGCTAAATACGGTAAAGAAGCATTTGATGCTTCGAATATGAAGTTAAGCGGGATGGATGAATCTCAATGGAAATTACAGGAACAATTAAAGGAATCTATTTTTATATACCTTAAAAAGGCATTGAAAAAAAGTGACCCCACCTGTAACGAAGCCCAAGAAGCTGCTCGTATTCAAAAAGAATGGTTATGTATGTTCTGGGACGAGAAGAACTATTCAAAAGAAGTACATCTAAATCTTGCAAAAATGTATCTTACAGAACCTCGTTTTACTTCATATTATGATGATGGAGCGGGGGATGGTGCTGCACAGATGTTATATGATGCATTAAAGATTTTTCTTTTTGCTTAAATTTATAAAATATACTTTTAAAACTTGAAAATACAAAACAGTTTATTTTAATATTTAATACTTAAATGATTTGGAAAAATCCTAATTTAATCCGGATAGAGATATAATTATGGATTTTTCTAAAACTCAAGATTTAAATATCCAATTAATATGGTGAGTACATTATTATAAATAGAAGTATTATATTATTGATATAAAGAATCCCCTAGGTCAACTATCGCGCTGTCTAGGGGATTCTTTTTATAAAAATAAAACAAAATATTAAACCATATATAAATAAGGTGATTTTTGTATTACTTATATTTTTTGATAACAGTATAGCCAGTACAAAAGCTTGTTCATTTCGTTGATATCGATTGAATAAATCAGGAGAAAACTCACCACCCCTAACTCTTGGTACTAGCAATTCTAACGTTCCTACACGAGTTTTAATTTGTCTAACTCTAGAACCGTTCCTGTAACATGTACGTTCTTCAGTACGTTCATAAGGCTCAGCTCCGATTGCCTCAGTAACTTGAGCCTCTAAAACTTGGTTTAAAATTGATTCTAAGAGTTTTGCAATAGCATTTTCTTTAGCTGAAGCTGAAAATAAACCTTTAATTATTTCTGAATCTAGTGTAAAATATAGCCAGACCATCTCTTTTACCTCCTGGTTAGTTTTGTGGTGAAACTATTATACCAAAAGGTTGGGGATGGTTCATATTTTTTTGTAAAACTAATTTACACCATTATATAGACTTTATCAGGAACTTATTTTTATTATCCTAGTATCATGGAAAATGAATATTGGTAGAGGGATCGAGATAGGCTATAAAAAGACGAATGGTGCTAAACATAGTGTGTAAATTTTCAAATACTATTAATAAAACATTCTAATTAAACTAAAACTAATCATAAATGATATCAATTTAATATATTTTATGATAAAATATTAAACTGTATTATTTCTTGTATAGTATTTATCTATGGTGAGTGGGAGATTTTTAAACAAACACTATAAGATTTTATGCACAGGGTTATAGGTACCTTTTAAAACCTAAATATTTGAATAGGGGAGTTAACTATGAGTTTGTACATTATTACCGTTATATTGACTGCATTAGCATCAAATATAACTTTGCCTGTGGTTGGAGGGTTTAGGGTTACTCTTGGAGTTGTAGCATTATTTGCAATGATACATGCTTTTCGTTTAAAAAGACCCATATTATTAGCTACTGTAACCGGTATAGTTGTAGTTTTAGTTAGAATTTTACTCGAGAGTTTTAGAATGCCCATTAATCCGGAAGTGGCATCTAATTATTTTTTAGAGGTCTTTTTCTATTTTGGATTTGGTTTTCTATACTATTATTCAGTAATCCACAATCAATCAGCATATCCATTGCCACTGGTAATAGCACTTGCAATCTCCGATGCAGGAGGGAATTTTTTAGAGTACTTATTAAGAACATTAGCTGCGGATCAAACTTGGACAAATACATCCTTGGTAACAATATTACTAGCTGCTTCGGTTAGGTCTATACTAATTGTATTCTTTATATGGATAATAAAAAGGATATTTACCAAATTTGTAGATGAAAGGAGTAGCTATGATTAATTTTATTAGAATACTTGGAGGATTTTTATGGGATTATATTCTACTATTTGCTCTTATGGGTGTTGGTATTTATATGACTATTTTATTAAGATTTCCTCAGTTTACTAGAGTTATACCTGCATTGAAAAAACTAATAGTAGAAATAAAAGAGAATAAACCGGTTGAGAGTGGTAGAATGACACCATTCCAATCATTAGCTACTGCGGTTGCTGCTCAGGTAGGGACGGGGAATATTGTAGGAGTTGCTTCGGCTATTGCCGCCGGAGGTCCCGGTGCAGCTTTTTGGATGATATTTTCAGCTTTTTTTGGTATGTCTACTATCTTTTCTGAAGCAGTATTGTCACAGGTTTATCGTAGAACTACGGAATCAGGTGAGTTATGTGGTGGACCTGCATACTATATACAAGATGGGTTAAACAACAAGCTGCTTTCTTATTTGTTCGCAGTATTTACTATATTAGCATTAGGTTTAGTTGGTATTATGGTCCAATCAAATGCAGTTGTTGGTTCGCTAAGTGAATCATTTGGTTTTCCTAAACCCTGGGCTACAATTGGCTTAATGGTAATTGTAGGGATTGTATTGACGGGAGGTATGAATCGTATTGCAGGTTTTTCAGAAAAGGTTGTACCTGTAATGGCAGGAATTTACATACTGGGTTGTTTTATTATCATAATTATAAATATTAGATACTTAATTCCAACGCTGCAGATTATTGTAAGTGGAGCATTTTCACCACAAGCAATTGGAGGAGGAGTACTTGGGATTACAGTTCAGCAAGCCATTAGATTTGGGATAGCCAGAGGCTTATTCTCAAATGAGGCAGGTATGGGTTCAACACCTCATTCGCATGCTGTAGCGCATACGGACCATCCCGCTGAACAAGGATTTATTGCGATGATTGGAGTGTTTATTTCTACCTTCTTAATATGTACATCAACAGCTATGATAAATC
The DNA here is from genome assembly GCA_036321625.1 of Peptoniphilaceae bacterium AMB_02. Lineage (NCBI taxonomy): Bacteria > Bacillati > Bacillota > Tissierellia > Tissierellales > Peptoniphilaceae > Microaceticoccus > Microaceticoccus formicicus. The sequence goes on from CP143259.1 coordinate 661,951, forward strand.
TTATGACCGGAAGCTATAATCCGGGAATTCCTGCGTCTGAAATGGCAAAAAATGCTACACTAATGACTCAAGATGCATTTGTGAAAGGTTTTGGCACTTTTGGAGGTGCATTTCTTTCAGTATCACTCACCAGCTTTGCCCTTACTACTATCGTAGGATGGTATTTCTTTGCCGAATCAAATGTAAAATTAATCTTCAATAATCGTAAGCCCTTTATAGTAGGATATAAAATTATCGCCTTGGTGTTTATTGTTTTGGGACCAATGATTGATGGAGATGTTGTTTGGTCAATCTCCGACTTATTCACAGGACTTATGGCACTACCAAATATAATTGCTCTAATATTTTTAGCAAAAGAATCCCAATGGTTGCTTAAAGACTATGATAGATGTGTTCAAAATGGATATCTTGAATGGCCTGACCTTAAAGCAAAACCTTGGAAAACAAAAAGAGAAAAGAATTAAATTGGCATCTAGATTTTCTTAAATATAGTTTTGTTTAAAATTATAATAAAATAAACTAGACAGCTTAAAATTAAGTTGTCTAGTTTATTTTTAGGTTTTAGTTTTATAAGGTACTTGAAAAACAGTGCTATAATTATAAAAATAAAAATGGATTCGTATATTTAAAATCCATTCTTGAGTATACCCAGATTAATTTAGTGATGATTAATGTTCTCAATAAAACTTAAAAAGAAACTATCAACTATGGTACAGTATGTGCTTGGTAATACTATAGTCAGGTATTATTATGATTATTAATAAGTTAAAAATAAGATATTTTCAGTTAAAAAGCAAATTCGGATTTAACAAAGATAATAAAAGGACACTCCATAATAGCTGAAAAAAGGTAATATATCAGAGTTTAGGAAATTCTGACACATTACCTTTTAAAAGCAGAGATACTATATTTTATTTGCTTCTTTATATCTTTCTATAGATTCCATAAGTGTTTCTTTTGCATCCCTTACATTAAACCATCCATCGATTATAACTTCTTTTTCTTCCAGTCTTTTATATTCTTTAAAAAAGTGTTCGAACTCTTTTTCTGTATGGGAACTCAAATCACCTAAACTATGTACTTCATCGTATCTTGGGTCATGGATAGGGACTGCAATAAGTTTTTCATCCTTTCCCTTATCATCTGACATAACGAACATTCCTATTACTCTTGATTCAATTAGACAACCTGGAAAAGTCGGGTTATTCATAAGTACCAGTATGTCTATCGGGTCACCGTCACCTGACAGTGTTTCTGGAACAAAACCGTAATCTGCCGGATAAAACATGGGAGAGAAGAGTGCTCTGTCTAGTTTCATATAGCCTCTTTCAAGATCATACTCGTATTTGTTACTGCTCCCTCTTGGTATTTCAATTATCGCATCTACAATTAAATCTGGATCGCTCATTTTTTCCTCCTAAGAATATTTATTTATGACAAATTAGAATAATTTCTAACAATTTAATTATATCACTAAAGTAAGGACTTAGAAAAAAATTCTAAATTCTTGAATATTTATTTTATTAAAATCTGTTAAATCCATCGGAAGGTGAAGACAGATACCGGAAACTCCGTGGATTGATCTATAATAATCCAAATGATCCATCGGTAATTGATACCAAACGTACCTGTATCAGTTTTACAGTTAATTTTGGAACATTTATCTGTAAGTTACTGTTGGTTGTGTTTTTATTATCGATAATAATTATGCTGTGGGTATTGATATAGTTTATCAAAAAAAGAGTCTAAGCTCTCTTTTTTTGATTATTAAATAGTATTAAGAAATGACTTTCTCTGATATAATATAATCATAAGTTATGAAATTTAGAGATTGATAACATTTTCATTTCTCAACAATACTATGAGGAAGGTGATACTATTGAAGCTTCAAGTTTTTGATTTTATTGACGAAACACTTGAACAACTTAGTAATCAAAGATCCGAGATAGAACATGTAGCAGAGTTAGTACAAGATTTTTTCTTAAAGATTTTTGAAACTGATGATAAGTTTTTAAATATTTCTAAAAGAGTGAAGTCTGAAGATAGTCTAAAAGAGAAGATTTTAAGACAAAACTATTTTCTAAGATATAGAACGCCCGAGACAGTAATAGACAAGATGGCGGATTTAATAGGTGTAAGAATTGAATGTAGATTCATTAGAGATGAGTCAAGTATTTACGAAAGTCTTGTAAGTATTTTTGATCTACAGGCTTCGGAAGGTTATTTTCACAGTAGAGAAGATGAATGCATCCAACTGAGAATCAGAGAAACGCAACCACAAAAGCAGCACAATGGATTCGAAATATACAAAATTGATGGAAGGTATAAATCAGATGAGTATAATTACCACTTTGAACTTCAGATTAAATCCTTCGTCAATATATTTTGGGGAGATATAGACCATAGGATACTTTATAAAAACTTTTCATATGTAGTTACAGAAGATTTCATCAGAGAGATGATGTATTCTATAAAAGACAATCTTGAGATGGTCGATACTCAGCTTATGGTTGTCTATAACCATCTATACGATATAGAAAAGAATGATTTAGAGGTTACCAAAACTCAGCTTAAAAAGTTAGTATCCAAGCTGATACATGATATCTTCGTGATGAGGTTTAAAGCAAATACCGGAATAATTTTGGACTTTAGAAAACCAATAGAATTAATAGTAGATTATATCTTTGCAAAAGCCCATTATGCAAGAGAGCTGGAGGATTCAGAGTACTTTGTAAAACTCATGAATAAGATTAACCAAGTAAGTAAAGAAGAACTGGCATTTGGTGACTATATAGAGCTTGGGCAAGTCGATTTAATGAAGGGACAGTTTTGTGAGAAGTTCGGTAAGGGTATTGAAAGTATAATGAACCTGGACTTAAAATGGAACTTGATACTATCCATCATATTTGAACTGGAAGGTGGAGATAGAGGAGCAGAGTTTATTAACTTTATTGAATACATTGTATTTACAATCATTTATAGAGTAAGGACAGCAGTGAAGAAATTTGAAATTGATGATAGAGAAGCTGATATAATCATAAATAAACTGACAGAAGAGGTTTTTGAATATATATGTCAAGAGTACAATGCAGATTTCTTCTCTTTAAACAATATGAGACTACTCGAAAAGCTGGTTATCGAGTTTATGATGGAAGTGGATTCTCCTGTATATTTGAGAGAGAAGGATTACAGAAGGTTTAGACAGAGGCTTGCAAAGGAGGCAGAGATGTAATGAATTTACTTATCAAAAACATTGATGTTATACCCATGACTGAGAAGAATTTAATTCTTGAGAATGTAGATATACACATAGTTGATAATAGAATATCTTATATAGGTGTAGAAAAAGACGGCTTTACTGCAGATAAAATCATTGACGGGAAAGGTAAAATAGCAATACCGGGACTGATAAATGCACATACCCACCTGGGTATGAGTTTGATGAGGAATTATGCAGATGATTTAGACCTAATGACATGGCTACAAGATGAAATATGGCCATTTGAAGCAAAACTCGGAAGAGAAGATATATATTATGCTTCTAAACTATCTATGATAGAACTGATTAAATCGGGTTGTACCGCATTTGTAGATATGTACTTTGAAATGGACAGGGTGGCAGATGCTGCTCTTGAAATCGGAATAAGAGGAGTAGTAACTCCTGGATATATTGAGGATGACAAATCAGAGGACAGGATTAGAAATTATAGGAATATTTACGAAAAGTATAATGACAAAGACGGACTTATCAAAGTAATGATTGCTCCTCACTCACCATATACAGTCGGAAAAGAACATCTTTTAAAGCTTATAAAATTGGCAAAAGAATTAAATACAGGCATCCACATCCATCTATCCGAAACCAAAATGGAAGTCGAAAATGCAATGAGAGATTTTGGAAAATCACCAATAGCTTATGTAGAGGAACTTGGATTATTTGAAGTGCATACCATTGCTGCCCACTGTGTCCATGTGGATGAAAATGATATGAGAATTCTAGCTGAGAATAATGTATTTGTGGTTCACAATCCATCAAGTAATTTAAAACTTGCTTCGGGATTTGCAAAAGTAGACAAGATGATGGAATTGGGAGTTAAAGTAGCACTGGGAACAGATGGTGCATCTTCCAATAATAATTTAAATATGATGGAAGAGATGCATATTGCGTCATTACTTGGAAAGGCTGTCAGCAATGACCCTAAAGCTCTTGATGCCTATCAAACACTTGAAATGGCAACGATAAACGGTGCAAAATCATTCGGTATGGGCGACGAACTAGGAAGTTTGGAAAATGGCAAGCTTGCAGACATTGCAATCATAGATATGAATAAGACGCATTTGGTTCCTGCAAACAATAAGATTTCGATGATTGTATATGCAGCTCAGGCATCAGATGTAGATACTGTAATTATTAATGGAAGAGTTGTCATGGAAAATGGAGAATTAATTGGGGTGGATGAAGCTTCAATAGTAGATGAGGTAAATAAAAGACTTAGGGCTTTAAAGGAAACAAAATGATTGGAATTGATATAGTTAAGATATCAAGGATCTCAAGACTACTAGAAAAAGAGAGATTCTTAAATAGGGTGTTTTCTCCGAAAGAGATAGAGTATTTTAAAGCTAAAGGAATGAAGACAGAAACCATAGCAGGATCTTTTGCTGCAAAGGAAGCAGTTTCCAAAGCATTTGGAACGGGTATTGGAAAACTGTCATTTAAAGATATTGAAATAATCAGAGATAGAAATGGTAAGCCGAGTTGTACCCTTTCTGAAAATGGTTTGAAATTAGCTTGCAGTTTGGGGTTTTCAAATGTCTTGATATCGATTAGTCATGAGGAGGAGTATGCTGTTGCAATTGCAAAGGCAGTGGAAGACCTACCGGTAATAAGCAGCAATGAAATCCCCATCCTTAAATCAAGGCAGAAGAATAGCCATAAGGGAGATTATGGCAAGGTCGGGTTAATAGGTGGTTCCAAGGGAATGACTGGATCCATACTGTTAAGCTCCATGGCAGCTTTAAGAACCGGTGCGGGTTTGGTCTATACTCTAGTTCCGGATACTGTGTCAGAAATCGTTGAAATGAAGAGTTTGGAAAATATAGTGATACCTGTTCCTGAAAAGGGTGGAGGACATTTCGACATTAATTCCCTACCTAAACTTAAGGGCGAGGTATCTAAATACGATGCAATATGTTTTGGACCCGGTATTGGAAGAACTGATGAGATGCTGATGATATTATCAAATCTGATTCAAACCGGGAAAAAGATGGTACTAGATGCCGATGGACTAAATGCATTGGCTGAAAATCCGGAAATATTGGCAAATTCAAGTGAAATATGCATAACCCCTCATGCGATGGAAATGTCGCGTTTGATTAAAAAAGATATCAATTATATTAACGAAAATAGGCTCGATGTTGCAATGTTCTTTTCAAAGTTATATAATATTATAGTGATTTTAAAGGGGCATGAGACGATTGTAACAAATGGAGAGTCTTATTATATTAATAAGACGGGCAATCCGGGTATGGCAACAGCCGGCTCCGGAGATGTCTTAACCGGAATTATAACATCTCTTGCAGCCGGTGGTTACGATATGTTTGAAGCCGCAAAGCTAGGTGTATTTTTACATGGACTGGCCGGAGATTATGCCGCTGCAAAACACGGACAGGATTCATTAATCGCCAGAGATATAATTGATTCGCTAGCTAAAGCAATACAAAAAAAGAGGTTCATAGATGCAAGATATAATAACTCGTCCGACTTGGGCTGAGATTGATTTAGATAATTTAATATATAATTACAGAGTTTTGAAAGAGTTATGCCATAATACTGATATCTCTTGTGTAGTTAAAGCCAATGCCTACGGACATGGTGCTATTGAAGTATCAAAAGCTCTTGGAAGCTGAGGGTGTTCAGTATTTTTCCGTTTCATCTCTGCAAGAAGGTTTGGAATTAAGAGCTGTTGGAATAGAAACTCCAATTATGTTATTGACAGCATTGCCGACCGGTTATGAACGTGCTGCCATCCAAAACAATATCGAGGCAACTGTGTTCAGTTTTGAACAGGCAGACAGATTAAATGAAATGTGCAGAGAAATGAATACATCATATAGTATTCACATTAAACTGGATACAGGAATGAGGCGAATCGGATTTAGAATAAGCGATGAGTCCATCGAAGAAATATCCAGAATAAACTCCTTAGAGCATATAAATCTAAAAGGAGTATTTACTCATTTTGCTGCGGCGGATGAAGCAAATAATAACTATACACCATTACAATTTCAAGATTTTATGGATATGGTAGAAAAGCTTGAAAAAAAAGGCGTAGTCTTTGAGATAAAACATGTAAATAATGATGCAGCACTTTTTATGTACGACTATAGAGAAGATATGGTTAGACTTGGAATTGGACTATATGGTATTTTTCCATCTGATTTTGTAAGAGCAAAAGTCGATTTTGAACTCAAACCCGTAATGGCGTTAAAATCGATTGTTACAAATATTAAGACCATTCAGCGGGGTGAAACCGTCGGTTATGGTCAAACATATACTGCAAAAGGTGAAGTAGTTATTGCTACTGTAGGAATTGGATATGCAGACGGTCTTCCAAGACTAATGTCAAATAAAGGTTCCGTTATTATAAATGGGGTGGCATGTCCAATAGTCGGCAGGGTATGTATGGATCAATTAATGGTTGATGTTACTGAACTACAGGATGTCAATATCGACGATATAGTAGTTATTTTTGGCGACCCAAATAAAAATGAGCCTGAAGTTGGAAATATAGCAGATGTTTGTGATACAATAAGTTATGAAATACTATCAGGAGTTAGTCGAAGGATTCCTAGGGTATATATTAAAGGGGGAAAGGAAGTAAATGTTGTCAGTTATCTAAACTATTGATAATTGCAACAAATTTATACTTAAGGTGTGATAAGATTTGAAAGTAAAAAGAGGAGATTTGTTTTATGCCGATTTAAGTCCGGTTATAGGATCTGAACAGGGCGGAGTAAGACCTGTACTCATCGTTCAGAACGACGTTGGAAATAAGTATAGCCCAACCGTAATAATTGCGGCTATCACTTCCCAAGTAAATAAGGCAAAACTTCCAACTCATGTCGACATAACATCGTCCAGCTACGGACTTCCTAAAAACTCCGTAGTTCTTTTAGAACAAATCCGTACAATTGATAAAAAAAGACTAAGAGAGAAAATAGGTCGATTTGACGCGGATGTTATGAGAAGAGTAGAAGATGCATTAAAAGTTTCGTTTGAATTATAGTACATATAGTAAAGAGAGCCGGTCGTATGACAGCTCTCTTATTTTGTCTTAATTTATTCACTTGCAAAATTATCAAAGTATCCTTGTATAAGAACTATAGGAGTACCCTTATCACCCGAACCACTTACCAGATCTGCGAGGGAACCAAGTAAATCAGTAAGTCTTCGAGGAGTGGTTCCAAGGGATACATTTTTATCTATTTCATCCTTGGTCTTACTATTTATCTTTTCTTTCATAACATTAATAGCAGACTCCTTGTCAAGTCCTAGAAGTTCGTTATCTGCGATATACTTAAGCTTAAGTTCATTGGGAGTTCCTTCAAGGTTAGGTGTGTATCCCGGGGATACCACAGGATCTGCCAGTTCCCAGATTTTTCCAATCGGATCTTTGAATGCTCCGTCACCATAAACCATTACTTCTATTTTTACACCGGTTTGATTATAAACTTTTTCTTGTATATTTTTAACAAATACATCTGAGTTTCTAGGGAATAATTTTAAAGAAGTAGGGGTAGCTAAATTTGAACCGTATAATCCATATCTCGGATTAAATCCACTTCCGTCTATAGGATTATTCATTAAGTCGTCCAGTCCATACACTATATTTGCACCATTCGCTTTCAGGTGCTCTTTTATAGTGGTTCTGTCATGAATATTGGCAACCAGAATATCTTTGGTATAATTTAGAATATCTGTAGCATTATTAGATAGATATATTTCGATATTGTCATTTACTGCATATGATTTATAAAGGGAAACATAGTCAATACCTGTAAATGGATGTTTATATTCGCCACCTACTAATTCCCTATATCTTTTTTCATCTATAGTATCATTGTAGATATTTATTCCACTTTTAGTAATAACCTCCGTATCCATAAGTCTATTACCAACTTCATCACTAGGGTAATTTAAGAATAAAACAATCCTCTTCTTTGTATTGGCGATTGCCTTTAAAATTACAGAGAACCTATTTCTGCTGGTAATAGGGAATAGTACTCCGATGCTGTCATTGAACTTTGAGTTCAAGTCCTGAGTGATATTGTCTGTAGAGCAGTAGTTTCCTTGCGCTCGTGCCAATAGTGACTCCGTAATAGCCAGTACGTCCATCTCTTTTAGTGTAAGAGAATTTCTCTCAACAGCTTCAACAAGAGTGGTTACTACTATATCTTCAAGAGGATCTCCTTTTTTTATTATCGGTGCTCTCAAGCCATATGCTGATGTTCCAACGGTTCTATGCATGTTATTTCCTCCAATCCTAAGTCAGTTCGGTAATTATTTTGTCTACAGGTACATCGTGTTCATCATCAGGTAATGAATCTAAAATTTGAAAATCATAAGCAAAACCTATTTTTTTGGGATTTATGCTTAGATCGGCAAAAAATTTATCATAATATCCTGCACCATAACCTACCCTATGACCTCTTCTATCAAAAGCTAAACCTGGTACTACAACCAAATCTACAATATTATGGTCTACAAATTCTTCAAATCCCGGTTTAGGGGATAGTATTCCATAATGTCCCGGTACTAAATCATCAAAATTTGTTAATTTACTTAATTTCATTTTAGCTGAACCTTTGTAAGTAACAGGGATGTATACATTCTTACCGTCTCTTAACATATTTCTGATAAGTTCATGTGTATCAATTTCATCTCCAAAGCTTACAAATACAAAGATATCATTAGAGTTAGCATATTCATCGCTATTTAGAAAATTCTCCAAAGCCTTTGCATTGAGTTCGGCTCTATCCTGATCGGATAAAGAGCTTCTTCGGTCCATTAAATCTTTTCTTAATTTTCTTTTTACCATATAGGATCACCCTTTAATAAGTATAGTATGTATAATAATAATTGTAAAGATAAAATGATTGTAGTTTTACATATGCATAAGCATGATTTGTTTAATAAACGTAATAAAATAGATTGTGATATTATAAATGTTATCGGAGAATTAAGGGATTTGAAATGTTTCAATTTTTTTACATTTGTAACATATTTGTAACTTTTTAGGCTAAAAAGGTGAAAAAATCATATTATATGTTATAATTATCCTAAGAAGTGTTGGGGTGATATATCTGATACAATTTAAAAACGTAAGTAAAAAGTATTCCAAAGGAATTGACGCACTCAACGACGTTTCTTTTACAATTGAAGATGGCGAGTTTGTCTTTTTGATTGGCCCTTCCGGAGCAGGAAAAACTACAATCATCAAATTACTGCTTAAAGAAGAAGATCCCACTTCCGGCAAGGTCATTTTGAATGGGCAGGACATCAGCTATTTAAGAGCAAGGAGAATCCCTGCAATAAGAAGAAATATCGGAGTCGTATTTCAAAACTTTAGACTACTTGAAGATAGAAATGTATATAAAAATGTTAAATTTGCCCTTGATATATTGGGCGTTTCAAAAAAGGAATCTAAAAAATCAATTAAAAGAGTCTTGGACTTAGTTAACTTAAGCCATAGAGAAAAATCTTATCCATTGCAATTATCAGGTGGCGAGCAACAAAGAGTGTCAATGGCCAGAGCAATGGTGAATAATCCTAAAATATTGATCGCCGATGAACCTACCGGAAATTTGGATCCGGAGACATCATGGGAAATTATGGATTCATTATTAAAGATCAATGAATCAGGAACTACAGTCATAATGGTTACGCATTCTAAAGAAATAGTCGATAAGCTAAGAAAAAGAGTAATCCACTTGGAAAATGGAAGTATAGTAAGTGATGAAATGGAAGGTACTTATCGATGAGAAAAATAAGAAAGTTTTTTACCGTTATAAAGACCGGATTTTCCGGAGTATGGAAGAATAAATCTATGGGATTAGCTTCTATCATTTCAATCTCTGCTGTATCCATAATACTTGGAATAGTTTTAATTGCAGCATTGACGATGAATGTGCTCCTTAAAGACGTGCAGACAAAGGTTGATGAGATAGAATTATATATAAAGGATGAAGTTACCGAAGAGCGAGTAAGCGAGATAGGTAGTAGCTTGGAAGCTCAAGAGGGTATTAAAGGCATTAGGTTTAAGACAAAAGATGCAGCTCTTGAAGAGATGAAAAAAATCTGGGGAGAAGATGCTTATATACTTGAAGGTTTAGAGCATGACAATCCCTTGGAAAGATCCTTTGTAGTCTCTGTAGAAAACATTGAAGACTCACATAAAATAGTCGAGTTTGCAAAAAACCTTGACGGGGTGAGCAATGTAGTATATTATCAGGACGCAGTTGATAAATTAGTTAAAATTGCAAATTATGTAAGAGTCGGTGGATTGATAGTTACTATAATCCTCATAGTTATCTCAATACTCGTCATATCAAATACCGTTAAACTAACTGTACTTGCCAGACGTAGAGAGATTGAGGTAATGAAGTATGTAGGCGCCTCGAATGGTATGATCAGTGGACCATTTATCATAGAAGGTGTCATCTTCGGTTTAATTGGTGCGGTATTGGCATTTTTAGTGACTAATTATTCTTATCAATTAGTCTATAACAGATTTAATGAAAGGATTTACACGCTAATATCAAGTTATCTAATTGAACCTAAGTTTCTAAGAACCGACTTATTAATTATATTTTGTACTTTGGGAGTGGTAATAGGGACCGTTGGCTCGGTATTTTCTCTGAAGAAGTATCTCAAAGTATAAGGATGGAGGAAAATGAATTGAAGTTTTTCAATAGAAAGAGGGCTATTGCTCTAGCTTTAGCCGGCTCGATAATGTTCTCGGCGGTTACGGTAATGGCGACCGAACTTGAACAAATCGAGGCAAAACAAGGCGAAATACAAGGCGCTAATGAATTAATTCAAAATCAAAGATACCAAATAGAACAAGCAAATCAGGACTTGAATTATGCTTTTGATAGTTTAGAAAGACTAAACGAAGAAGCAAAAGCACTAAAGGATGAAATTGATGCTTTACAAGCAGAGATTGACAGACTTGAAAAGTCTATTGCTGATAATGAAAAGAAGAAACAAGAACTGGAAGTTAAACTCGAAGGTCAGATTGATCTGTTTAAGAAAAGATTAGCGGTAATGTATAAAAACAGAAACAGCGGATACATATCTGTACTGTTATCATCTGATAATGTCGACGACTTTTTGTCTAAACTTACTACGATGAAATCAGTAGCGGAATATGATAAAAAGCTAATCGAAGACATGAAAAACACTAAAAAACTTCTAGACAAAGTAAGCATAAGTCTTAAAGGCGAAAAAGCGACCAGAGATGAAGCAATGGCTAATTATAAAGTCAAAGAAGCTCAATTGATGGACAAGATAAACGATCAAAGAGACCTAATTGCAATTATTCAAAATAATAAAGATTTAGCTGCTAACGAGATTAATAGACTTGAAGGAATTGTGTCTAATCTTAACTCAGAAATAGCAGATCTTCAAACTCAACTCAAAGAAAGACTTGAAAGAGAAGAAGCCGAGAGAAAGGCAGCAGAAGAAGCTGAAAGAGCTAGAGCAGCCGAGGCTGAAGCAGAAAGACTAAGACTTGCGGCTGCAGAATCTACAACTGAAGCGTTAGTAAATGAAACTGCAGGATTATCTTCTATAGACACATCTAGTAGAAACTATGTACCTCAAACTAATTTTAAACCTTTCGATGGTAATATAGTTTATTATAACCAAAGAGAAGAACCATGGGGCAGTGCATCATACGGTAATGGTTGGCTAGGTACAATCGCAGCAAATGGCTGTGGACCTACTTCTATGGCTATGGTACTAAGTTCTATGACAGATACCACTGTTTCACCAATAGAAATGGCCAATTTCGCAACAAATAACGGTCATGTAATGCCTGGAGACGGCGGATCATATTGGTCATTATTCCCGGGTGCAGCAAGTGCATATGGTTTGAGCTGTGTTCAAACAAGCAATAGAGCTCAGATTATCGAAGCGCTATCAAATGGAGCACTGGTAATAGCTAGTCAAAATAATGCATTAGGTAATTACTGGACATATGGCGGACACTTTATAGTGTTGACAGGCATTACAAGTTCAGGAAATATTACTGTAGCAGATCCATGGTCGAGAGGGCATTCGGCAGTTAGCCACACCCAAGATCAAGTATTTATACCTATGAGATCAGCTTGGATTATTAATAAATAAAAAACTGCCAAATGGCAGTTTTTTTATTACACTAATTTAGGGAGAAGAACATGGAAAAAAGACCTATTATACATAGATGGATGATAATGGTACTTACTTTCTTAGCGGGATATGTAAATGTAGAAGGTATAATCGAATGTGGAGTTACTGTGAGCCATTACACAGGAAACCTGTCCAATCTAGGTAAAGGCTTGGTTTTGGGCGACTTAAGAAGGGTACAAATATTAAGCAGTATACTTATTTTGTTTTTTATGGGATCATTATTAATAGGAATGGTCAATCAAAGAGAGTTTAGAACACCTAGAAACAGGTATAAATGGATATTACTCGTTCAAGGTCTGGCATTAATCGTAGTCTACCATAGATTTGAGAGTATACTTCCATATTTGCTGGCTTTTTACATGGGCATACAAAATGGTGCTTTCGCAATGTACAAAGGTGTAAGAGTCAGATTTACTCATATGACCGGATACCTGACTGAAGCAGCTCTTGAATTAGCGGCAATACTTAGGAGAAAAGCATCGCCGGAGAGATTTGTATTTTATATCTTCAGTATGAGCAGCTTTGTTTTCGGTGGGATAGTAGCGGCAATCATAGAAGTTTACAATCATAATATTTTGATGCCATTATCATCTATACTCTATATTATAGTTGCCTACGGACTGCATAGAACCACTAGAATCGGCTATGATTACGAAAATTAAAGGAGAAGTATATGCAAAAAAATTGTAGTGATAAAGCTTGTAATTGTAATCTAGGATTATGCACTGTAGATGTAAAATTATTTTCCAGTCTTGATCATGAAGATCAAGTATTTTTAGCGAGTACCTCCATTCATACGGATTATAAGAAGGGGCATTCTATTATTTTGCAAGGTAGTAGAGCAAATAGCATAATGATAATCAGAAACGGAAAAGTCAAACTCCACAATTATGATGCAGAAGGCAAGGAATATATACTGGATATACTGACAAAAGGAGACAGCATTGGAGAAAATTTGTTCTTGGAACAATCGGTTTTCCAATACAATGTAACCTGTTTAAGTAGCGTAGGTATATGTGAGATTAGTAGAGAAAATTTCACGAATCTACTATCCAAAAGACCGGAAGCTGCTATTAACTTAATAGTTTCTCTGAGTAAGAAATTAAGTGAAGCAAACGAAATGGTGCAAATTCTCTCCGAGAACAATGCAGTTAAAAGACTTTCTGCCTTTCTGCTATATAGGAAAAGCAGACTAAGCGATGAAGAAATAGAACTGACTGTAGATGATATTGCAGCCAGTATAAACCTTAGAAGAGAAACTGTGAGTAGAAAAATAAGCGAACTGCAAAGTTTAGGTTTGATTAAGAGAAAAGGTAAAAGTAAAATTATAATCGCAAATCGGAATAAACTCCTCGAATATTTAGATGAAATTGATTAAACATTGATTTAGGTCAATGTTTTTTTTATTTATTTATATACAATATAATTAACAGACAAATATTTAGGAGGTATCTATAATGATAACAAAAGACATGACGATTGCGGATTCTATTAAACAAAAACCTGATATAGTATCGATTTTTTCTGACACGGGAATAGACTTTTGTTGTGGTGGACATAGATCATTGGAAGATGCTCTAAACGAAAAGAACTTGGACATAAATTCTTATCTAAGAATACTAAATAGCGAACAGAAAAGCGAAGATAAAAACTTGGATTCAGCTTTAAACTTGGATAAAAAAGAACTTGTGGACTATATTATAAAATATCATCATAAGTATGAATTAGAACTGCTGGATAAGATTGACGACTTTCTTAAAACCTTAATTAATGTTCACTATAGTACTCATGGTGAGGAATTGACAAATATTTATAGCTTATTTTTGAGAATTAAAGCAGATTTGGTTCCACACTTTTATGAGGAAGAGAAAAAGTACTTTCCACCATTTATCAATGGTGAATATGTAGACTTTGAAAAATTAATCGACGGACATGAAACAGTTGGGGAATTATTACAGGAGCTTGAAAAAATTACCGACTCATATACTGCACCTGACGACGGTTGTAATACTTATGAGTACTGTTTCAAACTAATGAAAGACCTACAAGACGATATCCATAAACACATATTCTTAGAAAACAGCGTATTATTCCTTAAATAAAAAGAAAGGAGAAAAAAATGAAAAAATTAGTAAAAAACAATGTTGACTGGGTAGGATATATCGATTGGGAGTTGGACAGTTTTCATGGTGATGACTACTCGATTATGAATGGATCCAGCCAAAACGCGTACTTGATTAGAGAAGAAAAAAATATTTTGGTAGATACGGTTTGGGCTCCTCATAGGTTTGAATTTATAGAAAACCTGAAAAGTGAAATCGACTTAGAAGAAATAGACTATATAATTATCAACCATGGGGAAATAGATCACTCCGGTGCGATAGTGGACTTGATGAAATTAATTCCTGAGACTCCAATTTACTGTACAGCTAATGCCATTAAGAGTTTGGAAGGACAATATGGTAAACAGGATTGGAATTTTAATGTAGTTAAAACCGGAGACAGTTTAGACATAGGCAATGGCAAGAGCTTAATTTTTGTTGAGATGAAAATGCTTCACTGGCCTGACAGTATGGCAGTGTACATGACCGGGGATAATATACTATTTTCAAATGATGCTTTTGGTCAACATTATGCTGTAGAAGAATTATTTAACGACAAAGCAGACCCTTGTTTACTTGATAGAGAAGCGATGAAATACTATGCCAATATATTGAATCCGTTTTCTCCACTTGTAAGTAAGAAAATAGAAGAAGTAGTCGGACTTGGGGTCCCAATAGATATAATTGCACCGAGTCATGGAGCTATCTGGCGAGATAATCCACTTCAAATAGTTGAAAAATATGCCAAGTGGGCTGATGCTTATAGTGAAGATCAAGTGACTATTGTTTTTGATACCATGTGGGAAGGCACTACCAAGATTGCCTATGAGATAGCCAGAGAAGTATCGAAGCAAAGTCCTGACACAATTGTTAAAGTATTCAATATAGCTAAAACCGATAAGAATGAAATAATGACTGAAGTCTTTAAATCAAAAGCAATAGCTGTTGGATCTCCAACGGTTGGAAATAATATACTATCAACCGTAGCAGGATGGCTACACTTTCTAAAATCACTAAAGTTTAAAAATAAAAGAGCAGCAGCCTTTGGCTGTTATGGATGGAGTGGTGAAGGAGTGCAGGTACTGGTAGAAAAGCTTGAAGATGCGGGATTTAAAGTATCTGATGTCAATATTAAATCAATGTGGAATCCTGATGAATCAGATTTTGAAAAAGTACCTGAATTAGTCAGTAGCCTACTATCACAGGAGGACTAGATGAACAGATCAGAATTTTTAAAAAGTATAATAAAAAGACTCCACGACGGAGAAAGTGTAGATAGTGTAAAAAACGAATTCAAAGAAGTTTTTAAAGATGTTCCGGCTTCAGAAATTGCTGAAGCAGAAAGACTTCTGATAGCTGGTGGAATGCCGGTGGAAGAGATACAAAGATTATGCGATGTACATGCAAGTCTTTTTGAAGGTGAAGTCATAAATGATTCTGAAGGATTTGAAATGGGACATCCATTGGAAGTTTTTAAAGCTGAAAATCGTGGAATTGAAAAATTCATAGACAGTGAACTTATGCCTGAACTCAAAGAGATAAAAAGTGGAAGTGAAGATAGAGAAAAAATAAAATATTTGCTTGCTAAACTATCAAAAAACGATCTTCACTACAGCAGAAAAGAAAATCTGTTATTTCCGTATTTAGAAAGAGAAGGAATAACGGCACCTCCGAAAGTTATGTGGGGTGTAGATGATGAAATCCGTGCTAAAATAAAATTCCTTATGGAAAAAATAGATGAAATTAGTAGAGAAGATTTGACTGAAAAATGCGATGAACTAATCAGTCAAGTCAAGGGGATGATTATGAAAGAAAATGAAATACTTACACCTCTTTTAATTCATAATCTAACAGAAGCAGACTGGAAAGTAGTTGCCGGTGAGAGTCCTCAGATCGGCTATGTATTTACAGGAGATATCGAAGGAGCAACTCCATCGGATGCCAATGCATGGCTAAAAGGGGGCAGTGCTGAGAACGAGGGAGTTCAATTAGGAGGCATCAGGCTTCCCAGTGGATATTTTGAAACCGAAGAATTAACAGCGGTTTTAAACTCTCTTCCATGCGATATAACATTTGTCGGTGCAGATGACAAAGTCCATTTCTTTAGTGAGCAGGAGAATCGAGTTTTTCCTAGAACGAGAACGATAATAGGTAGACGTGTAGCGGACTGTCATCCACCTAAGAGTTTGGATGCTGTAGAGAAATTGATAGAAGCTTTTAAATCCGGAAAAAAAGACAGTGAAAGCTTTTGGATTCAAAGAGGCGGAGCTTTTATACTCATTAGATACTATGCTATTAGAAATCCTAAGGGTGAGTACTTGGGAGTGCTTGAAACCACAGAAGAAATCTCAGAACTCAGAAGTCTTGAGGGAAATAAAACTCTTATGGACTAGATTTAATATTCTAAATCTAGAGAAAAAGTAATAAAGAGAGAGCCAAGTGTCATTAATTGGTTCTCTCTTTTTTATTATTCGCTTTCATTTAAAATTGAATAATGTGAGTATCGTCTCTGAACCAGTTTAAAACTGATAAAGTAGAACAATAGTCCAATAGTGCAATAGCATAGTATAATTAGGTAATCATCTGTTAGTCTATTACTTATATAATCAACTAAATCTGAAATAAACTTGGGCTTAATAATATTTATAATCCAGGGTATACTCAGTAATAAGTAAGAGAAATTCCAGTATTTCTTACCAAAACCTATTAAAAGAAAAGACTCTAAACTCATGATAAAAAGAAATGTGCCTATTAACAGCATGAATATGCTTAAGTTATATCTTACACCTGAGATGATTTGAACTGTAATAATCCCCAGTATAAAAATGGACATAAAACCTACTAAAAATATTAAATTTGTAAGATATTTACCCCTTATAAGAATTCTACTGCTTATTGGCAGCGACTTTATAAACTTTATGCTGGTAGTATCTATTAATTCATACAGGTTTGACTTAATTGTAAAAAGATACAAAAAAAGCAATTGAGAAAAGCATAAAATTGTAAGTAAATTATAAGTTTTTAAAGGAGAATCACCTTTGTATATAGCAGGTAGTTTAAACGCCATTATCAACATAACTGTAAAAATATTGAGTGTATATATGAATAAAAGAAATTTTGATCTTTTATAGTCTTTATATATAAGTTTAATCATCATTTTACCTCCTGTTTGAACATTAAGGTGAGAAAATACAGTGCTGCAAGCATAAAAACTACTATTGCTCCAAATTGTAATGATTGGTTGATGGAATAATTTCCATGTAGTGAAGTAGAAATGCTTAGTCCGAAAAGAAGTCCCATACTACCACTATATACTCCGACATAGATTTTGTGGGCTAGAAACTTCTTGGCTATATTTCTAATTAATAAGACCAACAATGTCAAGGCGATCCCTGTCAATACTGCTCCCATATTAATAACAATTTGGAGAAGTAGAGAACGGGCTATATACGATAAAGCCAGACTTATAGACAAGCCAAGGAGTATCGAAAGCATATCGATGATAAATATGCTCATACTATAATTAAACTTGCTTATCGGCAGAGACATGCTAAAAAGTGTATCTTTTTCCTCCATGATTTTAGAGTTCAAATATTGACTTAATTGGCATGAGCATGCAAAGATAGTTACAGCAATATTTTTGGTCAACAAAATCATAATTATTGGAGTGAATAATAAAAAAATTAGAGTAGATCTAATTGTTCTGGTTATTATTTTGTAATTTATATAGAAAAGATTATTCACATAAATCACCCTTTTTAGAAAAGTACATAATATCATCCATGCTCGGTCGTTCGATAACGGAATTGTATTTTAATATGGAAACCAAATCATCATTATCAGTGAGCCCTTCAAAGCCTAAGCTTGTAGTTCGATGTCCTATAAAACCGGAAAGGAGCTGATCGTCAATGATCTTAGGATCACATTTTATAATATGATAACTATCTATAAAATCATCCCTGCTACCTGAAAATTGAACTTTTCCATCCTTTAGCATCGTTATATAATCCGCTATTTTTTCCAAGTCCGTAGTTATATGAGTAGAGAATAGAATAGACTTTTCACCATCTTCCAGCTCTTCTCTTAGTATATCGAGCATCTCAACTCTTGAAGCAGGATCAATGCCGGATGTGGGTTCGTCTAATATGAGTAGCTTTGCACCATGAGAAAGTGCAGTAGCAAGCATGTACTTGCTAGACATTCCTCTGGATAGCTCCATAATCTTTTTTGATTCATCAAGACCAAAAGATTTAATAAGTCTAGAGTATTTATCTTGATTCCAATCAGGATAAAACCTCCTAATAATTGAAGTCATATCTTTTAGTTTTAGGTTTTTATAAAAGGGAGTTTCGTCATACACGAAACCTATTCTTTTTCGGACTTCTACTCCATCATCTATATTGTCAAAGCCGTCGACGTATATTTTACCGTTTTTTCTTTTAATTAAATCCATTATAAGTTTAATCAATGTGGTCTTGCCCGCGCCGTTTTCACCGATCAAGCCCATTACATAACCCTTAGGTAGATGTAAACTTATATCTTTCAACTGAAACTTTTTGTAGCCGCCACTTAAATTATTAATATTTAACATCTATTCGTCCTCCATTAACAATTGTAAAATCTCAAGAACCATTTTATCGGATAATCCATATTGCCTCGAAACACTCAATGCTTCAGACAGTTTTTCTTCAACGAGCTTCATAGTCCTGTCTTTTAGTAAGTCAGGGTTCTGAGGTGCAACAAAGCTTCCTTTGCCCGGCATGGAATAAATAAAACCTTCGGCCTCGAGTTCATCATAAGCTCTTTTAATAGTTATTACTGAAACTCTTAAATCTTTAGCCAATGACCGGATAGATGGTAGAAGCTCACCATCTGAGAGGTCTGCGCTTAGAATTTGAGCTTTAATCTGGTGTTTTATCTGTTCATAGAGCGGTTCTCCAGCGGTGTTGGACAATATTATTTTCAAAAAACCACCTCCGTATATACTGTGTATATTAACTATATACAGTATATACGGTATGTTTTTATTTGTCAAGTAAATTAATTGTATATATAAGTTCTTTGTTCTATAATATAAGGAGGAGTTTTTACAAGAAGGGGCATTTACAATACTCGTATTTAAATGGTCTATATAAATTTTATTTCTAATAATGAGGTGATGAATTGAAAAATAAATTTACGAAAATTTTTGCACTAATACTTGCAGCCTTAGTTTTAACTTCTTGTGCTGGCTCGCAGGTGAAAGTTAATAGCGATAACTCTGTGACCCTAACAGGTGAAGAGTATAAATACTATATGGAAAATAAGGATAAAATTGATAAGATCAATTATCTGACTGAAAAAATCAAAAAGGATTTCTTATTTGATATTGATGAAGAAAAGTTAGAAGCAGGCATATATAAAGGTTTATTTGCAGCTCTTAACGACCCGTATTCCTCTTACTACACGAAAAGTGAGTTTAATAAACTATTAGAGGATTCAAGTGGTGAATTTGGAGGAATAGGAGTTGTGGTGTCTGCCATGTATGGGGAATATATAACAGTTGTATCTCCTATAGAAGGCACACCGGGTGAAAGAGCAGGACTTCTTACCGGAGATAAGATAATTATGGTAGACGGAGAAACGTATTTTGCAGTGGATATGGATAAAGCTATCGATCACATGAGAGGGGAACCCGGAACCGATGTTACATTAACCATAAGACGAGAAGACAAGGACGGAAATTATGAGGATTTTGAAGTATCTATTACTAGAGAGATAATTAAAATAGATTCTGTTAAAAGTCAGATGCTTGAAGGAGATTTGGGATATATAAGTATTGCATCTTTTGATGAGAATACAGCAGGGGATTTTAAAGATGCAATAGATTCTATTAAAGAGAACGGAGCGAAGGGGCTGGTACTCGATTTGAGAAATAATCCGGGTGGACTGCTTGATTCAGTAGTTACAATATCAGACATATTACTACCAAAGGGGACTATTGTTTCTACTGTAGATAGAAATGGAAAGAGGTCACAGGAGATGTCTGATGCTAAAATGGAAGATATACCATTGGTTGTATTGGTTAATCAAGGATCGGCATCTGCATCAGAGATACTGTCCGGAGCGATTAAAGACTTTAATCGTGGTGAAATTATAGGGACACAAACTTTTGGAAAGGGTATTGTCCAAAGGATATTCCCTCTAAATGATGGGGGATACAAGCTGACTATCTCCGAATACTATACTCCTAATGACACGAAAATCAATGGAGTAGGAGTAACACCAGATACCATTGTTGAAATGCCTGAAGCATCTACACCTATGGGACCTGAAAATTTTTCTGAAGATGTACAATTACAAAAAGCAATAGAAGTATTGCAAAATAAGATTTAATATAAAACCTTAAGGCATTAGAAAATATGCTTTAAGGTTTTTTTGTGCACAAATTAGACCATATTTAAAGTTTATTTAAAATTCAGTTTCACTTATAAAGAAGTTTAATAAGTTCGCATGTTTCATTAACTTATTCTATTTTACATTATATGAGTTTTAATATAAAATTAACCTAGTGTGCTAAACACATTAATAAAAAAACAGGAGGAATTAAATGAAAATGAGAACTAGAAAAAACACTATTTTACTTATTGCTATGATGTTATTAGTGTCACTGCTTTTAGTTGCATGTGGTCAAGAAAAGAAATCTGAAGCACCTGAAGCTCCTGCAAATCCAATGCAGTATATTAAAGTTGGCGACTTAAAGACTGATATGGAAGGAGACGGCAAGTACCTTATACTTGACGTAAGAAAAGACGAAGATTTCCAAAAAAGTCACTTAAAAGGATCCTTTGGTTCAGATATGGATAAAGCCAACAAAGAAGGCGACAAAGAAGACGGTATAGCAAAAATGAAAGCTACATTAAAAGAAGCTACAGGTAGCGAAACAGGAAAAGATGACACAAAAGTTGTACTTGTTTGTTATAGCGGTAAGACATACGCTCAAGCTGCTACTGACGCATTGGCAGCCATAGGATTTAATAAGGACAATGTCTACACTCTTGAAGGCGGTATGAAAGAGTGGGAAGCCGGTGGAGAAGAATATAAAGCTTTAATGGAATAATTTAGTACTAAAATTGAGAGCTATTCTAAAATGGATAGCTCCTTTTTTATTGCGTTATACTAATTGAATTATAAATACTACAAGATATATTATTATAATAGGTTAAAAAAAGACCTTTTATAGATTTATTTTCTTATTAAATCTATTTCAATGCATCTAATCACTGTAAATATCTATCGTCTTTATACAATGTATCGCTTATGGTA
This sequence comes from Peptoniphilaceae bacterium AMB_02, assembly GCA_036321625.1. Lineage (NCBI taxonomy): Bacteria > Bacillati > Bacillota > Tissierellia > Tissierellales > Peptoniphilaceae > Microaceticoccus > Microaceticoccus formicicus. The sequence continues at coordinate 683,809 of CP143259.1, forward strand.
TAATATTTATGTATGAATGAACTAGTATTTCTGAAACTGTCATATGGTTTATATGGAGGAAATAATGGAAAAATTTAAAATAGAATCGGGTTTTGCACCTAAAGGAGACCAGCCTCAAGCTATTGAGGCTATTTCAAATGGAATAAGGGAAGGAAAAAGAGCTCAAATTCTTAGAGGTGTTACCGGATCCGGTAAGACTTTTACTATGGCGAATATAATTCAAGAAGTACAAAAACCTACCTTGGTTATCGCTCATAATAAGACATTGGCCTACCAATTGGCTAGCGAGTTCAAGGAGTTTTTTCCAAATTCTGCTGTAGAATACTTCGTTAGTTACTATGATTACTATCAACCTGAAGCATATGTGCCAATGACAGATACCTATATAGAAAAGGATTCGTCAATAAATGAAGAAATAGACAAGCTTAGACACTCTGCAACAGCAGCGCTTTTTGAGAGAAGAGATGTAATTATTGTAGCATCGGTATCTTGCATATATGGACTTGGAGACCCCATAGATTACGAGAACTTAATGGTATCTCTAAGACCTGGAATGGTAAAAGATAGAGATGATGTCATTCGAGAATTGGTGGATATCCAATTCGTGAGAAATGATATAAACTTTACCAGGGGTACATTTAGAGTTCGCGGTGACAGTCTGGACATATTTCCGGCATCGACTGACGAGAATACCGTAAGAGTTGAGTTTTTTGGCGATGAGATAGATAGAATAACTGAAATAAATTATTTAACCGGAGAAGTACTGGGGTACCGTAACCATATATCCATTTTTCCGGCGTCTCATTATGCAACGACTCCGGATAAGATAAAAAGAGCGATAGCATCGATTGAAGAGGAACTTGAAGAGAGAATTGCATTTTTTAAAGAAAGAGACAAATTACTTGAAGCTCAAAGACTGGAACAAAGGACGAGATATGATATAGAGATGTTAACTGAAATGGGGTTTTGTACAGGGATAGAGAACTATTCCAGACATCTGAGCGGCAGAGCACCGGGCAGCAAACCCTATACTCTTATAGACTATTTTCCGGATGACTTTTTGATGATTATAGATGAGTCGCATGTATCCATACCTCAAATCAGAGCTATGTACAATGGCGATAGAGCCAGGAAAGAGAATTTGGTAGAATACGGTTTTAGACTTCCTTCTGCTCTTGATAATAGACCGATGAAATTTGAAGAGTTTGAAAAAATGATAAATCAAGTGCTTTTCGTGTCTGCAACTCCAGGACCTTATGAGTATGAAAATACTGATATTATAGTTGAGCAGCTGATTAGACCTACGGGACTATTGGATCCGATTATAGACGTCAGACCTACTGAAAACCAAATAGACGACTTGATAGCTGAGATACACAAAACCACTGCTGCAGGTGAGAGAACCTTAATAACTACTCTAACTAAAAAGATGGCTGAAGATTTGACTAAGTATCTTGAGGAACTGGGCATCAAAGTAACCTATATGCACTCGGATATTCAGACTATTGAAAGAATGGAAATCATAAGAGATTTAAGACTTGGAAAATACGATGTACTGGTAGGGATAAACCTGCTTAGAGAAGGACTGGATCTACCTGAAGTATCTTTTATTGCAATACTAGATGCCGATAAAGAAGGCTTTTTAAGATCGGAAACTTCTTTAATACAGACGGTCGGTCGAGCTGCAAGAAATGTCAAAGGACATATTGTCATGTATGCAGACAGGATTACCAGATCCATGCAGCTGGCGATAGATGAAACTGCAAGAAGACGTGAGATCCAAGACCAATTCAATAAAGAACACGGAATTACTCCTAAGTCTATTGTCAAAGGGGTAAGAGAGATTATAGAAGCTACGGTAGCAGCTGAAGATGAAACAGAATACGACTCAGAGTTTAGATTGGAAGATATAGGTAAGATCATTATAAATCTGGAAGAGGAAATGTATAGGGCAGCAGAAACTCTTGAGTTTGAAAGAGCTGCAAACTTAAGGGACGAGATTAAGAAATTAAAGAGTCTGTTTAAGATAGATTGATATTGTAATGTAAAAGGAATGAGGTATAAATTAATTGAGTATAAATAAAATTGTAATCAAGGGAGCTAAGGAGAATAATCTAAAGTCTGTAGATTTGGAACTTCCGAGAGATCAGTTGATAGTCCTTACAGGACTATCGGGATCGGGAAAATCTTCGCTTGCTTTTGATACCATATATGCCGAAGGGCAGAGGAGGTATGTCGAGTCGCTGTCCTCATATGCCAGACAGTTCTTGGGACAGATGGATAAACCCGATGTAGAATACATCGAGGGTCTTTCCCCTTCGATTTCCATAGATCAAAAGACTACGAGCAAGAATCCGAGGTCAACAGTTGGTACGGTAACAGAAATCTACGACTACTTGAGATTATTATTTGCTAAAGTAGGAATACCATATTGTCCGGTATGTGGAGAGGAGATAAAATCACAGTCAGTGGATCAAATGGTAGATGTCATAACCGAATTGCCTGAGAGAACCAGACTTAAGATACTCGCGCCCATTATAAGAGGAAAAAAAGGTGAGCATGTTAAGTTAATTGAAAATATAAAAAAAGAGGGCTACAATAGGGTAATTGTTGACGGAGAAGAGTACGATTTGATGGATGAAATCAAATTGGAAAAGAATAAAAGCCATGATATAGATATAGTAGTGGATAGGATAGTTGTGAAGGACGGTATAGATTCAAGGATTAGTGATTCCTTGGAGACTGCGCTGAAACTGACAGATGGAATTGTAAAGGTGGAGGTAATCGGTGGTGAACTGATTACTTTCAGTCAGAGGTTAGCTTGCCCAAATGGACATGTTCAAATAGAAGAGGTTGAACCTAGGTCTTTTTCATTTAACAGTCCTTATGGTATGTGTCCCGATTGTAATGGTCTTGGTTTTCACCTAGAGATCGATCCTGAGTTGATAATTCCGGATACGGATTTGTCTATAAACCAAGGTGCGATAGATCCTTTCAGCACCTCTAAAGACGGTACCTATTACTATGAAGTCTTTAAAGCTATAGCAAAAAATCATAAATTTTCTATGGATGCTCCAATTAGTGAAGCACCTAAAAAAATGATAGATGAGATACTTTACGGAACAGGAAAAAAAGAAATTGAATTCAGTTTTGAGTCTCATTATACGGGTAACAGACATTTTGTAGGTGTTTGGGAAGGGGTAATTCCAAACCTCGATAGAAGGTATAAACAAACCGGTTCAGACTATATGAAAGATAAGATTGATGAATACATGGTAGAGAAAACCTGTTCAAGTTGCCATGGTAGACGTTTGAGGCTTGAGATATTATCTATTAAAGTAGGGGATTTAAATATTGCAGAAGTTACAGAATTGCCGGTAACTAAGTCCCTGGATTGGTTTAAAAATTTAAAATTGGATGATACAAGGATGGCAATTGGGAATTTAGTATTAAAGGAGATTGTAGAAAGGCTGAAATTCTTAAACGAAGTAGGTCTTGGTTATTTAACACTAGGCAGATCAGCAGGTTCACTGTCGGGCGGAGAGTCTCAGAGGATAAGACTGGCAACTCAAATCGGATCCAGTCTTGTAGGTGTCATATATGTTTTAGACGAACCCAGTATTGGACTTCACCAAAGGGATAATGCCATGCTTTTAAAATCACTTAGAGGTCTAACTGATATAGGAAACACTCTGATTGTAGTTGAGCATGACGAGGAGACAATGAGGATGGCAGATATGATTGTAGATATTGGACCGGGTGCAGGAGTAAACGGTGGCGAGGTTGTTTTTCAAGGAACTTATGATGAGATATTGAAAGACAAGAACTCTATAACAGGAGCTTATCTATCCGGCAGAAAACATATACCCATACCCAAATCTCATAGAAAAAAGACCGGTGAAATAAAGATAAAAGGTGCAAGAGAAAACAATTTAAAAAATGTAGATGTGGAAATTCCTCTAGGAGTTTTTACATGCATTACAGGTGTTTCAGGATCGGGTAAAAGCAGTTTAATAAACTCGATACTTCAAAAAGGCCTTGCCAGAAAGCTCTACAAGTCTAAAGTCAGACCGGGAGAACATAAGGAGATAATAGGGATAGAACAACTGGATAAAGTTGTTGAGATAGACCAATCTCCTATAGGTAGGACGCCTAGGTCAAATCCTGCAACTTATACTAAGGTATTTGACGGCATTAGGGATTTGTTTGCGATGACGCCCGATGCAAAGATGAGAGGATATCAAAAGGGAAGATTCAGTTTTAATGTTAAAGGCGGCAGATGTGAAACCTGTAGAGGTGATGGAACAATTAAGGTTGAGATGCACTTTCTTCCTGATGTATATGTACCCTGTGAAGTTTGTAAGGGTAAGAGATATAATAGAGAAACTTTGCAGGTCAAGTACAAGGGTAAAAATATCTCAGAAGTACTCGATATGACGATTGATGAAGCTACTAAGTTTTTTGAGAATATTCCATCTGTTCATAAGAAACTGAGCACTCTACTCGATGTTGGATTGGGGTATATAAAACTTGGACAATCATCGACGGAGTTGTCCGGAGGTGGAAGCTCAGAGGGTTAAACTTGCCTCGGAATTGAGTAAAAGACCGACGGGAAAGACGATTTACATCTTAGACGAACCGACCACCGGGCTTCACACTGCTGATATCCACAAGCTTATACATGTTTTGGACAGATTGGCAGACGGTGGGAATACAGTAGTCGTTATCGAACACAATCTAGATGTAATTAAAACTGCCGACCATATTATAGACTTAGGACCGGAGGGCGGCGATATGGGCGGACGCATTGTCTGCACCGGGACACCGGAAGAGGTTGCCAAGAATAAAAAATCATATACCGGCCAATTCCTAAAAAAAGAATTTGAGAGAGAAGAATTATATAAAAAAGCAAAGTAGATAGTTTATATTATTTAGCTAAATCTCTAGGATGCTTTTAGTATATATGATAAAATATTATTGAAAATAAACCGACCATTTGTGGTCGGCTTACATAAATAGGAGTGAGGATATGATACTGTTATCTAGAAATGATGCATTCAGATGGCATGAATATTTAGAGTGTTATCTAAAAGGGTATTTTTACGAAACCGATTTAAATCATAGACTTATAATTGAGGATCTGTTAAACATTACAGATATAGATGGCTATAAAAATTATTTGAGATCTCTTAACGGTGAGTTTTCGATGCTGAGAGAATCAGAAGATTTTATAGTTGCAGCTGTAGACTTTAATAGAAGTTTTCCACTATATTATTCGAGTATAAATAATACACTTGTAATTTCAGATTCTATAAAAGGCATATTGAATTTTATAAAAGAACCTAAGGTAGATGATATTGCGGTCAGGGAGCTTAGAATATCAGGTACTACTTTTGGAGATCGAACTCTATTCGAGGATATAAAAACCTTAGGCTGTGGAGAAATGCTTTTCTATGACAAGAACAGTGAAGAGCTAATTATTGAAGAGTATATGGACTTTGATAAAGAACCATTTTCCACTGCGACACTGTCTGAACTAGTTGAAGAGATGAATGAGGTATATACAAATGCTGTTGCTAACAGCTTACTTCCACTGAAGGATAGAACAATCGTTGTTCCACTGACTTCAGGTTGGTGGCAGAGAGTACTAATCGGTAAGATTAAGGAACTGGGTTTTAAAAATGTAGTTTGCTATACTTACGGTGGCAGAAATAATTCTGATGTTCCTGAGGCACGAAAAATCGCAGAGTATTACGGTTATCCATGGTATTTTATCGAATACGATGCTTTTGAATGGTATAAATGGTTCACAGGAAAAGACTATAAGAAATATAAAGACTATGCATCGCAATATGTAACTGTTCCAAATCTTGGAGAATATCTAGCCGTTAAAACCATGACCGAAAGAAAAATAGTACCGGAGAATGCAGTATTCATTAATGTATGTTTCACCGGAGTTCTTAGAGGAGATCTTCTTCCAAAGATATTCCTGGATGAGTCCAAACTGGGTGAAGATAATCTGAATTACGAGATTATGAGAGAGATTGCTTCCAATATAAAATGGAATCGAAAAGACTATCAGTTGATGAACGAATACATTGATGATATATTTATGAGGCATAGTGGAAGTGAAGAATTTAAGAAAAAATCCATAGTTTGGAAGTTTAAATATGCATACTGGAAAGAAAGAGTAGGTAAGCATCTGTCAAATTCCAGGAGAATATATGAGATGTATGGGTATGTTTGGAGAAATATCCAACTTGAAAAGAATATAATAAAATTCTGGTCAAAGGTCCCAAACGACATGAGGTATTTAACTGCACTACAGCACGAATATGATATGATTTACAATTCAGAACTTATCGAAGCTGTGGGCATAAAGCCGGAGTCCATGAGAAGATCTCTGGTACCTAACTTAAAGGATAAATTTAGAGCAAGATTCCCTAAATACTATCGAAAAATTAATTTTTTAAATAAATCCAAAGCTCTCACCAATGCATATGACGAGCATCCATTACTTTGGTATAATATAATAAGCAGACGAGAGTTTGAGAGGTTTAAGGAAAGTGTTTCAAGCATTACAGGCGTTCAATCGATTAAGTATTTGAGAGACTTCTTTAAAGAGCATGATCACAGTTTATAAATCAACCTAGGACTTGGTATTTATTTTTGAAAAGGAGTAGATATGAAAAAGATTATTGTTCCATTGGCAGAAGGTTTTGAAGAAATTGAAGCTATCTCTATAATTGATATATTGAGAAGAGCGAATATTGAAGTCGTTACTCTACAATTAAATGATGATAAAGAAGTATTGGGAGCACATGGAATAAAGGTAAAGGCAGATATTAAGCTAAGAGATTTAGAATCTTTGGATTACTATGACGGAATTGCAGTTCCCGGTGGCATGGGTGGAGTTAATAATTTAATGGCAAACAACAAAATCCTGGATATGATAAAATTCTTGTCGGATGACGGGAAGCTGGTATCTGCAATATGTGCAGGTCCTATGGTACTTGAAAGAGCCGGGGTTCTTAAAGGAATAAATGCAACTTGCTATCCGGGACTTGAAGATGAATTAAAATCAGCTGCAATAGTTGATGAAATCGTCGTAGTAGACGATAATATAATAACTTCAAAGGGTCCTGCAACAGCAGGGGTTTTTGCTCTTGAAATCGTTGAAAAACTACTGGGTGAAGAGGAAAAAAATAAGGTTTCAGAAGGATTATTATTTCCGCTTTTTAAAATCTAGTACATTAATTGGAGGCATATGAAATTAGTAAACAATAAAGCATTTAAATGGGAAAAACACGGTAAAGTCTATATTAAGGGTTTTTATCAAAATCCAATGTGCGATTGGACAGGTGATGAGTCTGATTTAATCAAAGACCTGTTTAATGAAAGTGTATCTACGGATACCATCTTAGAAAGATTGAATAATAGTGAATCACTGGAAGAAATACTGAATACTGTAAATCTTTTAAATGGACAGTTTGCAGTCATAATTGAAGATGAGAATTATATTTTTGCCGCTGTCGACAATATCAGAAGCATACCTATATTCTATACGGATAGAGGAGATTCTGTAGAAGTATCTGATATGGCTTATGAACTATTGGATGATAAAACTGTAAAATACAATAATGAAGCATTGACTCAATTTGAATTATCGGGATGTACATGGGCAAATAATACACTCGTAGATGGCTTATATTCGCTATCAGCCGGAGAGTATCTATATTTTGACTTGAAATCGAAAAATCTTAAAATAGATGAATACATGAGATTTGAGTATAGAAATGATTTAGACCAATCTGAACAGGCTTCAATTGACAGAGTTGTAAACGCATATAAAATCGCTGCGAAGAGATTGGTAGACCTAGCTGACGGCAATACGATAATGATTCCATTATCGGGAGGGGAAGATTCCAGGATTGTAGCTCATACTTTAAAGAGTATCGGCTATGAAAATGTAATCTGCTACTCTTATGGAATAAAAGACAATGCAGAGTCAGGAGTATCCAAGTCAATAGCTGAACACCTGGGATATAAATGGATTTTCGCTCCTTTTGATGAAGTCGACTGGAGAAAATGGTATTTGTCCGATGAATATAAAGAGTTTTCTGCGTATTCTTCTAATTTGGTTTCAACGCCTCATTTCCAAGATTATCATGCAGTTAAGTATTTTAAAGAGCATAATATGATTCCGGAAAATGCAATATTCTGTCCCGGTCATTCAGGCGACTTTATACATGGTGATCATATCCCATCGGTATTTATTAAGGCAAATCAACTTGATATAAAATACCTGGCTGAAGAATTGTTTAGAGAAGTTGCCATTAACAAGAATTTTTATGGAAGTCGCAGTGAGTATACGAAGATATTAAAGTCCATAATTAAAGAGATAAATCCAAAAGAAGATGCCGGTAGAGATGAGATGATATCATATTATGAGTACTTTGACTGGAAAGAAAAACAGAGCAAAATGATTGCTAATGCAGTTCGAGTATATGAGTTTTTTGGCTACAGATGGCATATGATGTTATGGAACAGAACTGTATTCGAGGCATGGGAAACTGTAGTGCCTGAGCTTAGATATCATAGAAGACTACACTATAAAATTGTAACCGTGGAGCAAAAAGCTTTAAGACAAGCAATTGGAACGACGCGCACCGGTAATCCGGATGGTGGGATAAAAAACACTATCAAGGATATAATTAGAAGACTAATGCCAACGCGCTATAGAAAAATTTTCTTTAATTATAAAAATAGTAATATGATAAATGAATACAGTACACATCATTTAGACTGGTATAAAATAAAAACAAAAGAAGAATTTGATTCAATAAGTGCGGACTATTCGTCAATAAATGGTATAGTATCTGCAGATATGATTGATAGATTTAATAAGGAATATGATTGGAAAAAATAACGGAGGTGTTTGATATGTCAGATATTCGAGTTAGATTTGCACCGAGCCCAACGGGATATCTTCACATAGGCGGGTTAAGAACTGCGCTTTATAATTATTTATTTGCAAGACAAAATGGTGGTAAGTTCATTCTTAGAATTGAAGATACTGATAGAACCAGATTTGTAGAAGGCGCTCTTGAAAACTTGATTAATTCATTAAAGTGGGCAGGAGTTGAATACGATGAAGGTGTGTTTCTTGACGAATCGGGAAAAGTAGTAGAAAAAGGTGATTGTGGACCTTATATTCAGTCTGTAAGACAGAGTCAGGGAATATATGATGAATACATTGAAAAGCTATTAGAATCAGGACATGCTTACTATTGTTTCTGCACTAAAGAAAGATTAGATAATTTGAGGGAACAGCAAAAGTCCGATGGAATTATACCGAGATATGATGGACTATGTAGATCTGTCAGCCTTGAAGAGGCAAAACAAAGAATAGCAAATGGCGAAGAATATGTCATTAGACTTAAACTTCCTGTAAACACCGATATTGTTGTAGAAGACTTGGTTAAGGGAAAGATTGTTATAAACACCAATGATATGGACGATCAAGTACTTATAAAGTCTGACGGTTTTCCAACATACCATTTTGCTGTTGTAGTAGACGATCATTTGATGGGGATTACCCATATAGTTAGAGGTGATGAGTGGTTACCATCTACGCCTAAGCATGTTTACCTATATGAAGCATTTGGTTGGGATACCCCGGTATTTGTTCATCTTCCAACCGTTCTAAACAAGTTTAGAAAGAAATTATCCAAGAGGAATGACGATGTTTCTGTAGATGACTTCATCAATCAGGGATACACGGCTCAAGGGTTAGTAAATTATTTAGCGCTTGTAGGTTGGTCTCCTGAAGGCAATGATGAGATTCTAAGCATGGATGAATTGATTAAGCAGTTTAGCTTCAATAGAGTTTCGAAAACCGGCGGAATCTTTGACAGAGATAAGCTTAACTGGGTAAATGCTCACTATATAAGGGAAATGTCAGATGAAGATTTAGCTTCCAAAATCAAACCGTATCTACAGGAAGCGAAAATGATAGACGATGCTTATCCGCAGGAAAAATTAAATCTATTGGCAGCGACTTTTAAAGAGAGCTTGGATAGACTTATGGATATAACAGAACAAGCAGCTTTCCTATTTGAAGATAAGGTAGAGATAACTGAAGAAGATGCTATTGAGTATTCTTCAAAAGACCATGTTTCAGACCTGGCTTCAGCTTTCATTGAGGAACTTTCAGGTATAGAAGAGGTGGATTTGGAATTTGCCAAGACGGTTATGAAGAAGATTCAAAAACAAACCGGAATCAAAGGAAAAGATCTATTTATGCCGGTCAGAGCATTGTTAACTGGCAAGGTTCATGGACCTGAACTGGTAAATGTAATAGAACTGCTTGGTAAAGATAAGCTCATAAAAAGATTGGAAGGATTAAAATAATATGTGAATCTTAATTGATCTTATTGGCAAGGCTATTGCTAAAATAAAAAAATGGTTAAAGGATTTCAATAAATAGAATCGTCTGAAAAGGCGATTTTATTAACACGGAGGTCATTATGAAGATATATAATACACTTACAAGAAAAAAGGAGGATTTCAATACTATAGAAGAAGGCGTTGCCAGAATCTATGTATGTGGACCTACTGTATATAACTACATTCACATTGGGAATGCCAGACCTATAGTAGTCTTTGACACTTTGAGAAGATACCTCCTGTACAAGGGATATGATGTAAGATTTGTGTCAAATTTTACAGATATTGATGATAAAATAATCAATAAAGCAAAAGATGAAAATGTTCCATTTAAAGAGATTACAGAAAAGTACATCAATGCTTACTTAGAAGATACCAAAAGTTTAAATATATTTGAAGAACATACTATTCATCCTAAAGCTACAGAGTTCATACCCGAGATGGTAAAATTCGTGGCTGATTTGGAAGAAAAAAATGCTGCATATAATGTAGACGGAAATGTATATTTTGATATTTCCAAAAGCAAAAACTACGGTATGCTCTCTAAAAAGAATATAGACGAACTTAAAGCCGGAGCTAGGATTGAAGCAGGTGTTGAAAAGCGAAATCCTCTGGATTTTGCACTATGGAAGAAACGTAAGGAAGAAAGTGAACCTGCATGGGAAAGTCCATGGGGCATGGGAAGACCCGGTTGGCATATAGAATGTTCGGTAATGGCCAAATCTATTTTGGGAGATACTATCGACATCCATGCCGGAGGAGAAGACTTACAGTTTCCGCATCATGAAAATGAAATAGCTCAGTCTGAGACATTGACTGGCAAAAAATTCTCTAATTATTGGATGCATAATGGAATGATAAATGTAGACAATAGAAAGATGAGTAAATCTCTTGATAACTTCTTCCTGGTAAGAGATATTGCCAAGAAATACGATGGAGAGATTATGAGACTTTGGCTACTTTCAGCTCATTATAGAAATCCTATAAACTTTAGCGAAGAAGTAATGGAACAAACTAAAAATGCACTCGAGAGATTGTACAATGCAAAAGAAAAATTGGAGAGATTAGTCGAAGTGGCAAATGATGGCGAAGATGCTGCCATTGTTCAAGCTATAGATAAATCTAAAATCGAATTCGAAACTGCAATGGATGACGATATAAATACCGCTGATGCAGTTGCATCCTTATTTGAAATAGTAAGGATAATTAACACTGAAATCAATGAAACGACACCTAGGGCTGCACTTCAATATGCATATGATAATTTTATTTTGCTAGCTGATGTCTTGGGATTACTATATAGAGAAAGCGAAAAATCTCTTGACAGTAGAATAGAAGCATTGATAAAAGAAAGAAATGAAGCCAGAGCAAGCAAGAACTATGCTCGAGCTGATGAGATAAGAGACATGCTTAAAGCAGAAGGTATAGAGCTAAAAGATACTCCTGCGGGTGTTATCTGGAAGAAAGTGGATTAGGTGGATTATGAAGCAATACGTATGTGGCAGAAATGCCGTTATGGAACTATTAAAAAGTGGAGTTGAAGTTGATAAACTCTATATTCAAAAGGGCGAACTTAAGGGATCAATAAAGGCGATTATCGCAAAAGCTTCAGATAAGCGGATAATAATCTCAGAAGTAGACAAAAGAAAACTTGATGAATTATCGGAAGGATTACCTCATCAAGGAGTGGTCGCTTATGTATCCGACTATAAATACTACGAAGTTGATGAAATAATAGAGTATGCAAGAAGTAAAAATGAAGCTATTAGATTGATTATTTTAGATGAGATTGAAGATCCCCATAATACGGGTTCCATAATAAGGACTGCTGAAACGGCGGGATTCCATGGTGTCATCATGCCAAAAAGAAGATCCTCCGGGATTACAACCACAGTGCACAAAGCTTCTGCAGGTGCAACAACCTATATGAAAGTTGCTAAAGTAACAAATATAGCTGAAACAATAAATAGACTTAAAGAAGAAAATATTTGGGTTTACGGTGCTGACGGTGATGCAGACACGCTATATACTCAAGCTGATCTTAAAGGCAATGTATGTCTGGTTATTGGAAATGAAGGCAAAGGAATTACAAGACTCGTTAAGGAAAGATGTGATCAATTAATCAAACTACCTATGTTTGGACGAATAGAATCCCTCAACGCATCGAATGCAGCTGCGATTTTAATCTACGAGGTAGTTCGCCAAAATGCGTAGAAAAAAAGTCTACTTAATAATAGATGGTTATAATATCATTAACAATTGGTCAGAATTAAAGAGTGAATTAGAAACTGATTTGGATTCATCCAGAGGAAAGTTAATAGATATCTTGTGCGAATATGCTAAAATGACCGATGAGAAAGTTATTGTGGTTTTTGATGCACATCAAGTTAAGGGATCGATAAGAAGGGAAGAACAATATAGAGGGATTGAGCTCATCTATACTAAGGAAAATGAAACTGCCGATCAGTATATTGAGAGAAGGCTGGACTTAATAGGCAGAAGAGAGATAGTAAGAGTTGCTACTTCAGATGCCATGATTCAAAGAATCATCCTGGGGCGTGGGGGTACCAGGATTTCAGCCTCAGAACTGAAGGCGATAATCAATGGCGTGAAATCTAATGCAAAGAGAATTAAGAAAAACCTCGTCAAAGTAAAAGATAAAAATCTGGTGAGATTAGAAGATAGCAATATAAGACTGCTTGATGATTTATTAAAAGGCATGAGAAAAAACAGCAAATAGATCAATGCGGCATATAATTGATAATCACTTATATGCCTTTTTGATATTAGCTATTATTTGTACTATTTAATCTATTATCCGGAGGATTAAAATATTGAGGACTTTAATCTGTATTGCTTGTCCTATGGGATGTAAACTCACAATAGAAGAGAAAGATGGACAATATACCATAGAAGGGCATAAATGCAAAAGGGGATTGGAGTATGGAATGCAGGAAATGACCGATCCGAGAAGGTATATATCATCGACTGTAAGAGTCATAGGAGGTTTTTTACAAGTTATTCCCGTAAAGACAGATAGACCCATACCCAAGGACAAAATTTTTGATGTGATGAAAGAAATCAATAAGATAAAAGTATCAGCTCCGGCTCAAATAGGCCAGGTGCTGATTGAAAATGTTGCCGGAACCGGTTCAAATATCGTTACGACGAGAAGTCTTTTAAAAGCTGAAAATACTAAATAATAGCTTATTTATTTCCGGTTCAAGTATTATGTTTTGAATATAGTACAAATCATAACTCGTAGATATAAATAAAGTCGATTAGTTTATTATCCTTCTACCAATCCGGTAGAAGGATTTTTAAAATTATTAAGATATTATAAAAGGGGGTATATAAAAATATATACATAATATGATTAATAGAATTACAACTGAAATATAGATTGAAGAACTATTATAGACGTCGGTAGATATTGTTATAATTCGCGATTTCATAGAACTAAAAACTATTTATTATGAGGAGGTTATTAAAAAAGTGGAAAACAAGAACAGATTTACCTTTTTATTCATGTTGATAGCTTATGTCATAATCTTATACATAGGGATTTATGTCGTACCCGGCTCAAAATATGTAGAGTCTTTAAGAGCCGGATTTAAGATTACTATTCCTAAATTACTTTTGTATGGATTAGTATTCTATGGGATTTGTGGAGTTTTAGTAGCCACCATGTTTAAAACATTCAGCTTTAAGAATGATGGCGGTATTTTAATTATACTAACCACTATAAACATACTGTCGATAATAATTACAACAGCGTTCACACAAACAGCCGCAGCTACAATAATAATTCCTTATTTAAAATGGTTTTACGGAATGTATTTCATAAATTTTGGATTGTTGTTCAATGTCCTTTATGATAAGGCATACTGACTACATTGAGATAATGGAGCGTAAACAAGAGCTGATTTAGCTTTGCTAAGAATTTAAAATACAGAAAAATAAAATACTATTGCTTAAATAAATACTTCAAGTGCAAAAAACTTGGAGTATTTTTGTCGGTTACGATATATTAAATCGAAAATCCCGGATATATTATTCTGAATACTTTAGGTTTAATCTAATGTTAACATCTTTTATTTGAAGATGAATGAGATTTATGGTAAAGTAAATGGTAAGGAAAAGCATCCTTAAATAGTCTTACTATTTAAAAAAACTTGGAGGTGGGCGGGTGAGATTTAAATTTAATTTTTTTAGAAGAAAGAAAAAGATTACCGGAATAAGAGGAAAGATTGTTGAAGCATTTAGAAAATTTGATAGAGAATTTCTAATCGATAGAGGTTCCAGATCTCTAAATGATTATAGCTTCTTCAAAGTCTCTGAAAATAGGGGATTTGGAAGGAGAAGATCTAGATAGCGCCTTACATTTGTAAGGCTTTTTTTTATTCTTTAATTTAATGGACATTAAGAGCATGATGAGTCTTGTAAAACAAATCATGCACATCTGTCTATTGTATGTTCATCTAAGTGAAGATAATTCTAAAAAATATTATAGAAATATGTAAAAAAAGAGATTTTGAAATTTCAAAATCTCTTTTTTACTATCTGGACTATTTAAGATAAAAATCGACTTTTTCTCTGATTTCAGAGGCAGAAACTGCAGGGTTTTCAGAATCCATTATTGCACGGACAACTGCAACTCCTTCTGCACTAGATCCTTTTAGGGACTCTATATTGCTTACATCCAATCCTCCGATTGCTACAATGGGAATCTCGGTTACTTCGAAGATTTTATTTAGAGTACTTATCGAAGTTAAAACGGTTTTAACCTTTGTTTCTGTAGGGAAGATAGCTCCTACTCCAAAGTAGTCGGCACCTGCAGCCTTTGCTTTTAGACCCGACTCCACTGTTTTTACTGTAGCTCCGATTATTTTACCATCTCCTAGAATCTCTCTAGCTTTACTAATACTCATATCTTCACTTCCCAAATGTACTCCATGAGCATCGATTGCCAAAACAGCCTCTACATTATCATCTATTATAAGAGGGACATTGTAGTAATCGGTAATCTTTTTAAGTTTTTTTCCAAGTTCGATTAAAGAATTTGTGTCGAGATTTTTTTCTCTTAACTGAACAATGGTTACACCGTTTAGAAGAGCGCTTTCAATTCTCTTTAAAAATACCTCATCTCCTATTTTAGACCTATCGGTTACAAGGTATAGACTTAAATCGAAATCTTTTCGCATCTTATATCTACCTCCTTTGGATTATTGTAGAAAAAACTCAAAGAATCAAATAAGGACACTCTAAAACTACCGGGACCAATGCTGTTTTTAGCGGCTTGTTCACCGGCGTTCAAATAAGTTGATAGGGAGTGTATGGTTGCTTCCAAACTCTTGTCATTGGCAATAGAAGACGCCAATACTGCACCTAACATACAGCCGGTTCCGGTAATCTGTGACATCTTTTTGTCTCCGCCGGATATTATATGAGCATTATCTTCGTGTATTAATATATCTTTTTCACCGGTTGCAAGGATGAAATTTGCTCTATTTTTTACCTTTAACATGGATTTTATTGTAGAGTGTATTTCCCTATGTGAAGTGTCTACGCCTTTTGTTGTAGACTTTCCGCTAGCAAGGGAAATTAATTCACTATAATTTCCCTTTATTAGACATATTGGAGAATCCTCGAGCAGTTCATATGCTAATTTAAGTCTAAATGTACTTGCAGAAACACCGACGATATCGAGCAGTATCGGAATATTTCTTTTTCTTGCAATAGAAATTGAAATTTTCATGGATTCTATTCTGGTATCGCTTATATTTCCTAGATTTAATAGTAATGCAGATGCCCCTGATGTAATCTGTGCTACTTCTTCCGGGTGTTCAGCCATTATAGGACTACAGCCCATAGTTAATACTATATTTGCCATATCGGCTATTGCGATTGGATGAGTGATACAGTGAATCAGATGACGTGAATTTATCTTTTTTTGTGAATTAGTATTTGGATCTGTCATTTATCTACCTCTATTTATTTATAAGTATTTTAATTCTATCAAATAATTTGTTCTTCTTCAGAGCAAAAAGAAAGATCATGGCGACTCCACCACCCATAATCGTGGCAATGGTAAAGGATGGAGTATAAAAGAACCATGACAGTTCTCCTCTTCCCATAATAAAGTGCATAACCGGATAAGATATTATACTGCCGATAATCCCTGTACCTATAATTTCACCAATCCAGGCAAACAATAGTTTATTACCTGATTTTTCATATAAATACCCCGATAGAAAAGCCCCAAAGACAGCTCCTGTGAGTGCAAGAGGCGGTATAGACATTGTAATCATACGAATAAATGCAATCATAACTGCACAAAGTAAACTTACCCAAGGTCCCATAAATACTGAAACGACAATATTTATAAAATGCTGCATAGGAGCATAACCCTCTACTCTAAGAATTGGCGATATTACAACCCCTATTGCGATAAACATTGAAAGTATCACCAATTGTTTTGTTTTTAAATCTCTAATCCTCATTAATTTCCCCCTTTAAATACAAAAAAATACACTAAGAGTCAGTGTATTTCAAAAGACTCCCTACGTTGGCATGATCCAAATCAGGTCAATAGGTCGAAATCAACAATTTCCTCTCAGCTTTTTACGAAAGCTCCCTAGTCGTATTCACATAGTTTAATGCTAATCTATTATGATTGGTCTGTCAACTTTTATATATTGCTTATAATTGATGCAAATAATTTATGTTAATAAAATGATAAATCAGTCATATCTGCATTATTTAATGTGAATTTAACATTCATATGTATAATACAGTTAAGGAAGGAAATACTTTGCGTTCATAGTGATTAGTCAGGATGGATTATTTATGACTCTTTTGATTTACATATGAAAGGATTGAAAATGACTAATATAATATCTGGATACTTTATGAAACTTATGACGGTTTACCGTTATCCATACAGTTTAATAGATAATAAATTTTTAAATACCGAGTATTTAGCGATACTCTATGGAGTTCCATTCATAATATCGATGTATTTACTCTTCGCGAAACAGAATTCTGTAAATGGGGTTTTCTATGAATTATTTGCGGTCATAATGTCTTTTGTGCCTTTTATGTTTGTAACAGAAAGCTATTTTCTAAGGAACACTAATTATCAGCAGATTGTAGGCATTGATACTATAGCACTATGTTTAATGTTCTTTATGACTAGCATGTATTTTATATATATTCTATGCAGACTGTTTATCAGATTGAAAGAAAGGTTGAATATCTGGAAGAGGGGTATGATTATCGTAGGATTAATATATACAGTCTCTCTAATACCAATATATATACGAAACTTTGTAATACTGGTAAGTTACTATCTTTAATTTCTTAGTAATCAAGTTAATTTTTATGTTACAGGAATTGGAGACTTACTAAATGGAGTTTAAAAGGCCGGGATTATTATGACCTGGCTTTTTTCTTTCTTTTTTTATAATGTGTTACCAATGTTTTACCAATCTACAAAAACTGTCGCCAATTTACAAGTATATTTAGAATAATCAGTAAAAATCAAAAAACGACCAAATGTTTAAAGGCTCTATAATTTATAGTGTTGGTGAAGAAATATTAGTTTCTTTGCTGGCACTATTTTCTTTTTAAAAAATAAAGACATAGTGACCAATTTCCTTTATAATTTAATCACTACAACAAAAAAATAAGGAGGCCACTATGTCTATTAGTAATTATATCTTAAATTTATTAGATTTAAAAGATGAAAATATTGAGATTTTTGAAAATGTCGAGAAGATTAAAAAGAAGAATATCTCTTACAATTTGATTTTTGGCCGGCTTACCTATAATGCTTCTGTTTGTCCCGTTTGTGGTAACGTGCATAGCCCAAGCATTATTAAACACGGCACTAAGTCTTCTGATATTAAACTTCTTCCTTTTAATGGCGAACCTACTTTCTTGAGACTTAAAAAGCAGAGATTTTTATGTAAGGAGTGTAATTCTACTTTTATAGCTGAAACTGATATTGTTAAAAAGAATTGTTTTATTTCTAATAGAGTAAAAGCTCATATTACAACTAATTTGACCATGAAAGTAAGTGAAAAAGATATTGCTAATTTACATTATGTTTCTCATTCTACGGTGTCTAAATGTGTAGATCAAGCTTTTGAACAGTTTAAGCCTAATTATCAGTTTTTACCAGAACATTTATGTTTTGATGAGTTTAAATCCACAAAAACCGCTAAAGGATCTATGAGCTTTATTTTCTGTGATGCTATTACTCATGATATTATCGATATTGTTGAAAACAGGCAATTACACTATCTTAAGCGCTATTTTTCTAGGTTTAGTGAATGTGCTAGAGAATCGGTTAAAAGTATATGTATAGATATGTATCAGCCATACATTAGTCTAATTTCTGATCTTTTCCCTAATGCTAAGATAGTATTTGATAAGTTCCATATAGTTAACCACTTATCTAGAGCATTGAACAAAACAAGAATAGAAGTTATGAATGGTTTTTCTAAGTATTCTATGGAATACAAAAGGTTAAAAAGGTATTGGAAGCTGATACAAAAGCCTTATTTAAAGCTTAATTCTACAGGTTTTAGAAAGTGGATACATTTTGAAAGATGGAAAAGTGCTAGAGATGTGGTTATGGATAGTATTAGTGTCAACAAAACACTTCTAAATACTTATGATTGTTATCAGATTCTTTTAAAGGATGTAGAAAACGGAGATATTGCCTCCTTAAAGGCACATTTAGAATATTATTCAGATGAGGTATCAGATGCTATGAAAACTAGTATTAACACGCTTTTAAAGGACTTTGAGTACGTAAAAAATTGCTTAGAAGTGAATGTTACAAATGGATGTTTAGAAGGTATTAATAATTTTATTAAGTGTTTAAAAAGAGTTGCTTTCGGATACAGGTCGTACTATCATTTTAGGAATCGAATATTAATTTGCAAGAAAATGATAGTACCAAAAGACACTGTAAGTGTAAAAAAACGTCAGGCAGCTAACGCTGCCTGACATTAATAGTTTGTGATTAATTTATATACCAACACTATTTGACAAAGAACCTGTTTAAATTCAGTCGTTTTATATGGAGCCCACTGCCGGAATTGAACCGGCGACCTCTTCCTTACCATGGAAGCGCTCTACCTACTGAGCTAAGAGGGCGTATTTAAGTCAGATATTATTGTACAATGAAATATATATAATGTCAAACCAATTGTAATTTATGTGAAATTAAGTTATTATATATAATTAGTGATACCTTAATGTTGAAGTATGGATATAATAATGATATAATCATTTTATTAAAACAATGACTAAACGATTAGGAGGAGAATAATGGCTAAAGAAAAATTTGAAAGAACCAAACCGCATGTCAATATAGGAACAATAGGACACGTAGACCACGGTAAAACTACATTGACAGCAGCTATAACTTATGTACTAAGCAAGAGATTCGGAACAGGTGAATTTATCGACTATGCACACATAGACAAAGCACCTGAAGAGAGAGAAAGAGGAATCACAATCTCAACATCTCACGTAGAGTATGAAACAGACAAAAGACACTACGCACACGTAGACTGTCCAGGTCACGCCGACTACGTTAAGAACATGATTACCGGAGCAGCACAAATGGACGGAGCAATCCTAGTAGTAAGTGCAGCAGACGGACCAATGCCTCAAACAAGAGAGCATATTCTGTTAGCAAGACAAGTAGGTGTACCAAAGATAGTTGTTTTCTTAAACAAAGAAGACCAAGTAGACGATGCAGAACTAATCGAATTAGTTGACATGGAAGTAAGAGATCTACTATCAGAATATGACTTTGATGGAGACAATACACCAATCGTAGTAGGATCAGCATTAAAAGCATTAGAAGATCCAGACGGAGAGTGGGGAGACAAGATAGTAAAACTAATGGAAGAGGTAGACGAGTATATACCACAACCAGAAAGAGATACAGACAAACCATTCTTAATGCCTGTAGAAGACGTATTCTCAATCACAGGAAGAGGAACAGTAGCAACAGGAAGAGTAGACAGAGGAACAATCAAAGTTGGAGATACAGTAGAAATCGTAGGATTAACTGAAGAGTCAAGACAAGTAGTAGTAACAGGAGTAGAAATGTTCAGAAAACTACTTGATCAAGCGGAAGCAGGAGACAACGTAGGACTACTATTAAGAGGTGTACAAAGAAGCGAAATCGAAAGAGGCCAAGTATTAGCTAAACCAGGCTCAATCAAACCTCATACAAAATTCGAATCAGAAGTATACGTATTAACCAAAGATGAGGGTGGAAGACATACACCATTCTTCTCAGGCTACAGACCACAATTCTACTTCACAACAACAGACGTAACCGGAGACATCCAGTTAGCAGAAGGCGTAGAAATGGTAGTACCTGGAGACAACGCAAAGTTCACAATAACACTAATCACACCAATCGCGATTGAAGAAGGACAAAAGTTCTCAATCAGAGAAGGTGGAAGAACAGTTGGAGCCGGAGTTGTAACTAAGGTTATCGAATAATAAATATTAAAGGTGGTGATTATATCACCGCCTTTTCTTTATCCAAAAACCTTTTGCACTAAAGCATAAAAGGGGAAGATATGAAAAAGAATTTAATATGGATTTTAAATATACTTATTAAAATTTTGATTCTAATTTTATTTTGTACCGGATTGCTATTAATGATTGCAATCTTTAAAAAATAGTATATCAGTTATTATGGAGGTTAATTATGATATCTAAAAAAATGGCATCATTTCTCGGTAAGAGTTCACTTATTCGAGCAATGTTTGAGGAAGGAAAGAAACTAAAAGCGGAGTATGGCTCTGATAATGTATATGACTTCAGTCTGGGAAACCCCAATGTACCTGCACCTATCGAAGTGAATCGTGCAATTATCGACTTGATCGAAAATGAGGATCCCGTTTTACTACATGGGTACATGAGTAATCAAGGCTTTGAAGATGTAAGGGAAGTTGTTGCAAATTCACTCAATAAAAAACACGGAACTTCTTTTACTTCAAATAATATACTTATGACAGTTGGTGCTGCTGCCGGACTGAATATAATATTTAAAACTCTTTTGGATCCCGGTGACGAAGTAATAGTTTTAAAGCCTTACTTTTTAGAGTACGGGAATTATGTGAGAAATTATGATGGGGTTTTAGTGGAAGTTGATACCTTAAAGGACAGCTTTATGCCTGATTATGATGCTTTAAAATCAGCTATAAATGATAAAACCAAAGCTGTAATAATCAATTCACCTCATAATCCTACCGGAGTGGTTTATTCTGAAGATACGATAGTAAAGATTGCTGAGGTATTGAGAGCCAAAGAGAGTGAACTCAATAAAACCATATATCTAATCTCAGATGAACCTTACAGAGAGCTAGTATATGATGGGGTCGAAGTTCCATATTTGACCAAGTACTATGATGATACAATAGTAGCATACTCATATAGCAAGTCTCTATCACTACCGGGTGAGCGTATTGGTTACTTGGTGATACCTGATGAGGCTTCATGTTCAGAGGATATAATGGGAGCTGCAACAATTGCTAACAGAATAATGGGCTTTGTAAATGCTCCATCTCTTATTCAAAGGGTAATAGGAAAATGTATAGATGCAGCTGTGGATTTAGATTTTTACGATGTAAACAGAAAACTGCTCTATAATAGATTAAAGGAATTGGGACTGGAATGCGTACTTCCACAAGGAGCTTTCTATCTATTCGTAAAATCACCTATAGAAGATGAGAGGATTTTTATTGAAATGGGCAAACAACATAATATACTCATGGTACCGGGGTCTGCGTTTTCTGCACCAGGATATGTAAGACTTGCATACTGTGTATCTAAAGCCTGTATAGAAAACTCTCTTCCTGCATTTGCGAGCTTAATGGAAGATGTGAAAAATTTACGATAGTTTAGAGTAAGAAATAGGACTTGTTTGTAAACTCGAAAAAGGGTGTTGAAATGAAAATCGATACAAGTAAGATAATTATAAGAGAAGCTGAACCGGATGATGCAGAACAATTACTGGTATATTTAAAGCAAGTAGGTGGGGAGTCTCGAAACCTCACCTTTGGAGAAGAGGGTTTGTCTTATACCTTGGAACAGGAAACAAACTTTTTAGAAAGTCTTAAAAATAATCCCAGAGCGGGTATTTATTTGGCGATTTATGATGAAGAAATAATAGGAAATTGCAGTTTTGATGCTTATTCTAATGAGCGTCTCAAGCATAGGGCTAATTTTGCCATAAGTGTAAAAAAAGCATACTGGAGACATGGCATCGGGAGTTTACTTGTTGAGCATATACTTAAAAAGATAAAGAATCTTGGATGCAGTCTTGTAACTTTGGAAGTGCTATCTGAAAATTTACCTGCGATTGAATTATACAAAAAGTTTGGGTTTGTAAAATATGGAGAACTGGATTCTTTCTTTAAAATAGATGGAGAGCACTTTCCGGCTGTGTATATGAAGCTGGACATTTAATCTTAATATACAGAATAATAATCGGTAACTACCTCTTGGCAGTTACCGATTATTATTCACCTATTATTTTAATCAAAACTCTTTTAGCTCTTTTTCCGTCGTATTCTCCGTAAAAGATTTGTTCCCAAGGTCCGAAATCAAGCCTGCCTTCAGTTATGGCAACTACGACTTCTCTACCCATTATCTGTCTTTTAAGATGAGCATCGGCATTGTCTTCGTAACCATTATGTCTATACATATTGTACGGCTTTTCAGGAGCCAGTTTTTCAAGCCAAACTTCAAAGTCATGGTGAAGCCCGGACTCATCGTCGTTTATAAATACTGATGCGGTGATGTGCATTGCATTGACCAGTACAAATCCTTCTTTAATTTCACTCTCTCTTATGGCTTCTTGAACATCGCGAGTTATATTTATGTATTCTCTTCTGTCATCAGTCTTGATAATTAATTCTTTTCTAAATGATTTCATTTTAACCTCCGAATAGTTGATACCGGTCCGTAAACTTAAAAAAGAATAAGAGTCCAGCCCCCTTGTGATACAATAGTTTTATCCACAAAACCAGTACTCCCAAGAAAGGAATGAACTCTTATGAATAATAATGTATCACTTATCTGCCCAAGATGCAACAATAACTCGTCTTTTTATCGTTACGGCTTTGATTCTCGTGGATATCAAAAATATCTTTGCCGATCATGTAATAGACAGTTTGCACCTAATAATCCAAATACCATAATAGGTAAGCTACCTTCAAGAAAATATCAGCCTTGTACTGTTTGTGGTAAGGCTACTTTTCTTCATCATGACTTTACTTACTATAGCAATCTTAGGTGTTGTGATAAGTCTTGTAATCACTCTTTTAAGGTTTCTAAAGCCATGCCTATTGATTTCCAACCTTACCGGTAAAGACCATTTTAAAGGACTCAGATTTCCTGTTAATATAGTTTTAAAAGCCATGCACCTTTACTTCATCGGTAAAAACTCTCTTAGAGAGTGTGCTTTTTTGATGAAAACCCTGTTTAATGTGTCAGTTAGTCACACTACTATCCATAGCTGGGTATCGGGGTTTGCTCCTGCCTTTAAAGAAATTTCAGATTATTTTAAGTCTTATCTAGATCTAAATTCTGATGAGTGGCATTTGGATGAAACCGTAGTCAAAGTTGCTGGGATTAAATCATATATTTGGTTTGTTGAAGATTCTGAAACCAGGTTTATCGTAGATTTTAACCTATCTCCTCACAGAAATTCTGATTCTGCTTTTGAGTTGATTAATTCTGCAAAAGAACATGGTTGTCCTAACTCTTTGGTCACTGATCGCTACAGTGCCTATTTAAAACCAATTGAGGTCTATTTCCCAGACCAAGAACATATTAGAGTTGAAAGTTTTCACGACGATATTTCAAATAATCTAATTGAATCTTTTCACTCTCAGTTTAAGTCTTGGTATAAAACAAAGCGTGGTTTTGAAAGCTTTGAAGATGCTAACAATATTATTTCCATGTTTGTTTTCTACTATAATTTTATTAGACCTCATAGTTCTTTAAACGATATGACTCCTGCTAAAGTAGCTGGTCTTGATATCTCTGAGGCTGAGCAACACAAATATTTGATAGCTGCTTGATTTTTTACTCAAATAAGTTAGGCTTTAGTTGAGTAAATAATCTCATCATTATTATAATTATTCGTACTTTTGTGAATATATTCTATTGTTTTTTCTATTCTTTCATTTTAAGTTTACATTACCGTTGATACTCTTATTCTATCATATACAGAAAAAAATAATCTATGATTGATACGATTTGAAGGGGATTAATTATATGGTATACTAAATTTGTAGTAAAAAAACAAAACGGGAGGAGCTATGTACGAAAATATACTATTAGATTTAGATGGTACATTGTCAGACAATTCCAAAGGAATCTTTAAGGGTGTTATAAAAGCTTTGGAGTATTTTAATATTGATTATTGCGAGAGTGATTTGAATTCGTTCATTGGTCCACCATTATTGGATTCATTTATGATTAAATACAATATGGACAAGACAAGTGCTTTGAAAGCTGTGGAAGTCTACAGGGAATACTATAGCGTTGACGGCTTGTTTGAGAATACGCTATATGATGGCGTGGAAAAGGTGTTATCAGTTCTTAAAGAAAGAGGAAAGAAATTATATCTAACTACTGCAAAACCTCAAGTTTTTGCTGAAAAAATAATGATACATTTTGGAGTCGATCATTATTTTGATGGGATTTACGGGGCAACTCTAGATACTTCGAGAATCCATAAGGAAGACATCATTAAATATGTGATTATGAATAATAAGCTTGAAAAGAGGGTAACAATTATGGTAGGGGACAGATACCACGATATTGAAGGAGCAGATGTAAACGGTATAGATTCGGTTGGCGTTACCTATGGATTTGGGAGCAGGGATGAACTATTAGCTTCCGGAGCGGACTTTGTTATTGACGATATCGCAGCACTTCCGGAGATACTTTAGGTGTATTTATGAAACGATATAGAATTGTATTTGTTGGAAGGGTGCAAGGAGTCGGTTTTAGATTTAAAAGCATGGAAATTGCAAGAAGACTGGGGTTAACCGGCTATGTTTTTAACGATTATGACGGAACGGTTGTAATGGAAGTTCAAGGAAAAGTGGATAGGATAGAGGACTTATGTCAAGGATTGCAAGAGGATCGCTTTATAAGAATTGATAAAATATTCAAGACAGAAATGGACTTAAATAAAGATGAGAAAGGTTTTACGATAGGTAATTAAAATGTATTTAGAAAGATTCAGTTCATATAAACCCAAACCTTTTGGAGTTAATAGAGAATTTGCAGTGGGGATTATACTTTTTGGACCAAAGGAAGATAAAAAAATAATTTTTGAAATACGAAGCTCGACAGTTTCACAGCCAAATGATGTTTCACTTCCCGGAGGAAGAAAAGAGGATGGTGAAAGTCTTTATGAATGTGTACTAAGGGAGATTGAAGAGGAAATTGGTATCCCAAAGGAAGATTTAGAGTATGTCGGTAAATCCGATTATGTGGTAGAACCTATAGGAGTAGTCTATCCTTTTGTCTTCAATTATAAATACGATGATCTTTCAAGGCTTGTATTGAATTCTGAAGTTGATGATGTGTTTTCTGTTGAATGTTCTTATTTTAAAAAGGTAAAACCAAGGGATTACAGCCATAATTATGAAGTTAATTTCCCTAAAGATTTTCCCTATGAACTGCTTCCCAATGGAAATAAGTATAAATTTTATCCCGTGGTAAAGACTGTTTATATGTATGAGGATATCCGTCCGCTATTATGGGGTTTAACAGCTAAAATAATCATGGGTTTCACAAAAATTATTTATGGAGAGAATAATGGATAAAGAAAAAATAAAAAAATCTGTAAGTACTTTTTATAAAAATGTCGCTAATGAAAAAGCGGGTATAAAAGTAGATGCTAATGAATTAGGAAAAGCAATAGGTTATTCCAAAGAAGAACTTGAAATGGTACCTGAAGAAGCAAATATGGGCTTAGGATGTGGTAATCCTCAAGAGAAAGCTCAGCCTAAAAATGGTGAAGTCGTTATAGACCTAGGATGTGGCAAGGGCATGGATGTGTTTATCGCCTCAAAGAAAGTTGGAGATGAGGGATATGTCATCGGTGTTGACATGACCTATGATATGGTAACCAAAGCCAGACAGATTGCCATGAAAAGAGGATTTAAGAATGTGGAATTTAGGCTGGGAGAGATAGAAAATTTACCGGTCGCTGATAATACAGCTGACATAGTATTAAGTAATTGTGTTATAAATCTATCTACGGAAAAGGATAGGGTATATAGTGAGATTTTCAGGGTTTTAAAACCCGGAGGGAGAATTGGTATATCAGATATAACACTTTATGAGGAGTTACCAAGTAAAGTCATCAATGATCCCAAAATGTACGGTACCTGAGTAGCCGGAGCCGTGACCTTGGATAGGTTACATGAAATATTAGAAAATGCCGGATTTAGGGATATTGATATAGACACAGAATTCGTATCTGATGAATATGCATCTAAATGGGGTCTGGACACAGAACTAAATTTAAAACATTATTTAAGGAATTCAACTATTACTGCGTATAAATAGAACTTATAAAATAGTGACAAGTTTCAGAATAATTTATTTTTCACTCTATATTTTTAGGGGAATCATGAGCTCCGGGTTTTAATGTAGCTATACTAGAGGAAGTTTTATAGAGGTATTTATGAGAACTGTTAAGAAATTAAGTATTCCGGCAATAATAATCATCATATGGATAGTTTGGACAAATTTCACAATTGAAGTAACTCAATTGAGAATTAAGGACACTAAACTACCTACTGAATTTAACGGTTTTAAAATTGCACATGTATCGGATTTGCACAATAAGGATTGGAAAGATCAGCTTATCCGAAAACTTGAAAAAGAAAAGCCGGATGTAGTATGCATTACGGGAGATTTAATTGACGCGAATAAAACGAACATAGGTATTGCGATGAGTTTTGTCAACAGGGCAGTTGAAGTTGCCACGGTATATTATGTTACCGGCAATCATGA
This sequence comes from Peptoniphilaceae bacterium AMB_02, assembly GCA_036321625.1. NCBI lineage: Bacteria > Bacillati > Bacillota > Tissierellia > Tissierellales > Peptoniphilaceae > Microaceticoccus > Microaceticoccus formicicus. Next base: position 711,346 of record CP143259.1, read on the forward strand.
GGCTTGGACTAAGAATTATCCGGAATTGAAAAACAGATTGATAAAATCAGGTGTAGTGATTATGGATGACAGATCTGAATTTATAGAATGGGAAGGAAGCAAGATTCAGATTATAGGTCTTGAAGATCCTGAGTTTATAAAAAGAGATGATTTAAAGGGGTTAGCAGACCTGACACTAGAAAAGAAACTCGAACGACTTCTAGATAGGGACTACTTCTCAATCACTCTGTCTCATAGACCGGAAATATTTGAAAGTTATGTGAACGCAGGTGCCGATTTGGTGCTTACCGGGCATGCGCATGGAGGACAATTTCGCATTCCTTTTATTGGTGGCGTCATAGCTCCCAATCAAGGTCTTTTTCCAAAGTATACCAGCGGAGTCTACACTAAGGATAAAACGAGTATGGTCGTCAGTAGGGGGCTTGGCAATTCAATTTTGAGTGTGCGAATAAATAATAGGCCGGAGCTCGTCATTGTGACTTTATCAAATGAGGATTAGTTATTTATATGTATATAATGTATATAAAAGATTTATTGCATCAGATATGCGAAAAAAGATAATGGTTTTATATAATGGATTTATGCTAAGGTATAATTTTATAAAATATTTCAAAAAATACTATAAAAAATATTAAATTTATATTGACAACGGGGTTCTACTATGATAGTTTATATAGATGTAATTGAGACTGGGAATTGCCCGTCTCGATTAAATATCCCACGGGAGGTGTACTATGAGAGATAGAGTAACGCTAGCTTGTACCGAATGCAAGAACAGAAATTACACTTCTTCAAAAAACAAGAAAACAACAAATGAACGTATCGAATTGAAAAAGTACTGTAAATTCTGTAAAACTCACACTGCTCATAAAGAGACTAGGTAATTAAGGAGGAATTCAGATGGAACAAAAGAGCAAAACTCCTGCAACTAAAGGTAAAGGATACCTTAAGGGTGTTAGATCGGAGTTTAAAAAAGTTATCTGGCCAACCAAGAAAGAAACAATTAATTACACTTCAGTTGTAATTTTGATTTCAGTCCTTGTAGGAGCTATTGTATATGGCTTAGACCTAACATTCACACAACTTCTTAATCTAATTATTCTTAAGTGATGAGGAGGTAGGGCATAGCCCAAAGATATGAACGAAGACAATGGCAACAAAAATGAAAGATACGCAGAAAGAGCAAAAGAGGCCAAATGGTATGTAGTACATACATACTCGGGTCATGAGAACAAAGTTAAAGACAATATTGAGAAGATGGTTGAAAACAGAGGATATATCGATGATATATTCGAAGTTGCAGTGCCTACTGAAGAATATGTCGAAACCAAAAATGGTGTAAAAACTATTAAAGAAAGAAAATTGTTTCCCAGCTATGTTCTAATTAAAATGATAATCACTGATGTATCATGGTTTTTAGTTAGAAATACAAGAGGGGTTACAGGCTTTGTGGGACCGGGTTCTAAACCCGTACCATTGACAGAAAAAGAAGTAAAAGCATTTGGGGTGCAAACTGTTTCGATACCTGAAATGGATTTAAATGTCGGAGATTCTATCAAGGTAATAGATGGACCTTTTGAAGGATTTGTCGGCAAGGTAGAAGAGATAAGTCCTGAGAAGCTAAAGTTAAAAGCTTCTGTTTCAATTTTTGGTAGAGATACCATTGTTGAACTGGATTATGATAATATCGAAAGAGTATAAATTTAGAAGATAACTCGAATAATAAATGAGAGGTTATAGATCGAAGTGGGAGGGAAAACCCCGCCAAACCACAACTTTTTAGGAGGATTACAATGGCTAAAAAAGTACAAGCAATAGTAAAATTACAAATACCTGCAGGAAAAGCAACTCCTGCACCACCGGTAGGTACCGCACTTGGACCTCATGGTGTAAACATAATGCAATTCACTAAGGAATTCAATGCAAAAACTCAATCACAAGAAGGATATATAATTCCGGTTGTTTTGACTGTATACCAAGACAGATCATTTAGTTTTATAACAAAAACTCCACCGGTACCTGTTTTAATTAAAAAGGCTCTTGGAATTGAAAAAGGATCTGGAGTTCCTAATAAAGATAAAGTTGCAAACCTTACGCAAGCTCAAGTTAGAGAAATTGCTGAATTAAAGATGGTTGACCTAAACGCTGCTGATGTAGAAGCTGCTATGAGAATGGTAGCAGGAACTGCAAGAAGCATGGGTGTAACTGTCGAAGGCTAATAAGTGGGAGGATATCCGCTAATACCACAAGGAGGATCAAGATGAACAAAAGAGGAAAAAAATATCAAGAAAGTGCGAAGCTCGTAGATAGAGCTGAGCTTTATGATTTAAAAGATGCAATAAAATTAGTGCAAGAAACAGCTAAGGCTAAATTTGATGAGACCGTAGAGCTTCACGTTAAGCTTGGTGTTGACTCAAGACATGCTGACCAACAAGTAAGAGGCGCAGTGGTACTACCACATGGTACTGGTAAGACTCTTAGAGTTGTTGTATTCGCTAAAGGCGAAAAAGCTGCTGAAGCTGAAAGAGCTGGAGCAGACTTCGTTGGAGCAGAAGACATTGCTCAAAAAATCCAAACTGAAGGATGGTTGGATTTTGACGTAGCTATTGCTACACCGGACATGATGGGTGTTGTAGGTAGAATTGGTAAGATACTTGGACCTAAAGGTTTAATGCCTAACCCTAAGTCAGGAACTGTAACATTTGATATAGAGCAAGCTATCAACGATGTTAAAGCAGGTAAGGTAGAGTACAGACTTGACAAGGGAAATATTATCCACGTACCAGTTGGAAAAGTTTCATTCGGCGATGAAAAACTTTACGATAACCTAAGAACTATTATTACAGCAATCATCAAAGCTAAACCTGCAGCAGCTAAAGGTAGATACTTAAGATCAGTTTCAATCTCATCAACAATGGGACCTGGAATTAAATTAAACGGTGCTAGATTAACTGAAGCAGTTCAAGCTAAAGCTGAAGATAAATAATTTTTAAAATAGTTGACATATATCATATAAATGATATAATCATATAGTCAAATAAATAGGCTACCGAAGACCGTAGGGACCAAATGGTTTAATCATCCTACAGAGGTGGAGAACTATCATTGAAATAATGGTCTTTCCACGTCGTGGAGAGACCTTTTTATAATATGTAATTAGTTTATTACATCGGATAATTCTTAAGTAGCCAAGCGGAGGTGAAATAGTGAAGGAACGTGTGTTACAAGCTAAAAAAGATGTCGTAGCTGAAATAGTTGAAAACATCAATAATGCACAATCAATGGTTCTAGTAGAGTACAGAGGCTTATCAGTATCTGATTTGACTGAACTTAGAAAGCTTTACAGAGAAAGTGGAGTAAACTATAAAGTTTACAAAAACACTTTAATGCAATTTGCTTTCAAAGAAGCAGGACTTGAAGATTTTTGCGAATTTTTAACTGGACCAAATGCATTGGCTTTCGGTATGGATGATCCGGCATCAGTAGCAAAGATTACACAGAATTTTGCAAAAGATCATGATAAATTAGTGATTAAAGCCGGCGTAGTTGATGGTGAAATAATCGGACTTGATAAAATCAAATCACTTGCTTCTTTACCATCAAGAGAAGTACTTATCGCTCAAGTACTTGGTGGATTCAATGCTCCAATCCAAGGATTTGCAAATGTATGTACCGGAACATTAAGCAGTTTAGTTTACGCATTAAACGCAGTAAAAGAAAAGAAAGAACAAGAAGCAGCATAATTTAAAAATTTTGGAGGTATTATAATGGCATCAGAAAAAGTATTAAATTTAATTGAAGAAGTTAAAGGACTTACAGTATTAGAATTATCAGAACTAGTTAGCGCTCTTGAAGAAGAGTTTGGAGTATCAGCAGCAGCTCCTGTAGCTGCAGTAGCAGCAGCACCTGCAGCTGGAGCAGACGCACCTGCAGCAGAAGAAAAATCTGAATTTGACGTAATGCTAGCTAACGCTGGAGCAGAAAAAATCAAAGTTATCAAAGTAGTTAGAGACATCACTGGTCTTGGACTAAAAGAAGCTAAAGCATTAGTTGACGAAGCTCCTAAAGCAGTTAAAGAAGGCGCTTCAAAAGAAGAAGCTGAAGAAATCAAAACTAAACTTGAAGAAGTTGGAGCTACTGTAGAGCTTAAGTAATTTACTACAAAGACGAGAAGAACATTTCTATGAAAGAAATGTTCTTTTTTTCATCCACATATGTAAAATAAAGGTTAAATACATAAAAAGATAAATCGAAAAAATTGTAAAAAAACTTGACAAACACAATTTAAGTGTGTTATAGTTTATTATTGCTATAATCGATAATGGAATACTATGCTATTGAATAGTAAAAATGGAGCATAAATATTTTTATTTGACTAATATGACGATAAGGGGTGTGATTATTAATGACTCATACTGCAAAGTATGGTTACACTGAAAGAGTCAGTTTTTCAAGGATTCCTCAGGTTTTAGAATTACCCGATTTAATAGCTGTGCAAAAGGACAGCTATGAATGGTTCCTGAAGGAAGGCTTAAAAGAAGTTTTTGATGATTCGAGTCCAATCTCAGATTACGCCGGAAGTATGGTGTTGGAATTTGTCAGCTATTATATGGAGGATAAAACCAAGTATACTGAGGAAGAGGCGAAGGATAGGGATGCAAGTTACTCAAGTCCCTTAAAAGCTAAAGTAAGACTGATCAACAAAGAGACAGAAGAGGTAAAAGAACAGGAAGTTTTCATGGGAGATTTCCCTAAAATGACTGATAATGGTACCTTCATTATTAATGGAGCTGAACGTGTTATCGTCAGTCAATTAGTCAGAAGCCCTAGTGTCTACTTTAATATGGAAATTGATAAATCCGGTACTAAACTGTTTTCATCAACCGTAATTCCAAATAGAGGAGCATGGATTGAATATGACAGCGACTCAAACGGAGTGGTCAATGTTAGAATAGACAGAACCAGAAAATTACCGGTTACAACCCTTGTAAGAGCACTTATATTTGATTCGACTGAAGATATTATTGAAGCTCTTGGCGACACCAAAGAACTTAGATCAACGCTTGAGAAGGAGATTTCAACCACTCAAGAAGAAGCGCTGCTTGAGATCTATAAAAAATTGAAGCCCGGGGATCCGGCTGCATTGGAAAGTGCAGAGCCTTTAATAATGAACTTATTCTTCGATGGTAAGAGATACGATCTTGCCAAAGTAGGAAGATATAAATTTAATAATAAATTAGGATTAAAAAATAGAATCTCAGGACATATATCAAATGTTGATATAGTAGATCCTGAAACAGGAGAAATACTGGTAGAGTCCGGTCAGAGAATAGATGACGATATTGCCGATGCAATTGAAGCATCCGGGATAAATACCGTAGATCTTTTAGTCGAGGAAGATATCGTAAGAGTTGTGGGTAACCACTTCGTAGATATCAATACTTTTGGACTGAAAGTTGACTTGAAAGGTCTGGGTCTATCAGAAAAAGTCTACTATCCGGTTATGAAGGAAATCTTGGATACATGTGAAAGTGACGAAGAGATTTTAGCCGCTATTAAGGAAAGGGCAAAGGAATTAAGTCCAAGACATATCATAAGAGCTGATATTTTAGCCTCAGTTAGTTATGAACTTAACCTTTTCTATGGCGTTGGAAATACTGATGATATAGACCATCTGGGAAATAGAAGAGTTAGAGCCGTAGGTGAACTACTTCAAAACCAATTCAGGATTGGTATGTCCAGAATGGAAAGGGTCGTGCGTGAAAGAATGTCAACTCAAGACCCTGATTTGGCAACCCCTCAGGCACTGATAAATATCAGACCTGTAGTTGCTGCAATGAAGGAATTTTTTGGCTCATCACAGCTGTCACAGTTCATGGATCAGACAAATCCGATGGCAGAGCTTACTCATAAGAGAAGAATGTCAGCACTGGGACCTGGCGGTCTTTCAAGAGATAGAGCCGGAGCAGAAGTAAGAGACGTTCACGATTCTCACTATGGAAGGATATGCCCTATAGAAACTCCTGAAGGACCGAATATAGGACTGATAACTTCTATGACTACTTATGCCAGAATAAATGACTATGGTTTCATAGAGACACCTTATAGAAAAGTAGACAAGGAAAAAGGTGTAGTAACCAATCAAATAGAGTACCTGACTGCTGATATTGAAGACAGATTTATAACCGCTCAAGCTAACGAACCGCTAAATGATGACGGAAGTTTCGTAAATGAGAGGGTATCAGGTAGGGGATTAAATGGAGAAAATGATATCTATCCTAGAGAAATGGTGGATTTCATGGACGTTAGTCCTCAGCAAATAGTATCAGTCGGAACTGCGATGATTCCTTTCTTGGAAAACGACGATGCGACACGTGCACTGATGGGTTCAAACATGCAGAGACAGGCCGTACCATTGATAAAAGCTGAAGCACCGATAATTGGAACCGGAATTGAGCATAGAGCTGCAAAGGATAGTGGGGCTGTTCTAATAGCTAAATATGACGGTGTAGTTACAGAGGTAACTTCAGATAAGATAAAGATTAAGAGAAATGAAGGCGCTAAAGAAGACGTCTATAAATTATTAAAGTTCAAAAGATCAAACCAAGGTACTACAATCAACCAAAGACCTATAGTCAGAGTTGGAAACATCGTTAAAAAAGGCGATATAATTTGCGATGGACCTTCCACGGATAATGGAGAGATAGCATTAGGTAAGAATATTCTTATCGCTTTTATGACTTGGGAAGGTTATAACTACGAAGATGCTATGCTTTTAAACGAAAAGCTTGTAATTGAAGATACATTGACTTCTATCCATATAGAAGAACATGAATCTGAAGCACGAGAAACTAAGCTGGGTTCAGAGGAAATCACAAGAGATATACCAAATGTCGGTGAGGAAATGAGAAAAGACCTAGACGAAAATGGTATTATCAGAATAGGAGCCGAGGTAACTTCCGGAGATATTCTAGTCGGTAAAGTAACTCCAAAGGGAGAGACGGAATTGTCACCTGAAGAGAGATTATTAAGAGCTATATTCGGAGAAAAAGCAAGAGAGGTTAGAGACACTTCTCTTAAAGTACCTCATGGCGAAACAGGTATTGTAGTAGATGTTAAAGTATATACGAGAGAAAATGGCGATGAATTACAACCTGGCATAAACAAGGTTGTAAGGGTATATGTTGCTACTAAAAGGAAGATAAATGTCGGAGACAAGATGTGTGGTAGACATGGTAATAAGGGGGTAGTTTCAAGACTATTACCTGAAGAGGATATGCCGTTTTTACCAGACGGTACACCGGTACAAATAGTACTTAACCCACTGGGGGTTCCTTCGAGGATGAACCTGGGTCAGGTACTGGAAGTACATCTTGGACTGGCAGCTAAAAAACTGGGATGGAAGGTTGCAACACCGGTATTTGACGGTGCAAGTGACCAAAACATCATAGATACTCTAAAAGAAGCGGGATATCCGGAAACCGGTAAGATAGCTCTGAGAGACGGTAGAACCGGTGAAGAGTTTGATAATCCTGTTACTGTTGGAATAATGTATATGTTAAAACTTCACCACTTAGTAGATGAGAAAATTCATGCTAGATCGACAGGTCCTTATTCACTTGTAACTCAGCAGCCTCTAGGAGGTAAAGCTCAGTTCGGTGGACAGAGATTTGGAGAGATGGAGGTGTGGGCTCTGGAGGCTTATGGAGCTTCACATACATTACAGGAAATGTTGACAGTTAAATCTGACGATATCGTCGGTAGGGTTAAGACATACGAATCCATAGTTAAAGGTGAGTCTATACCTGAGCCGGGAGTTCCGGAATCATTCAAAGTTTTAATTAAAGAACTTCAGTCTTTAGCAATTGATGTAAAATTACTCAATGAGAATGAAGATGAGGTTAAATTAAGGGATTCTGATGACGATGTAATAGATATTACTGATTTTAGTAGTGAAGAAACCGATCAGAAGATTATTAATGATATAGAAGAAGTAGAAGATTCGGGATACGAAATAACTGAAATTGAAGATTAGTTATAGAGTTTAAACCGGTATCAATACGAGGAAAATCTGGACTTTAAGAAAGGAGTGTGCTCCTTGTTAGAATTAAATACTTTTGATTCTATAAGAATCGGGCTGGCATCGCCTGAAAAAATAAGAGAATGGTCTAAAGGTGAGGTTAAAAAACCTGAAACTATCAACTATAGAACCTTGAAACCTGAAAAAGAAGGTCTGTTCTGTGAAAAGATATTTGGACCTACAAAAGACTGGGAATGTAACTGCGGTAAATACAAGAGAATCAGATATAAAGGTGTTGTCTGTGAAAAATGTGGAGTTGAAGTAACCAAGGCAAAAGTAAGACGTGAGAGAATGGGGCATATTGAACTTGCCACCCCTGTTTCACATATTTGGTACTTTAAGGGAATTCCGTCCAGAATGGGACTCTTACTGGACATGAGCCCGAGAGCTTTGGAAAAGATACTCTATTTTGCAAGTTATGTAGTAACCGACCCGGGAGATACTGACTTATTTACAAAACAATTATTAAGTGAATTTGAATATAACGAAGCATACGACAAATGGGGAGAATCTTTTAAGGTAGGTATGGGTGCAGAGGTAATCAAAGAACTCTTACTTGATATAGACCTTGAAAAAGAATCCGAAGAGCTAAAAGAAGCTCTTATGAATAGTACCGGACAGAAGAAAGTAAGACTGTCCAGAAGACTTGAAGTAGTTGAATCCTTCAGACAGTCAGGAAATAGACCTGAGTGGATGATTATGGACGTAATCCCTGTAATTCCACCTGATTTAAGACCTATGGTTCAGCTGGAAGGTGGTAGATTCGCAACTAGTGACTTAAACGATCTATATAGAAGGGTTATCAATAGAAACAATCGTCTAAAGAGACTACTCGATATCGGATCGCCTGAAATAATCATTAGAAACGAAAAGAGGATGCTTCAAGAATCTGTTGACGCATTGATAGACAACGGAAGAAGAGGAAAGGCCGTTACCGGTCCCGGAAACAGAAATCTAAAGAGTCTATCCGACATGCTGAAAGGTAAAACGGGTAGATTTAGACAGAACCTACTAGGTAAGAGGGTAGATTACTCAGGTAGATCAGTAATCGTAGTAGGTCCTGAGCTTAAGTTTTACCAATGCGGTCTTCCCAAGAAGATGGCCATGGAACTCTTCAAGCCTTTTGTAATGAATCAATTGGTTGAAGATGAGATAGCTCCAAATATTAAATCTGCCAAGAAGATGGTTGAGAGATCTAGTCCTAAGGTATGGGATATTCTTGAAAAAGTAATAAAAGACCATCCGGTCTTATTAAACCGTGCGCCGACTCTTCATAGATTGGGTATTCAAGCATTTGAACCTGTACTAGTTGAAGGTAAGGCAATTAAGCTTCATCCACTAGCATGTACTGCTTACAACGCAGACTTTGACGGGGACCAGATGGCTGTTCACTTACCGCTATCTACCGAAGCTCAAGCTGAAGCAAGACTACTGATGATGTCTACTAATAATATCCTTGCTCCTAAAGACGGAAAGCCAATTGCTACTCCTTCTCAGGACATGGTATTGGGAGCCTTCTATTTGACAACTCAAAAAGACGGTGCTCTTGGAACAGGCAAGGTGTTTAACGATTTTAACGAGATGTACAAAGCTCATTACGACAAAAAAGTTTCACTTCATGCAACTGTAAAGGTCAGAGTAAAGCATGGTAGTGACGATAAAGGTGAGCTTGTTGAGTCTACAGTAGGAAGATTCATTTTCAATGAGGGTATTCCTCAAGATCTTGGATTCATCAATAGAGATAAAGATAAATATGCACTTGAGATAAATAAACAGGTTAACAAAAAAGCTCTTGGAGAAATTGTAGATAAGTGCTTTAGAAAACATGGTAATATCATAACTGCTAAGGTACTCGACTATATTAAGAGTATGGGATACAAGTACTCCACAATCGGAGCATTGTCAATATCCATGAGTGATGTTACTGTGCCTGAGGACAAATTCAGTATTCTCGATAAAGCCGATGTAGAAGTTAGAAAGTACGAGAATATGCTTAAGAGAGGTTTGGTTCTAGAAGACGAAAGATACGAAAGAGTTATTGAAATCTGGGAAAGAGCTACAGATGAAGTAACAGAAACACTTCTTTCAAATCTCGATCCCGACAATAATATTGCAATCATGGCTAACTCCGGTGCGAGGGGTTCCGAAAAGCAGATAAGACAGCTTGCCGGAATGCGTGGACTTATGTCATCAGCAGCCGGAAAAACCATAGAGGTTCCAATAAAGGCTAACTTTAGAGAGGGACTTTCAGTACAAGAGTTCTTTATCTCAACTCACGGTTCGAGAAAGGGACTTTCAGATACAGCGCTAAGAACAGCAGACTCCGGTTATTTGACCAGGAGACTTGTAGATGTATCGCAAGATGTTATTGTAAGAATAGATGATTGTGGTACAAATAAATATATATTGGCTAAAGATATCCTTGAGGGAGAAGAAGATGTAATAGTTGATTCTTCTATTATTGGAAAGATTCTCTATGCCGATGTAAAAGATGGTAATAAAACGCTGTTTACAAAGAATCAAGCTATCACTGAACAGATGGTTTCAGAGCTGGAAGAAAAAGAAATTCCAACCATTAAAATATGGGGAGTTTCTGATACATTGAAGCAGCAAATAATCGGAAGATATGCTTTTGAGGATATTTTAAATCCCGATACCGGTGAGATTATCGTCTATAAGAACGGTATGATTACCGAGCAAATCGCTGATTTAATAGAAGAGAAGAAAATTTACGAAGTTAAGATAAGATCTGTTCTGGGCTGTAAGGCTACTCATGGCGTTTGTGCAAAGTGTTATGGTAGAAATCTTGCAACCGGAAATCCTGTAAATATCGGTGAGTCGGTTGGTATTATTGCTGCTCAGTCAATAGGTGAGCCGGGTACACAGCTTACGATGAGAACTTTCCACTCCGGTGGTATTGCCGGAACTGGAATAACTCAAGGTCTTCCAAGGGTTGAAGAGCTTTTCGAGGCTAGAAAACCTAAGGGTCTTGCCTTTATATCTGAAAATGAAGGAACAGTTAAATTAATCGATAATAAGAAGAGAATCGATATTGCTGTAACTTCCGATGACGGAACTGAGAAAGTTTATGCTATACCATATGGTTCCAGAATAAAGGTTAAAGATGGAGATCAAATTAAAGCAGGAGATATTTTGACTGAAGGTTCTGTAAATCCACATGATATCTTAAAGATAAAAGGAGTTCAAGGCGTTCAGGACTATATAATGAGAGAAGTTCTTAATGTATATAGGCTTCAAGGTGTTGATATAGACTATAAACATATCGAAGTTATCATCAAGCAAATGCTGGGCAAGGTAAAAATACATGATGCAGGTGATTCATACTTCTTACCTGGATCTCTTGTAAATCTAAGAGAGTTTGAAGATATAAATGAAAAACTTGAAGAAGAGGGCAAGGTTCCGGCTGAAGGTGAAAGAACACTATTAGGTATAACCAAGGCTTCACTAGCAACAGATTCGTTCTTGTCTGCGGCATCTTTCCAGGAAACTACGAGAGTGCTTACAGATGCGTCTATTAAAGGTAAAGAAGATTATCTACTTGGATTGAAAGAAAATGTTATAATCGGTAAGCTAATTCCTGCAGGAACAGGTATGAAGCGATATGAGAATATCAAGATCGATTATGAAGGAATGCGCGATGAAGATGCTACCGAGGCAGTCATGGATGAGCCTACTGCCGAAGCAACTGATGATATCGTAGGAAGCATAGATGAAGAAGATTCCGAGGAATAAAAGAGGAATTGATTTGTTATAGAGATTATTTTAGGGCGAGGTTTACTCGCCCTAAAATTGGTATATAAATCGCAATTTTATCAGTAAGAAATGATCGAATAATAACTGTATTAAAAATTACAAATATTTTATAGAATTTACGCAAATATTGTTTGACATTGTAATATCTGAGTGATAGAATGTATAAGGATTATTTCTAATAATCTGAATCTATTAATTAATTGAGGCTATTAGCACATAATCGTCCTTTTCGGTTATGTGATTAATATATTTATTAAAAATACAGGAGGTGAACTAATGCCAACAATTAACCAGTTGATCAGACAGGGAAGAACCAAGATTAAACAAAAATCCAAGTCTCCGGCTCTAAGCTACAACTTCAACACTCTTAAGAGAAAAACAGTTGTTAACGAATCTCCACAAAAAAGAGGAGTATGTACTTCTGTAAGAACTGTAACTCCTAAGAAACCTAACTCAGCTCTTAGAAAGATTGCAAGGGTTAGACTTACAAACCAAATGGAAGTTAATGCTTACATTCCGGGTATAGGACATAATCTTCAGGAACACTCCGTTGTTCTAATTAGAGGTGGAAGAGTTAAAGACCTTCCAGGGGTTAGATACCACATTGTTAGAGGTGCACTTGATACCTCTGGGGTTACTGACCGTAAACAAGCAAGATCAAAATACGGTGCAAAAAAACCAAAATAATCTAAATCAGGCGTTAGTGTGGATTGTTTTTTAATAAATATATTACACAAGCGCACGAGACGACATTTTGTCGAGTACCGGAGAAACTACTATTCATGGTAAGGAGGGAAGAAAAGTGCCAAGAAAAGGACATGTACCAAAGAGAGATGTAATACCAGATCCTATGTATGGAGATGTTGTTGTAACTAAGCTTATCAACAATATCATGCTTGACGGTAAAAAAGGTGTTGCACAAAGAATTGTATATGGAGCTTTTAATAATATCCAAGAGCAAACCGGTGAGGAAGCATTGGAAGTATTCTACAAAGCTTTAAATAATATCATGCCGGTTCTTGAAGTTAAAGCACGACGTATAGGTGGTGCGAACTATCAAGTTCCGATTGAAGTTAGACCAGAAAGAAGACAGACGCTAGGATTGAGATGGCTGGTAACTTACGCTCGTAAAAGAGGCGAAAGAACTATGGTTGACAGACTTGCAAAAGAAATCATGGATGCAGCTAATAATACTGGAGCATCAGTCAAAAAACGTGAAGAAGTTCATAAGATGGCTGAAGCTAACAAGGCGTTCGCACATTATAGATTCTAGTTATTAAATAGGAGGAGTTAATACCGTGCCAAGAGAATATTCGTTAGCCAACACTAGAAATATCGGTATAATGGCGCACATAGATGCCGGTAAGACCACCACATCCGAAAGAATCCTTTACTACACAGGAAAGATCCATAAGATGGGAGACACTCATGAGGGTGCCGCTCAAATGGACTGGATGCAACAAGAGCAGGAAAGAGGTATCACAATTACTTCTGCCGCTACTACTTGTATTTGGAACGGGCACAGAATCAATATCATTGATACACCTGGTCACGTTGACTTTACTGTAGAAGTAGAGAGATCGCTTAGAGTATTAGATGGTTCTGTAGCACTTTTTGACGCAAAGAGTGGAGTTGAGCCACAATCCGAAACTGTTTGGAGACAAGCAGACAAATATGGAGTACCAAGGATTTGCTTCATTAATAAAATGGATGCAACAGGAGCTAACTATTTTGACTCAATAGAGACAATTAGAGACAAGCTTCGTGCAAATGCAATTCCTATAGAGCTTCCTATCGGAGCTGAAGATAAGTTTATCGGTGTTGTTAGTCTAATCACGATGAAAGCAACTATCTACAAAAATGACTTGGGAACAGATATTGAAGTAACTGATATCCCTGAAGATCTTGTAGACTTAGCTGAAGAATATAGAGCAAAACTGCTAGACAATATAGCAGAATATGATGAAGAAGTAATGGAAAAATATCTTGAAGGAGAAGAGCTTACAGAAGAGGAAATCATCAGGGCAATTAGAAAAGCAACTATAAGCCTTGCTGTAAACCCGGTTCTATGTGGATCTGCATATAAGAACAAAGGTGTTCAGCCTCTACTGGATGCAATAATCGACTTCATGCCTTCACCACTTGACGTACCTTCTATAAAAGGGATAGATCCAAGTACTGAAGAAGAAAAAGAAAGAGTAGCTTCAGATGAAGAACCTTTCTCAGCATTGGCATTTAAGATTGTTACCGACCCATATGTAGGTAAACTTGCATACTTCAGAGTTTATTCCGGAACAATGGAATCAGGAAGCTATGTTATGAACACTACTAAGGGTAAGAGAGAGAGACTTGGTAGAATTCTTATGATGCATGCGAATAAGAGAGAAGAAATCGACAAGGTTTATGCAGGAGACATCTGTGCTGCAGTAGGCCTTAAAGATACAGGAACAGGAGATACATTATCTGCAATGGATAGCCCAATCATCCTTGAGAAAATGGAATTCCCTGAGCCGGTAATCTCTGTTGCAATCGAGCCTAAGACTAAAGCGTCTCAAGAAAAAATGAGTATTGCATTAGCTAAGCTTGCTGAAGAAGATCCTACTTTTAAAACATATACAAATGAAGAAACAGGTCAAACAATTATCGCAGGAATGGGTGAGCTTCACCTTGAGATAATCGTAGACAGACTTCTAAGAGAGTTTAAAGTAGAGGCCAATGTAGGTAACCCACAAGTTTCTTACAGAGAGTCTATTTCAAAACCTGCAGAAGCAGATGGAAAATACGTTAGACAGTCAGGTGGACGTGGACAATACGGACACTGTAAACTTAGAATTGAACCTAATGAACCTGGTAAAGGATTTGAATTCACCAACAGTATCGTTGGAGGAGCAATCCCTAAAGAATACATCAACTCAGTTAAAGAGGGTATTGAAGAAGCTGTTAACAGCGGACCTCTTGGAGGATACCCAATTCTTGATATCAAAGTTGATCTATACGACGGTTCATACCACGATGTCGACTCTAGTGAGATGGCATTTAAGATAGCAGGTTCAATGGGTCTTAAAGAAGCTGTTCTTAAAGCAGCACCTGTTCTATTAGAACCATATGTTTCTGTAGAAATTTCAACTCCGGACGAATATCTAGGAGATGTTATGGGTGACGTATCCTCAAGAAGAGGGGATATAAAAGGTATGAATCCTAAAGACGGATTCCATATACTTGATGCATTCATTCCACTTTCAGAAATGTTCGGATATGCTACTGACCTTAGATCAAATACTCAAGGTAGAGCAACTTACTCAATGCAATTTGACCACTATGACAAAGTACCACAAAGTATAGCGGACAAAGTATTGGGAGATAAAGAATAAGATTTAATACCATTAATAAAATCATAGTCCCAATTAGGTGACTTAAATAATAAAGAGCTACCAATAGGAGGAGAATAATGGCTAAAGAAAAATTTGAAAGAACCAAACCGCATGTCAATATAGGAACAATAGGACACGTAGACCACGGTAAAACTACATTGACAGCAGCTATAACTTATGTACTAAGCAAGAGATTCGGAACAGGTGAATTTATCGACTATGCACACATAGACAAAGCACCTGAAGAGAGAGAAAGAGGAATCACAATCTCAACATCTCACGTAGAGTATGAAACAGACAAAAGACACTACGCACACGTAGACTGTCCAGGTCACGCCGACTACGTTAAGAACATGATTACCGGAGCAGCACAAATGGACGGAGCAATCCTAGTAGTAAGTGCAGCAGACGGACCAATGCCTCAAACAAGAGAGCATATTCTATTAGCAAGACAAGTAGGTGTACCAAAGATAGTTGTTTTCTTAAACAAAGAAGACCAAGTAGACGATGCAGAACTAATCGAATTAGTTGACATGGAAGTAAGAGATCTACTATCAGAATATGACTTTGATGGAGACAATACACCAATCGTAGTAGGATCAGCATTAAAAGCATTAGAAGATCCAGACGGAGAGTGGGGAGACAAGATAGTAAAACTAATGGAAGAGGTAGACGAGTATATACCACAACCAGAAAGAGATACAGACAAACCATTCTTAATGCCTGTAGAAGACGTATTCTCAATCACAGGAAGAGGAACAGTAGCAACAGGAAGAGTAGACAGAGGAACAATCAAAGTTGGAGATACAGTAGAAATCGTAGGATTAACTGAAGAGTCAAGACAAGTAGTAGTAACAGGAGTAGAAATGTTCAGAAAACTACTTGATCAAGCGGAAGCAGGAGACAACGTAGGACTACTATTAAGAGGTGTACAAAGAAGCGAAATCGAAAGAGGCCAAGTATTAGCTAAACCAGGCTCAATCAAACCTCATACAAAATTCGAATCAGAAGTATACGTATTAACCAAAGATGAGGGTGGAAGACATACACCATTCTTCTCAGGCTACAGACCACAATTCTACTTCACAACAACAGACGTAACCGGAGACATCCAGTTAGCAGAAGGCGTAGAAATGGTAGTACCTGGAGACAACGCAAAGTTCACAATAACACTAATCACACCAATCGCGATTGAAGAAGGACAAAAGTTCTCAATCAGAGAAGGTGGAAGAACAGTTGGAGCCGGAGTTGTAACTAAGGTTATCGAATAATTAGTTAAAACTTTTAATTACCTCGCTTATGATATTCATAAGCGAGGTTTTTTTGCGCTTTTTTATCCTAAAAAAATAATGACATAAAACGAAGAAATCATTTGACACTTTAAAGTAAATGTGTTATTGTATATTGAAAGTTAAATACTGTCATTGAAACCGTTGCGGTGGAGATAAAAATATATGTGCACGTACAGAGAGTAAGCGTTGGTGAGAGCTTGCCGAACGCAGTATATTAAATGGACCACCAAGGGCGCAGTCAAAGGGGAGACCTGAGTATTCTGCGACGTTACAGTTGCGTTAAACTGAGGGATATGTTAGTATCCTGCATGAGGCAGAAGTTGTTTTCTGCAAAACAAGGTGGCACCACGGTTAGATATTAATCCGTTCTTGAGTTTATTCAAGGACGGTTTTTTTATTTAATGTGAGAGGTTAAGATGAGGGTTTAACTAAAACTAACTGGAGGTAAGAAAATGAAAAAAGTACCGTATAAGATTTATTTAAGTGAAGAGGAGATGCCAAAGGTATGGTATAATCTCCAAGCGGATTTAGCTGACCGCTTAACCCCGTTTATTAACCCTGCCAATGGAAAGCCCTGTACAAAAGAAGAATTAATGCAGGTATTCTGTGAAGAATTGGTAGATCAAGAGATGAATAATAAAGATGCATTTATTGAAATCCCGGAAGATGTTAGAAATTATTATTTAATGTATCGTCCATCTCCACTAGTGAGAGCATATTCACTTGAAAAAGCACTTGGAACACCTGCCAATATATACTTTAAATTCGAAGGAATGAATACAAGCGGTTCTCATAAGTTGAACTCAGCAGCTGCCCAGGTTTATTATGCCAAGAAACAAGGCATTACCAAAGTCACAACAGAGACAGGAGCTGGTCAATGGGGAACGGCACTTGCAATGGCTGCAGCACATTTTGAAGTGGACTTATCTGTATACATGGTTAAGATATCAGCAGAACAAAAACCTTACAGAAAAACTATAATGGAAACATATGGTGCAAATGTAATACCGTCACCATCAAATACCACTGAAATTGGAAAACAAATACTTAGTGAACATCCGAATACGGGAGGTTCGCTTGGATGTGCCATATCGGAAGCGCTGGAAGTTGCGGCAAACACTGAAAACTGTAGGTATGTCCTTGGAAGTGTTTTAAATCATGTACTTTTACACCAATCGATTATAGGAATGGAGACAAAAATAGCACTTGAAAAATACGGAATTAGACCGGATATTATGATCGGATGCGCTGGAGGAGGCTCCAATTTAGGTGGATTTATCGCTCCATACATGGGTGAATATCTAAATGGCAGAAAAGATATTAGATTTATCGCCGTCGAACCGACTTCTTGTCCCTCTCTAACCAGAGGTAAATTCACCCTTGACTTTGGAGACACCGGTAAAACAACTCCACTTATTAAAATGTATACCTTGGGCAATGGATTCATACCGTCACCTAACCATTCAGGAGGACTTAGATATCATGGAATGAGTCCTATAATTTCGGAACTTAAACATGGAGGAGAAATAGAAGCAAGAGCATACGGACAAACTGAAATATTCGATGCAGCAGTATTTTTCTCTAAACATGAAGGAATTCTACCAGCCCCAGAATCTGCCCACGCCATTAAAGCAGCAATAGATGAAGCGCTACTATGCAAAGAAACCAAAGAAGAAAAAAACATAGTATTCGCCCTAACCGGAACAGGTACCTTCGACTTGGCTGCCTACAGCGCCTACCACGCCGGAAACCTAACCGACCATATCCCGACCGACGAAGAACTGGAAAGAGGATTCGCAACAATCTAAGATATCCAAGATAAATTAAACAATCTAAAAATAAAGTTGTATCAGATTACTCAAAATCTGATACAACTTTTTTAATCCTCGACTAATTCCTAAATACTTAATATAATAAACGGGGTCAGGCTACACAAATTTACTTTTATGAATAATATACTGAATGAAAGAATAATTATCAACACACTCAACACCAGGAATAAAAATATTAAAGGTAGCACGAAGTATGAAAATGCCAAGATATAATGAATATATATAAGTAAAAAGCAACATAATGAAGCCTGACGACGTTTAATATACTAAACTTCGGCGGAGAGTGTTTTTAGGGAGGGAAAGGGGGTGTAGGAGATGTTAAGATTTTGTAATAATTCTTTTTGTGTTTTCAATTTTTTACAGAAAAAACTTGCATAGGATGTGCTTATGTTGTATTATATATGGGTGCCCAAGATAGAAAGGCGATGAAGCAAGAGGTTGCTTGGCAAAGAAAACTTGATAGTTTCAATAATTCAAGGGCTTAAACCAGGGTAATTTTTGCGGAGTATGTTCGAATTAAATTCGGGCGAGGGAATCACCAAATGACGAAAGTCATTTTTTTAAAGGCTCGGTTTGGCACACCCGGGCGAGTGTATCGGTGGAAGCCTCGAAAATATCAGGAGGTAGAAAGTAGTAATGGCAAAACAAAAAATCAGAATCAGATTGAGAGCTTATGATCATGAGATCATAGATCAATCAGCACAAAAAATCGTTGAAGCGGTTAAGAGAACTGACGCTAAAGTTTCAGGTCCAATCCCGCTACCAACAGAGATCGAAATCATCACTATACTAAGAGCGGTTCATAAGTATAAGGATTCTAGAGAGCAGTTCGAGCAAAGAACTCATAAGAGATTAATCGATATTATCGAACCGAATCCTAAGACATTAGACGCACTTAAAAAGCTGAACCTACCAGCCGGTGTTGATATCGAAATAAAGTTATAGTAGGTCTTAGTACGATTGTTTAAACAATCCGCTGTAAGTAATTGGAGGTGTAGTTTTTGAAAGGAATATTAGGTAAAAAAATCGGTATGACTCAAATTTTCCTAGAAGATGGAAGAGTCGTTCCAGTAACAGTTGTAGAAGCCGGTCCTATGATAGTGACTCAGGTTAAGACTGTAGACAATGATGGATATAATTCAATTCAAGTTGGGTATATCGACAGAAAAGAAAAGCATATGACTCAACCGCTGAGAGGTCATTTTGACAAAGTTGAAATCGGCTACAAGAAGTATTTAAGAGAGTTCAGAGTTGATGATGCGTCTGCGTATAATACCGGAGACGAAATCAAGGTAGATATTTTCAGCGAAGATGACAAGGTAGACGTAATTGGAACTTCAAAGGGTAAAGGAACTCAAGGCCCTATTAAGAGACACAATTACAGCAGAGGTCCTGAATCTCACGGATCTAAATCACACAGGGTCGGTGGTGCAAGAGCGGCAGGTGCTTATCCGGGTAGAGTTTTCAAAGGACGTAAAGGCGCAGGCAAGATGGGTAACGAGAGAGTGACAGTCCAAAATCTATCAATTGTAAGAATTGATGCTGATAAGAATCTTATTCTCCTAAAAGGTGCTATTCCAGGACCTAAGGGTGGACTTGTAACTATAAAAGAGACTGTCAAGTCCAATAAGTAATTGAAGGAGGATAGACATGACTAAGGTTAATGTTTTAAATATGGCCGGCGAAACAGTCGGTGACATAGAGCTAAGTGATGATGTATTTGCAGTAGAAATCTGTGAACACGCAGTTTATGAAGCTGTAAAGAATCACCTGGCTAACAGAAGACAAGGAACTCAGTCAGCAAAGACACGTTCTGAAGTTAGAGGCGGAGGAAGAAAGCCTTGGAGACAAAAAGGAACTGGTCGTGCTAGACAAGGTAGTATTAGATCTCCACAATGGAGAGGCGGTGGAGTGGTATTTGCTCCGAAGCCAAGAGATTACAGTTATGCAATTCCTAAGAAAGTTAAAAGACTTGCACTAAAATCTGTGTTAACTTCAAAAGTTAATGAAGGTGAATTAATAGTTCTTGATAACTTAAGCTTGGATGCAATAAGCACAAAGTCTGCTATAAATGTTCTTGAAAAAATCGGCGTAGCTACTAAAGCTATAGTAGTTGTTGAAGAAAACAACGAAAATATCGTTAGATCATTCAAGAATATACCAAATGTTAAGACTGCAGTTGCTAATAACATAAATGTATACGACATTATAAATCACAATGTGATGGTAATTACAAAAGACGCAGTTAAAGTCGTCGAGGAGGTGTATGCATAATGACAACTCCACATGATATTATAATAAGACCGCTTATCACAGAAAGGTCAATGGACGATATGGCATTAGGAAAGTATTCTTTCCAAGTTGACAGAAGAGCTAATAAGACTGAAGTTAAAAAAGCTGTTGAAACCATTTTCGGAGTAAAAGTTAAAAGCGTAAACACTATGAATATGAAAGGCAAGACAAAGAGACAGGGTGTGCATCAAGGTAGAAGACCTAACTGGAAAAAAGCCATCGTGACTCTCACAGAAGATTCAAAAACAATTGAATTCTTTGAAGGTATGTAATTAAGAGGAGGAACTGTTAATGGCAATTAGAAAATATAAAGCTACT
Source organism: Peptoniphilaceae bacterium AMB_02 (assembly GCA_036321625.1). Taxonomy (NCBI): domain Bacteria; kingdom Bacillati; phylum Bacillota; class Tissierellia; order Tissierellales; family Peptoniphilaceae; genus Microaceticoccus; species Microaceticoccus formicicus. Next base: position 732,305 of record CP143259.1, read on the forward strand.
TCTCCGGGACTACGTTCAATGAGCGTTATAAAGTTTAGTGATGATATTACTAAAACTAAGCCTGAAAAATCTCTAACAACAAGTTTGGACAATTCCGGCGGAAGAAACTCTTACGGAAGAACAACTGTTAGATTTAGAGGCGGCGGAGCTAAGAGAAGATATAGAATAATAGATTTTAAAAGAGATAAAGACGGTGTACCTGGAAAAGTTGCAGCTATCGAATACGATCCAAACAGAACTGCGAATATAGCTCTTATCCATTACTTAGATGGTGAGAAAAGATATATTCTAGCTCCTAACGGATTAAAAGTAGGTGCAATGATTGAATCAGGTCCTGACGCAGATATAGTTGTTGGAAATGCACTTCCGCTAGCTAATATCCCGGTTGGTACTATGGTACACAATATAGAAATGAAACCTGGTAAAGGTGGACAAATAGCTAGAACAGCTGGTGCTGAAGCTCAAATTATGGCTAAAGAAGGTAGATTTGCTCAACTTAGAATGCCATCAGGAGAATTCAGATTAATCCATTTAGAGTGTAGAGCTACAGTAGGACAAGTTGGTAATATTTCTCATGAGCTTGTAACTATCGGTAAAGCCGGAAGAAGCAGACATATGGGTAAGAGACCACATGTTAGAGGTTCTGCGATGAACCCTGTAGACCATCCACACGGTGGTGGTGAAGGTAGAGCTCCAATAGGTAGACCTGCACCTTCAACTCCATGGGGTAAACCGGCACTAGGACTTAAGACTAGAGCTAAGAACAAGAAATCTGACGCTTATATAGTCAGAAGAAGACCTAAATAGAGCAAGGAGGAACTGATGAGTAGATCTATTAAGAAAGGACCTTTTTGTGACGATCACTTAATGAAAAAGGTTGAAGAACTAAACGCAAAAAACGACAAAAAAGTTATCAAAACTTGGTCACGTCGTTCTACTATATTCCCTGAGTTCGTTGGACACACTATAGCTGTTCACGATGGGAGAAAACACCTACCGATTTATATCACTGAAGATATGGTCGGACATAAGCTTGGTGAGTTTGTACCAACCAGAACTTATAAAGGTCATGCCGGAAAGAACGAAAAGGCATCTAAAGTGAGATAAGGAGGTAATTCAGAATGGCCAATGAAGCAAGAGCTGAAGCTAAATATTTGCGAATATCACCTCTAAAGGTAAACTTCATCTGCAAAGAGATAAGAGGTAAACAAGTTGATGAAGCATTATCTATCCTAAGATTTACACCTAAAAAAGGTGCTAGACTTTTGGAGAAGGTATTGAACTCAGCAATCGCAAACGCAGAGCATAATTTTAATTTAGATAGAGAACACCTATACGTTGATAAGGCTTATGCCAACAACGCACCAGTGATGAAAAGATGGAGACCAAAAGCTAAAGGAGCTGCATATCCAATCTTGAAGAGAAGTAGTCATATAGGAGTTGTAGTTAGAGAAATAGAGCAGGAGGACAGATAATGGGTCAAAAAGTACATCCTCATGGTTTAAGAGTTGGAATCATAAAAGATTGGGATTCAAAATGGTTTGCTGATAAAGAAGAATTCGGTGATTTACTAGTTGAAGACCATAAAGTAAGAGAGTTAATCAAAAAAGAAACTCATCTTTCAGGAGTTTCAAAAGTTGAAATAGAAAGAGCTTCTAAGAGAATAAAAGTAACTATCTACACTGCAAAACCAGGTATGGTTATCGGTAAAGGTGGAGCTGGAGTAGAAGAACTTAGAAAGAAATTAGAAAAACTTACAGACAAATCAGTTATAGTAAATATCGAAGAAATCAAAAACCAAGATACAAATGCTCAATTAGTAGCTGAAAATATTGCTGGACAACTTGAAAGACGTATTTCTTTCAGAAGAGCAATGAAACAGTCCATCCAAAGATCAATGAGAGCTGGAGTTAAAGGTATCAAAACTCAGGTATCAGGTAGGGTTGGTGGAGCCGACATGGCTAGAACCGAAGGTTACAGCGAAGGTACAATTCCTCTACAAACTCTAAGAGCAGACATCGATTACGGATTTGCTGAAGCAGATACAACTTATGGAAAAATCGGTGTTAAAGTATGGCTTTACAAAGGCGAAATTCTTCCAGGAATGAAAGCTGTAGAAGAAACTGCTGATAAAAAAGCTAAGAGAAGACCAAATAGAAGAAACAGAGACAATACCAGAGGCAGAAAAGACTCAGGTAAGAAGTTTAATAAAAGAGACGCACAATAATTAGAACATAGGAAGGGGGAACAACTATGTTGATACCTAAGAGAGTTAAGTATCGTAGAGTCCACAGAGGTAGAATGACAGGACTTGCTCATAAAGGTAATACAATCACTTATGGTGAGTATGGCCTGCAAGCACTAGAGCCTTTCTGGATGACTGCGAATCAAATAGAGGCTGCTAGACGAGCCATGACCAGACATATAAAAAGAGGCGGGAATGTTTGGATTAAAGTATTCCCGGACAAACCGGTAACTAAGAAACCAGCTGAAGTTAGAATGGGTTCCGGAAAAGGTGCTCCTGAGTACTGGGTAGCTGTTGTTAAACCGGGTAGAGTACTATTTGAAATGGGTGGAGTTGATGAGGATATAGCAAGAGAAGCTATGAGACTTGCAGCTCACAAACTACCAATTAAAACCAAGTTTATAGCAAGAGAAGAAGCTACCGAGAAGGATGGTGAAGCTTAATGAAACCAGCTGAAATCAGAAAGTTAAATGATAATGATTTAAATGCTAAATTAAGTGATCTTAAGGTTGAACTTTTCAACCTACGTTTCCAACATGCAACAGGTCAATTAGATAATCCACTGCTTATTAAAGGCATAAAAAAGGATATTGCTAGAGTTAAGACCATTGTAAGAGAACGTGAACTTAATATCGGGAAGGAGGCTTAATCTATATGGAAAGAAATAGTCGTAAAACCATGATAGGAACAGTCGTTTCCGACAAAATGGATAAAACAATAGTGGTTGAGATTTCAACTTTCGTAACTCATCCGCTTTATAAAAAACAAATCAAAAGAACTAATAAATTCTCAGCTCATGATGAAAACAATGAGTGTGGAATCGGTGATAGAGTAAGAATAATGGAGACAAGACCAATTTCTAAGAACAAAAGATGGAGACTTGTCGACATAATAGAAAAAGCGAAGTAATTTAGTCCGGAGGAGGCTTAACATGATACAAACTGAGAGTCGAATGAGAGTTGCAGACAATTCGGGCGCTAGAGAACTTCTGGTAATTAGAGTTTTAGGCGGTACAAATAAAAAGTATGCAAGAATCGGAGACATAGTAGTCTGTACTGTTAAAAGTGCAGCACCAGGCGGAGTTGTAAAGAAAAGTGAAATCGTCAAAGCCGTAGTAGTTAGAACTAAAGACGGAGTTAAGAGAAATGACGGATCATACATCAAATTCGATGACAATGCCGCTGTTATAATAAAAGATGATAAAAACCCAGTGGGTACTAGAATTTTCGGACCAGTAACCAGAGAGCTTCGTGCAGGAAACTTTATGAGGATCATATCTCTGGCTCCGGAAGTGCTTTAGTTAGGAGGCTTGAAGATGCGAATAAAAACCGGTGATACGGTAGTCGTGATTGCAGGTAAGAGTAAAGGCGTAAAAGGACAAGTTCTTAAATACTCTGCTAAGACAAACAAGGTTATCGTTGAAGGAGCTAATATACAAACCAGACATACTAAACCAAGAGGACCAAAAAACCCCGGAGGAATTGTAAAGTCAGAAGGCGGCATAGATATTTCAAATGTAATGCTATACTGTTCAAAATGTGATGCCGGCAGAAGATTTTCAAATGTGGTTGATTCAAATGGAAACAAATCTAGAGTCTGCGTTAAGTGTAATAGCAAACTCGATAAATAATTGAAAGGAAGGGTAGAATAATGACTTCCAGATTAAAGGAAAAATACATTAATGAGGTAATTCCAGCACTTATGGAAAAGTTCGAATATAAGAACGTTATGGAAGTGCCAAAATTAAATAAAATAATTATTAATATGGGCGTTGGAGTTGCTAAGGACAATCCTAAGGCTCTAGAGAACGCAGTTAACGAAATTCAAATAATCACAGGACAAAAACCTGTTATAACAAAAGCTAAAAAATCTATAGCTAACTTTAAACTTAGAGAAGGCATGAGCATAGGTGCAAAAACCACTCTAAGAGGCGAAAAAATGTACGACTTCTTAGACAAACTAGTTAGTGTTTCACTACCTCGTGTTAGAGACTTTAGAGGAGTAAGCGCTACTTCATTTGATGGTAGAGGTAATTATGCGCTTGGTATTAAAGAGCAACTTATTTTCCCTGAAATTGTATACGATCAAATAGATGAAATCAGAGGAATGGATATAGCGATTGTTACTACAGCAAAAACTGACGAGGAAGCCAAGGCTTTCTTAGAGTTAATGGGAATGCCTTTTAAGAAATAAGGAGGATTTATCTTGGCAAAAAAATCAATGATTGCAAAGCAAAAGAGACCTGCAAAGTTTAGCACAAGAGAGTACTCAAGATGCAAAATTTGTGGACGACCTCATGCTTATTTAAGAAAATATGGAGTTTGCCGTATATGCTTTAGAGAACTTGCGTATAGAGGTGAAATACCAGGAGTTAGAAAAGCCAGCTGGTAATATCGAGGGGAGGTATAAAATATGATAACAGATCCTATAGCGGATATGCTAACAAGAATAAGAAACGGAAATGATGCAAGACATGCTTCTGTTGAAATTCCCGCTTCAAAAGTGAAGAAGGACCTCGCTCAGATACTTCTAGACGAGGGTTATATAAATGGATACAATGTAACTGAAGATGAAGTTCAAGGAACAATAACCGTAGATTTAAAATACGGACCTAATGATGAAAAAGTCATCTCAGGAATAAGAAGAATCTCCAGACCGGGTTTAAGAGTATATGTTAAGAACAAAGAAGTTCCTAAAGTACTTGGAGGTCTCGGAATTGCGATAATTTCTACATCTAAGGGTATTGTTACCGATAGAGTAGCTAGAGCAGAAGGAGTTGGTGGAGAGGTAATCTGTTACGTTTGGTAATTGATTAACTCGCACGCGGAACCTATCGGTTTCGATAAGCTATGACAAGGAGGAAATAACATGTCAAGAATAGGCTTGAAGCCAATAGATATCCCACAAGGCGTTGAAGTCAAAATCGGTGATAATAATCTAGTAGAAGTTAAAGGCCCAAAGGGAAATCTATCAGAGCAAATAGATAAAGGTATTAAAATAGAATTAAATGAAGGTGTAATCACTCTTGAAAGACCTTCAGAAACAAAAAAATATAAGTCACTTCATGGACTTTCAAGAACACTTATAGCTAACATGATAGACGGTGTAACTAATGGTTATGAAAAGAAACTAATCATTGAAGGAACAGGTTACAGAGCTGCAAAAGCTGGTAAGAAACTTACTTTAAACCTTGGATACTCTCATCCAATAGAGATGGAAGATCCTGAAGGAATCGAAGTTGAAGTTCCTGGTCCAAACCAAATCATAGTTAGAGGTATTAATAAACAACAAGTTGGCAATTATGCCGCTAATATTAGAGATCATAGAAGACCTGAACCATACAAGGGTAAAGGTGTTAAATATGAAGGCGAATACATCAGACGTAAAGTCGGTAAGACCGGTAAGTAGAAAGGAGTGAGCGTAGATGCTAAAAGTTGTTAATAAACAAGGAAACAGAAAAGCAAGACATGCAAGAGTAAGAAAGAAGCTAAGCGGAACTCCTGATAAACCTAGATTAACGGTATACAAGAGTAACACTAATATATATGCTCAGTTAGTTGATGATACTACTGGCACGACACTAGCTCAAGCCTCAACTCTTGACGCTGAGTTCAAATCAGACGTTAAGACAAATGCTAATAAAGAATCTGCAAAAAAGGTTGGAGAACTTATTGGTAAAAGAGCTCAAGAAAAAGGAATCTCTGAGGCTGTGTTCGACAGAAGCGGTTACAAGTACCATGGTAAAGTTAAAGAACTTGCTGACGGTGCTAGAGAAGCCGGACTTAAATTTTAGTTTAGGGAGGTAGAATTTTGGAACAATTTAATAAAAATACAGATAACCTGGAACTAGAAGAAAGAGTCGTACACATAGGTCGTGTTACCAAAGTTGTACGAGGTGGTAGAAACTTCAGATTCAGCGCACTTGTAGTAGTAGGTGACGGCAAGGGTAGAGTTGGAGTTGGAACAGGAAAAGCTCAAGAGGTTCCTGAGGCCATCAGAAAAGGCATCCAGGATGCAAAGAAAAAAATGATAACAGTACCAATAGTTAATACTACGATTCCTCACGAAGTTCTTGGAGTATTTGGAGCAGGAAAAGTTCTTCTTAAACCGGCAGCAGAAGGTACCGGAGTTATTGCCGGTGGTGCAGTACGTGCGGTATGTGAGCTTGCAGGTATCAAGGACGTACGTTCTAAATCACTTGGAACTGCTAATCCTAGAAACATAGTAAATGCTACTATCGAAGGTTTTAAAAACTTAAAAAGAGCAGAAGACGTAGCCAGACTAAGAGGTAAATCAGTAGAAGAAATTCTGGGATAGGAGGCTTTAGTTAAATGCTAAGAATTAAACTAATAAGAAGTAATATCGGTAGAATAGAAAAGCATAAAAAGACAGTGGAGGCACTTGGTCTTAAAAAAATAGGTCAAGTAGTCGAAAAACCAGACAACCCTCAAATTAGAGGAATGATCGATACTGTAAGATTTATGCTAGAAGTTGAGGAAATCTAGTTAGGAGGTGTAAAATTGAAATTACACAATTTAAAGCCGGCTAAAGGTGGAGAAGTTAAAGAAAGAAAAAGAGTCGGTCGTGGTCATGGTTCAGGATGGGGAACACAATCAGGAAGAGGACACGATGGACAAAACGCACGTAGTGGCGGTGGCGTAAGACCTGGATTTGAAGGAGGTCAAATGCCATTATTTAGGAGACTTCCTAAAAGAGGATTCACCAATCCTTTCTCAAAGCAGTATGAATATGTAAATGTAAAAGACTTAGATAGATTTGAAGACGGAACTGAAATCACACCAGAATTATTAGTAGAATCCGGACTTATTAAACCAAATAAGATGAAAGACGGAGTTAAGATAATGGGTGATGGAGAAATAAGCAAAAAGCTTACCGTAAAAGCTCATAAGTTTACAAAAAGTGCAGAAGAGAAAATAAATGCTGCTGGAGGAAAGGTAGAGGTGATTTAAGATGTTTCAGACATTAAAGAATGCCTGGAAGGTTGATGAAATCAGAAAAAAACTAATATTCACATTATTGATGTTAGTTATTTTCAGACTTGGAAATGCGATACCTGTTCCTTTTGTAGATAGAAATGTATTAACGCAATTGTATCAGTACACTGAAGGTAATCTATTATCGTTCATGAACCTTTTAACCGGGGGAGCATTAGGAGAATTTACAATTTTTGCGATGAGTATTTATCCGTACATCACCGCATCAATCATATTGCAATTACTTACTATTGCAATCCCACGTCTTGAGGAACTTTCTAAAGAAGGTGAAGCAGGACAAAAGAAGATCCAACAGTATACAAGAATCGGTGCAGTTGTATTAGGAGTTTTCCAAGCACTTGGAATTTCCGGTAAATTATTTGCAAGAGCTGTTGTAGCTAAAGGATTTTTGGAGCAAGCATCTATCATCGTAGTTCTAATTGCAGGAACAATGTTCTTGGTTTGGTTGGGTGACTTAATAACTGAAAAAGGAATCGGTAATGGTATCTCAATGCTTATCTTTGCAGGTATCATCTCAAGACTTCCTCATTCATTTATTTACTGGACCCAAGGAGTAATACAAGGTAAAATCAATCCTATCAATGCTATATTAATGCTTATCATTGTAGTAGTCGTAGTAGCCGGGGTTGTAATAATAGCCGAAGGTGAACGTAGAATAAATGTACAGTATGCTAAGAGAGTTGTCGGAAGAAAGATGTATGGTGGACAAGCTACTCATATTCCAATAAAGGTAAATATGGGTGGTGTAATGCCTGTAATCTTCACTTCATCTCTTTTACAATTACCATCTATGCTTGGAATGCTAATTGGTGGAGGATTTGGAGAATTTGTCAATAAGTACTTCTCACCTCAACAAAACCCGGGCATAATTATAACTAACATACTTGCTGTAATCCTGATTATACTATTTGCATTCTTCTATACTGCAATTCAGTTTAATACAGTTGAGTATTCTAAAAACTTACAACAACAAGGTGGATTTATACCGGGAATCAGACCGGGTAGACCAACCAGTGATTATATGGGTAAAATCTCAAACAGAATAACCTTCATAGGAGCTATTGCATTGGCAATACTATATGTATTACCGGCAATACTATCCGCCATATTTAAGCTACCAATCAGTTTTGGTGGAACTGCTATAATAATCGTAGTTGGGGTTGTTCTTGAGACATTCAAACAAATGGAATCAATGCTACTCATGAGACATTACAAGGGATTTTTGAACAAATAGATTAAGGAGATGGTGAAATGAAATTAATTTTACTTGGACCACCCGGAGCCGGAAAAGGAACTCAGGCGGCTAACCTAATAAATAGTTTAAATATTCCACATATTTCCACAGGAGATATCTTCCGTGCTAATATAAAGAATGAAACTGAGCTAGGCAAAGAAGTCAAGTCTTATTTAGATGAAGGCAGACTTGTTCCCGATGAATTAACTACTAGAGTTGTTTGGGACAGACTAGATCAAGAAGACTGTAAAGATGGATTTTTACTAGACGGATTTCCAAGAACAATTCCTCAAGCTGAAGCTCTTAAACAGGGCTTAGTAGAAAGAGGACTTAAACTTGATAGAGTAATCAATGTCGATGTTGAAAAAGATGTTTTAGTTAAAAGACTAGCTGGTAGAAGGGTCTGTAAAAACTGTGGTGCAACATATCATGTAGCAGGTAAACCAACAAAAGTTGAAGGAATTTGCGATGTATGTAACTCAGAAGTTATCCAAAGAGATGATGACAAAGAAGAGACGGTTCTAAATAGAATTGAGGTTTACGAGAATCAAACAAAACCTTTAATCGACTATTACACCGAAGAAGGGCTCATCTTAACAGTTGATGGTACAAAACCTATTGACGAGCTCTCCGGGGAAATATTAGATGCTCTTAAGTAGAGTAATTGATCCCATTTCAGAGTCAGGAGTGGTTAGATAATGGAACTAACTACAGATGTGGCGGTAGGCCAGGTTGTCAAGTCTAAGTCCGGAAGGGACAAGGGCAGGATTTTTCTAGTTTTAGAAATTGTGGATGACAAAATGGTATTAATAGTTGATGGAAAGCTTAGGGGCATTGAAAGACCAAAGCTAAAGAAGATCAAACATTTAATGCTCTATAATGATATCCATGCGGATTTTATAGATGATTCTATCCCTGCAAGCATGAATAATGCGGTAATACGCGAATGCTTGAGACCTTATCAAACAGACAGTACTAAAGGAGGTTTATAAATGTCCAAGAAGGACGTAATAGAAGTAGAAGGCGTCGTCGAAGATGCACTTCCAAATACTATATTTAAAGTTAGATTAGATAATGGCCATGAAATTATTGCTCATATTTCAGGTAAGCTAAGGATGAACTACATCAGAATACTACCTGGAGACAGAGTAGTTGTTGAACTTTCTCCTTATGACCTTACAAAAGGTAGAATTACCTGGAGAAACAAGTAGCGAGGAGGATATTAATGAAGGTAAAACCATCAGTAAAGAAAATGTGCGAAAAGTGCAAAATCATCAGACGTAAAGGTAGAGTAATGGTGATTTGCAATAATCCTAAACATAAACAAAAACAAGGTTAAGATAAACATGGAGGTGTAAAATTGGCTAGATTAGCAGGCGTTGACTTACCCAGAGAAAAAAGAGCTGAAATTGGGCTCACTTATATATTCGGAATAGGTAGATCAAGAGCAAATATGATCTTAAAAGATGCCGGAGTAAATCCCGACACCAGAATCAAAGATCTTACCGAAGCTGAACTACAAGCGATCAGAGATCAGCTTGATCATTATCAAATAGAAGGGGACCTACGTAGAGAGGTTTCCATGAATATAAAAAGACTTAGAGAGATTAACTGTTACAGAGGAATGAGACATAAAAGAGGACTTCCTGTAAGAGGACAAAACACTAAAAACAATGCCAGAACCAGAAAAGGTCCAAAGAAACTGGCAGCTAAAAACAAGTAAGGGAGGTAGAAAGATTGGTAGCAAAAGCTAAAAAAGCGACAACTCGTGTAAGAAGACGAGAGAGAAAGAATATTGAAAGAGGACAAGCTCATATCGTTTCTACTTTTAACAATACCATGGTCACATTATCAGACCTAAACGGTAATGTTATTTCCTGGGCCAGTGCAGGACAATTAGGTTTCAGAGGAAGTAGAAAATCAACTCCATACGCTGCTCAAGAAGCTGCACAAGAAGCAGCTAAGAAAGCAATGGAGCATGGCTTAAAAAGCGTAGAAGTATACGTCAAAGGTCCAGGATCTGGAAGAGAGGCAGCAATAAGATCACTTCAAGCATCCGGTCTTGAGATTAACATGATTAAAGATGTTACTCCAATTCCTCATAATGGATGTAGACCACCTAAGAGAAGAAGAGTTTAATTGGAGGTAGAATAGATAATGGCTAGACATACAGGACCTGTCTGCAAACAATGTAGACGTGAAGGACTAAAATTATTCCTTAAAGGCGATAAATGTTATATAGATAAATGCCCGATAAATTCAAGAAACTTTGCTCCGGGACAACATGGACAAAGTAGAAAGAAACTTACTGAATACGGGTTACAGCTTAGAGAAAAACAAAAAGTTAAAAGATTTTACGGAATTTCAGAAAGTCAAATGGCAAAATACTTCCATATGGCTGACAAAATGAAGGGAATTACAGGTGAAAACTTATTAACTACCCTTGAAACTAGACTAGACAATGTAGTTTACAGAATGGGATTTGCAAACTCTAGAGCAGAAGCAAGACAATTGGTAGTACATGGACACTTTACAGTTAACGGTAAAAAAGTAGATATTCCATCTTACCTATGCTCTAATGGCGATGAAATTGCCGTTAAAGCAAAAAGTCAAGAAAACGGAAAATTCAAAGTAGTAATTGAAAATTCCGGCAATACTGTTAACTGGGTAAATGTTAATCAAGAGGACATGAAAGGAACCATAGTAGCTGATCCTACAAGAGAAGATATCGACTTACCAATCGAAGAACATCTAATCGTAGAGCTTTATTCTAAGTAATAAGCTAAAAGTATCGGTTACCCTCAAGAACATACCTTTAAAAAGGAGGGTCATGGTTATATGCCAGAAGAACTAAATACTAAAATTGAGATTTTAGATATTATTGAAGAAGATAACTATGCAAAATTTGCAGTGTCACCACTTGACCGAGGTTATGGAACAACACTTGGAAACAGTTTAAGAAGAGTACTTCTTTCGACATTCCCTGGAGCGGCCATATCCAAAATAATGATTCAAGATGTTTTACACGAATTTTCTACAATACCGGGAGTTATTGAAGATGTTTCTGAAATAATTCTAAACATAAAAGGAGTTGCACTTAAGATGCACTCTAAGGGACCGGTTAGATTGACTTTAGATGTACAAGGACCTAAGACTGTAACTGCCGGTGATATATCAGAAGACGCAGATGTTGAAATCGTTAATAAAGATCACCACATTGCAACTCTTAGCGATACAGGAAGAATCTACATGGAACTGGAAGTAGTTCAAGGTAAAGGCTACAGCATTTCCGAGCAGCATAAAGACGACGAAGATCCTATAGGAACAATCCCTATAGATGCCTCCTTTACACCGGTAGAAAAAGTTAACTTCTCAGTTGAAAACTGTAGAGTAGGTCAGGTAATTGACTATGACAGATTGATTCTTGAAGTTTGGACCAATGGGACCATGACAGCACAAGAAGTCACTGCTCATGGAGCAGGAATCTTAATAGACTATCTGAGCTTATTCACCGAACTTCCAAACTACTCCTTAGAAGAGGAAGTTGAAGAAGAAACGGAAGAAGTAGATTTTACGAAACAGTTGGCAATTAATATCGAAGACTTAGACCTCTCACTAAGAAGCTTTAACTGCCTAAAGAGAGCAGGTATCCATACAGTTGGAGATATTGTTGAAAAAACTGAATCAGAAATGAGTAAGATTAAAAACTTCGGTAAGAAGTCACTTACAGAAGTTAAAAACAAAATCGAAGGATTCGGACTAGGATTTAAAGAAGAAGAATAATACTGATAAGTCCGACTTGTTATAAACTCTTTATCGGAAGGAGGAGACTACATGGCAAATCTTAGAAAGCTCGGTAGAAGGAGCGATCATAGAAACTCAATGCTAAGAAACCAAGTTCAATCACTATTTGAAAATGGTAAAATAGAAACTACAGTCACTAGAGCAAAAGAAACAAAGCGTATGGCTGAAAAAATGATAACTCTTGGCAAAAGAGGAGATCTTCATTCAAGAAGACGTGCTTATGCCTATATCTATCGAGACGAAATAGTAGATAAATTATTCAGTGAAATCGCCCCAAAATACAGTGACAGAAACGGTGGTTATACAAGAATATTAAAACTTGGACCTCGTAGAGGTGACGGTAGTGAGATGGCTATTCTTGAATTAGTATAGAGTAGTGGGCGGAAAGATTCCGCCCTTTTTATATTTGCCAAAAAGCTTTTGGTAAATATAAAAAGTAAATGTAAAAACAAATGAACATATTTTAATAGGTATCAAATAATTGTGATATAATTTTAAGTAGAATATTTTTGGAAGGAAATAAAATGACTGAAACAAATAATATTATCGTCGTAAAAAATGCCGATTATAAATACAGAACTGATGAGGAAACTTATGTCCATGCACTTAAAGGAGTAAGCCTTGAAATTAAAAGAGGAGAATATGTAGCCGTACTGGGACATAATGGCAGTGGTAAATCAACCCTCGCTAAACTCCTTAATGCGCTCATAATCCCTGAAAGTGGCTCGGTATCCGTTAATGGAATGGATACTAAAAATGAAGCTGATCTTTGGAATATAAGGAAAAGCTGTGGGATGGTATTTCAAAACCCCGATAACCAATTGGTAGCTACAATTGTAGAAGAAGATGTTGCATTCGGACCGGAAAACCTGGGGGTACAGATGCCTGAACTTCGTGAGAGAGTTGACCGATGCCTTGAAATAGTAGAAATGCAGGACTATAAAAGACATTCACCTGCATTACTTTCAGGTGGGCAGAAACAAAGAGTAACAATTGCCGGAATACTTGCAATGTTTCCTGATTGCATTGTACTTGACGAACCCACAGCCATGCTTGATCCAAAAGGTAGAGAAGAAATACTCTCCACAGTAAAAAGACTTAATATAGAAGACAGAAAGACGATAATTAACATAACTCATTATATGGAAGAAGCTGTCCAAGCTGATAGAATTATCGTAATGGATGATGGAGAAATCGCGCTTGAAGGGACTCCAAGAGAAGTATTCTCGAAAGTTGATTTAATGAAAGAACTGGGACTGGATGTGCCGCAGGTAACAGAACTTGCTTTTTTATTGAACAAAAAAGGTTATAAAATACCTGCAGACATACTTACAGTAGATGAATTGGTGGGACTTATATGAAAATAGAACTTAGAGACGTAAATTATATATACAATAAGGGAAAGCCATTTGAAGTATATGCACTAAAAGATATTAACCTGACAATTAATCAGGAAGACTTTATTGGTCTTATCGGCCATACAGGTAGTGGAAAATCTACACTTGTGCAGCATTTAAACGGATTATACAAACCCACCACCGGAAAAGTATTGGTTGGAGATAAAGATATTAGTAAAAAGGGCCCGAATCTTAAAGAAATCAGACAGAAAGTAGGACTAGTCTTCCAGTACCCTGAACACCAACTCTTTGAAGAGACAATATATAAGGACATAGCATATGGACCTATTAATATGGGATTACCAGAAAGTGAAATAGAAGACAGGGTAATAGATGCTATGACACTTGTCGGTCTTAACTATGAGAAAATGAAAGACAAATCACCATTTGAACTCTCCGGAGGACAAAAGAGAAGAGTTGCCATAGCAGGAGTGCTCGCAATGCACCCGAGAATACTGATACTAGATGAGCCTACAGCGGGGCTAGACCCTAAAGGGAGAGATGAAATCCTGGGATATCTGACTCATCTGCACGAAGAAACCGGGATTTGTATAGTACTCGTATCACATAGTATGGAAGATATAGCAAAACTTGCAAATAGAATAATAGTAATGGATGCCGGACAGATTGTCATGGATGGCACACCTAAAGACATATTCGACAAGGAAAAAGAACTGGAGGGCATAGGACTAGGAGTACCACAGATAACTGAATTTATGAAAAGACTCCAAGAAAAGTATCCTGAGCTACCCGATGAGATATTAACGGTAGAAGAAGCCTTCAAAGTACTGGATAATTTTATGGGAGGTAGAGCTGATGTTTAAAGATATGACAATTGGACAATACCTGCCCACAGACAGCATAATTCACAAACTAGATCCTAGGATAAAAATAGGAATCATAGGACTGTTCATGGTGGCAGTATTTTTAGTGAACAGCATCTACCTGTATATACCCATATTTTTAGGACTTATTTTAGTTATGATAGCTGCAAAGATATCACCGAGTTATGTCATTAAAGGAATTAAACCTTTAAGATTTATAATTATACTGACCTTTCTAATCAATGCATTAGTCACTCCTGGAGAAGTGCTGGCGCAATTTTGGATATTTACACTGACAAAAGAAGGTCTTTTAAGAGCAAGTTTTATGGCAATAAGACTAATTCTATTGGTAATGGGCACATCGATGCTGACCTTGACCACATCGCCTATAGAATTAACAGACGGCTTGGAATCCTTATTCAATCCTCTTAAGAGATTTGGTTTCCCTGCACATGAACTGGCAATGATGATGACGATAGCACTTAGATTTATCCCCACACTTATAGAAGAGTCTGATAAGATAATGAAAGCGCAAATGGCAAGAGGTGCGGACTTTGAATCGGGAAATCTAATAGATAGAGCTAAAAACTTAGTACCACTATTAGTACCCCTGTTTATAAACTCGCTTAGAAGAGCTGATGAGCTCGCTACAGCCATGGAAGCAAGATGCTATAGAGGTGGAGAGGGTAGGACGAGATTAAACGAACTAAAGACTACAGGCAAAGACTATGTAGCACTTGTCATCGTAATACTCTATCTAGGAGCGACAATAGCAGTAGGTAGGATTTACCAATTCCAAATATGAAAAACATTAAACTGATCATACAATACGACGGCAGCTTTTATTCAGGTTGGCAAAGACAAGATAATGCAGTCTCCATACAGGAGAAATTGGAAATGGCAATCAAAGAAATCACCGGTGAGGATATTAATTTGATTGGTTCGGGAAGAACCGACAAAGGAGTCCATGCCTATGCACAGGTTGCAAACTTTAGAACTCAGTCCAATATCAGACCTGACAAATTCTACCACTGGATGAAAATGCATCTGCCTGATGATATAAAAGTCATTTCATCTGAAGAAGTGCCTCATGAATTTCACTCCAGATTTGATGCCAAATCCAAGACCTATATATACAAGATTTATAATGATGAAGACCTTCATCCGATTTATAGAAACTACTATGAAGAAATCACGTATAAACTGGATGTTGAAAAAATGCAAGCAGCATCAAAACTACTCATTGGGGAACACGACTTCAGTGGATTTGCAGGGATACTGGAAGAAAAAACCAATCCCATAAGAACACTTGACTCAATAGAAATAAGCCGAAATGGAAAATATATAGATATTGAACTAAAAGCCATGAGCTTTCTCAGAAACCAAGTTAGGATAATAGCAGGAACCCTTGTAGAAGTAGGAAGGGGTAGAAAGTCAGAAAGTGACTTAAAAAAAATCCTGGAAACCGGAGACAGAACACTAGCCGGTCCTACATTAGGCGGAAGAGGACTGTATCTTATGAAAGTAGAGTATTGAATAAAACAAAAAACGGTTCTTTGTCAAATAGTGTTGGTATATAAATTAATCACAAACTATTAATGTCAGGCAGCGTTAGCTGCCTGACGTTTTTTTACACTTACAGTGTCTTTTGGTACTATCATTTTCTTGCAAATTAATATTCGATTCCTAAAATGATAGTACGACCTGTATCCGAAAGCAACTCTTTTTAAACACTTAATAAAATTATTAATACCTTCTAAACATCCATTTGTAACATTGACTTCTAAGCAATTTTTTACGTACTCAAAGTCCTTTAAAAGCGTGTTAATACTAGTTTTCATAGCATCTGATACCTCATCTGAATAATATTCTAAATGTGCCTTTAAGGAGGCAATATCTCCGTTTTCTACATCCTTTAAAAGAATCTGATAACAATCATAAGTATTTAGAAGTGTTTTGTTGACACTAATACTATCCATAACTACATCTCTAGCACTTTTCCATCTTTCAAAATGTATCCACTTTCTAAAACGTGTAGAATTAAGCTTTAAATAAGGCTTTTGTATCAGCTTCCAATACCTTTTTAACCTTTTGTATTCCATAGAATACTTAGAAAAACCATTCATAACTTCTATTCTTGTTTTGTTCAATGCTCTAGATAAGTGGTTAACTATATGGAACTTATCAAATACTATCTTAGCATTAGGGAAAAGATCAGAAATTAGACTAATGTATGGCTGATACATGTCTATACATATACTTTTAACTGATTCTCTAGCACATTCACTAAACCTAGAAAAATAGCGTTTAAGATAGTGTAATTGCCTGTTTTCAACAATATCGATAATATCATGAGTAATAGCATCACAGAAAATAAAGCTCATAGATCCTTTAGCGGTTTTTGTGGATTTAAACTCATCAAAACATAAATGTTCTGGTAAAAACTGATAATTAGGCTTAAACTGTTCAAAAGCTTGATCTACACATTTAGACACCGTAGAATGAGAAACATAATGTAAATTAGCAATATCTTTTTCACTTACTTTCATGGTCAAATTAGTTGTAATATGAGCTTTTACTCTATTAGAAATAAAACAATGCTTTTTAACAATATCAGTTTCAGCTATAAAAGTAGAATTACACTCCTTACATAAAAATCTCTGCTTTTTAAGTCTCAAGAAAGTAGGTTCGCCATTAAAAGGAAGAAGTTTAATATCAGAAGACTTAGTGCCGTGTTTAATAATGCTTGGGCTATGCACGTTACCACAAACGGGACAAACAGAAGCATTATAGGTAAGCCGGCCAAAAATCAAATTGTAAGAGATATTCTTCTTTTTAATCTTCTCGACCTTTTCAAAAATCTCAATATTTTCATCTTTTAAATCTAATAAATTTAAGATATAATTACTAATAGACATAGTGGCCTCCTTATTTTTTTGTTGTAGTGATTAAATTATAAAGGAAATTGGTCACTATGTCTTTATTTTTTAAAAAGAAAATAGTGCCAGCAAAGAAACTAATATTTCTTCACCAACACTATAAATTATAGAGCCCAAAAAACCAAAGCCAAAGTGCATAACTGCTAATTGGGTTTGGTTTTTTTTTTTTAAAAAATTAGTATGGTTTATACAATTAAGGAATGACAGTGGAGTACTCCTCTACGGTGCGGGCTATGTTTATGGTCCACCTGATTATAATGAGGTAGAGGAACTCTCCATTCAAAACTTTCACTATGGATATATTTAAATGAAAACCACAGAACAGATGTACCAGAATCTAGTATCTGAAGATATATTTCTAAAAATAAATAGTTTAAAAAGTATTTTGAAAGGATCTTAACTACGATATTACTATTGGAGCATTAGAAAGTATCAATAATCTTATTCTGTGTTAAGATAATTACTTTTAAATATGGATTATAATTCTATTAAAATCTTTGATAAAGACTAAATTATACAAAAAAGCAAATGTGGAAACCACATCTGCCTCTAGTGATTGTTTTATTCTGTGAAATCAGTTAGGGTATTTATTTTAGTTAATATTATGTACCCTAACTTATTTTGATTCCATTAATTTAATAAGCCTTAATTTTTTACCTATTTTTTATTATGAGAGAATGAAATCTGATTTTTGTAGTTTTCTATGACCTCATTCTTATTTAACAAATAAACTAATTTAAATGTTTTGTAATATATAAACAATTATAACTTGCAAATCAATGAATCTTGATTTCTATATCCTTAGTACTTTTACTTTGTCATACTATTTCTACTCGTAATTTTTTGCAGGAAAAATGTTCCAATAAGCAGAACACCATATATTAGTGGATAAATTAACACTACCTTTCTATCAACTGATGACAACGGATCAGCTTTCAGTTGAATATATGCAATTATTGGATGTACAATCATTGCGATTAAAAGTATGATTCTTATATATTTGTAAATTCTAGTCATTGTTTACTCCTCCAATATAGTCGGAAAACTTGTAAATTCGTAGTTATCATGTACTTTATTACCTTTAATGTAGTTAAAAACCCAATATCAGGCAATACTCTTACAAATTAACTTTCCATTTAAATATCCATTATTATTTTCCCTAACATATTCATTTGCCGAATAGTCATCCCTTATAGAACAATTATTGATATTTTAATAATCATTCTATAGGAATTATCACCATTCTTGTACCTGCATAAGCACCTATTAATCATATTTTACCTCATATTTCATTCTACAAAAGCATCTAAATATTAGCACAATGTATTAATCATTTCCCTATTCATACCTTAGACTCTACGTATTCAGGCATATATAGTCATATTACCCCACTAATCCATTTCTCATCTAAATCAATTAGCATTGCTCAATTAAAAGGTTCATAGATTCATCGTTTGGAAATAAATGTATTACATATTCTCTTATTTCAAAAGCATAAATAAAGCTTTTATTTCTGTATCCAGTGTAATTATATTAAGAGCATGTATATATCTCCGGTTTATTATGTGGTGAAACTATTATACCACAAGAGTTTTGATGGTTTAGATTCTTTATAAATTAATTTACAACATATTATAGACTTTATCTGATTCGCAAATATTATTCTATAAACCAAAAGCATACTATTTTATGAACTTTATCGATATTATAACAATTAATAGATTTTGAAATAAAAACAATGCTTGACAATAAACAAGGCTAGTGTATTATTAATATAACGAGCAATATCAAAAAGATAATATAAGCAATATCAATACAAGATAATAGTGTAGAGGTTTTGGATCAGAAATTAAGGTAGGTGAGATACAATATGAATTTAAAGAAAATGCTAAATATATTTCAAATTTTAATTTCAATTATTTTACTAGTTTTCATTGGACTACAATTCTTTGGGAAAATAAGTTATGCAGATACCAAACATATTTTTTATACTTTATTAATCATTAATCTGATTATTATATCAGCAAATGTAGCGGTAAATAAGGAAAAACAGTTTAAGCTTTCCAATAAATCAACCTTATCTTTGGTTGGACTGACGGCACTATTGATAATTGCAGTACTAGCTTTTTTGTTAATTAACATCTAAGATTAAAAATATCAACTATTTTTGCTAATTGTTCATTTTGATAAAGGGATGAAATATTGAAACATGATATAATACCTATTATGTTTTTATGCTATTTTTAATAAATAAGTTCTGGATTAATATTGTTTCAATAAGTCATAGTTTCAAAAAAATTAGAAGTCAAATACCAAAAAATAAATGCGAAATTTCTATAAAAAGCTTGCATTTTTCTATGGTTAGTATATAATAATAAAGGACCTTTTGAAGGGGTCCTTTTAAGGTGAGAAAGATTTGAGAAGCTTCTAAACTTTTCAAACAAGTAAAACCTTGACCGCCTCGTGGCCGGGGTATGGCGGAATAAAAATCTCGGATCTACAAAAACCGCTTTTACGGCATTAAGCGGAGTCTAAATAGCCGAAAAGTTGAGACTTGTATGAAAAGAATTTAGGAGGGAAAGAAAATGAAATCTTATGTCGCAAGACCAAAAGACATCGAACGTAAGTGGTATGTCATTGATGCTACCGACAAGGTACTAGGAAGACTAGCTACTGAGGTTGCAACACTACTAAGAGGTAAGCATAAGCCTATCTATACACCAACTATAGATACCGGTGATTATGTAATAGTAATCAATGCAGACAAAATCAGACTTACCGGAAACAAATTACAACAAAAAGAGTATGTATACCATACCGGATACCCAGGTGGAAGAAGAGCTATCAGATACGATAAGCTTCTACAATCAAAACCTGAAAAAGCTATTGAATTAGCTGTTAAGGGAATGCTTCCACATACTAAACTTGGCAGAGCTATGTATAGAAAGCTTAGAGTATATGCAGGTGACACTCATCAGCATGAAGCTCAAATGCCTGAAGTTCACGAATTTTAATAAGGAGGAATCTGGATATGGCACAATTTATCGGAACTGGTAGAAGAAAGACCTCTGTTGCCAGAGTAAGACTATTACCGGGTAATGGAAAAATAACTATTAATAATAAAGACATTGAAGATTACTTTGCGTTTGATACGTTAAAAGTAATTGCTAAATCTCCACTTGAGATTACAGATAATTTAGATAAATTTGACGTTTTTGTAAATGTTAACGGTGGTGGATTTACAGGACAAGCAGGAGCTATTAGACACGGAATTGCTAGAGCACTTCTTCAAGCAGATGATGAGTTTAGACCAACTTTAAAAAGAGCAGGATTCTTAACTAGAGATCCTCGTAAAAAAGAAAGAAAGAAATATGGTCTTAAAAAAGCTAGAAAGAGCCCACAATTCAGCAAGAGATAGTATACAAAACGGCAGAGTATTCTGTCGTTTTTTGTTTTCACTAATAAAGAAAACTAATATATAAATAAGTACAACTTATATTTAAAGAATGATTTACATTAATGCACGGCATTTGGAGATGATGATATGAAAATTCTGCATGTATTGGCACAACTGCCTTCTAAGACGGGCAGTGGAGTTTATTTTAACAATGTAATAAAAGGTTTAAAGAACAAGTACGAACAGGCTTGTATCTTCGGTTATCAGGAAGATTTTTACTATGATATAATCTCAGAACAGTTTCAGTATGCAGTAGAGTTTAAAACCGAGCAATTGCCTTTTAATATAGTTGGAATGAGCGATATCATGCCTTATGACCATACCAGATATTGTGATTTAACTGAAGAGATGCAAGAGGATTGGATTAATGCATTTTCAAAAACCTTAAAAATGGCTCTTGAAGAGTTTAATCCCGATATTATAATATGTCATCATTTGTGGATGCTTACTTCACTGGTCATTGACATAGCAGAAGACAAAGTGTTAATAGGCGTATGTCATGGTACTGATATAAGACAATGTGAAAAAAATCCCCAATTAAAAGAGAAGTATATAGTCAATATTCATAAGCTTGATACTGTCTTTGCACTTTCCAAAGATCAGGTAGACGACATCCATAGAACATATAGGATACCCACCGAAAAGATAAAGGTAATCGGCGGGGGTTATGATGGGAATATTTTCTTTCATCCTGTTCAAAAACAAGACAGTGAAGAAATCAGTTTGGTATATGCGGGAAAATTAGCAAAAGCTAAGGGCGTATACGAGATGATTAGTGCAATAGAGTTATTAGATGCAAAGTATAATATAAAACTGATTGTAGTAGGGGCAAGAGACAAAGCACATATGGAAGAATTCAGCTCCGAGCTTGCCGGGATAAAAAATACAGAAATTCATAGTATAATTAGTCAAGTAGAGCTAGCTGAAATTTTTAGGAAATCAGATATTTTTATACTGCCATCCTATTTTGAAGGCTTGGGACTTGTCGCGATAGAAGCTTTGGCTTCGGGAATGAGAGTCGTTTCGAGCAGAATCGAAGGCTTAATTAATAATCTCGGAGATGATGTAATTCGTAGTGGTATTATTAAAATCGTGGATTTACCTAGACTCTATAATGTAGATAAACCATATGTAGAAGATATTCCTAAGTATATCGTAAATCTAAGTAGAGCAATTGAGAAACAGATTGAAAACATAAAGAATGATAATAAGATTCCTACTGAAATTTACAAACTAATTGATAAACACTCCTGGGCAAATATAGTCAAGGAGATAGATGATGAAATAGGTGCATATATAAGATAATCTAATATATAATCAGGATTGATAAAATAATCTAATTGTACAAAACAGATTTCCTAATATATAATAAATACGGTAAATACTGACGATACAGTAATACCTATTCATATCCAAGCATACTTTTCGCTCATATGATATTGCACAATAAAATGGAATAGAAAGAAAAAGCAAAGCTATGGCCTAAACTTTGGAAGAGTTTTGCTTTAAAGATTCTATGCCACTGTTAGCGGTACAAAAGAATATGAAAGATTAGACTTACTATTGTACCGGGCAACGAGATTCGTTGCCTAATTTTTTTAGGAGGGAATTATGAAATTAAAGAGAAGTACGATTATTAAAATTGCGGTATTAATTGTAGTAGTAAGTGCATTTATTTTTATTAAGCCACTGAATGAAGGCCTCAGAAATATGACTTCAGCATTTAAATCCGTTGATTCAGTTAGGGATTATATAAAATCATTTGGTGTATGGGCAGTCCTGATTTCATTTATGATGATGATACTTCAGTCTGTAGCTGCACCGATACCGGCTTTTTTCATCACTTTCTCAAATGCTATAATTTGGGGATGGTGGAGAGGCGCCATACTATCATGGACTTCTGCTATGGCAGGAGCGGCACTTTGTTTTTACATTTCCAGAATATATGGGAGAGGTGCTGCTGAAAAGTTTACTTCTAAATTGGCACTTGAAGATGTGGACATTTTCTTTGAGAAGTACGGAAAGAATGCGATTCTCGTAGCAAGATTGCTTCCTTTTGTACCATTTGATCCGATAAGTTATGCAGCCGGACTTACTGCTATGAGTTTTAAAGACTTCTTTATAGCAACGGGACTGGGACAATTACCGGCGACCATTGTTTATTCATATGCAGCAGCTACATCTTCGAATCCGTCTACATTTGTAAAGGGTTTACTTATACTTTTCGGAGTATCTGCACTTGCATATACAATAAAACTAATTTGGACGGATAAAAATAAATCAAAGACTAAAGAAGTGAACTAGAATGAATAGTAAGATTCTTGTAAGCTCAGATAAGCTGGCTAGCTTGATAGAATTGGAGTATAGTAAATGTATAGACTGTAAACTTTGTACTAAGGGATGTCCGATGCTGGATGAATTTTCCGATAATCCTAAAAAACTGTTGTCTCAATTAAATAAAGATAAGAGTTTTGACATTGAGCTTCCTTATGCATGTATGCTCTGTGGATACTGCGCCGAGGTTTGTCCAAAAGGCGTTAGTTTTAGAGATTTATTTTATGAATTTAGAAAACAGAGCGTAAAACAGTATAATGGAAAACTACCGGGGAGTTTAAATACTAAAGGAGTAGATATTCATCAAAAACTAAGCTTTTCTAAAATTTTTTCAGATAGTATACTCGGTAAGAATACTGAAACTATTTTCTTTCCGGGATGCTCCTTACTTTCCAATAATCCTGAGATGGTAATGAGTGCTTACAATTATTTGAGGGAAGTTTTTCCTAATTGCGGTTACTCGAATAAATGCTGCGGAAAACCAACTGAGTTTTTAGGAAAGCATGAGAAATTTGTGAGTCTTATGGAAAGTTTAAAATCAGATTTTAATAAACATGGAGTTAAAACGATTATTACGGGTTGTCAAAACTGTTATACCTGTTTTAAAAGAAATGCTCCTGAATTTAAGACAATATCCCTATATGAAGTATTAGGCGATTCAGGAGTGCCGGATTATGCAAAAAACAGATTTGCAGAAACAAAATTGAATGCAATAATCCACGATCCCTGTCCGACGAGGACCGAGGATAAAATCCACGAAGCAGTTAGAGAAATCCTAAATCAATTGGGAATCTCTTATGATGAAATGAGTTATAACAAGCATAGGACTCTTTGCTGTGGTATGGGAGGGATGGTATTTCTTACCTCCAAGAAGATTTTTGAGAAGCATAGAGACAGACGAAGACAAGAAGCCGGTTCTAAAACGATAATAACATACTGTATGGAGTGTGCAGAAACACTGCAGTCAGAAAAATTAGACAGCATACATCTACTTAAATTGATATTTACTGACGTGGATGATATAAAGACAGAAAAGTCGTCTTTGGCTAAGTCGTGGTTTAATAGATATAGAGCAAGGAAGTTGGCAGGAGAAGTTATAAATGAAACGAAATAATATAATAAAAGTAGCTCTTGCAATAATTATCATTGCCATTATATTTTTGGTATCGAGGTATGTAGATTTTAATAAATTCAGTCCAGAGGTAATAAGTAAAAAGATACGTGAATTCGGTCATTTGTCGAGTTTGATATACCTTTTAATACTCAGTATATTACCACTGTTTTTATTTCCTGACTCTGTTATAGTAATTGCCGGTGGGATGGTATTCGGTCTTTTTTGGGGCAGTGTACTTACATCTGTCGGCTCTTTAATAGGTGCATTACTTGCATACTATTTAGCAAAGTATTTAGGATCAGGTTTTGTACGAAAATTTGTAAAAAAAGATTTAGTCGATATAACATCAGGCAAGTCAGGATTTCTGTTAATACTCATACTTAGACTCGTGCCGCTTTTTCCGTTTAAGGTTGTAAGTTATAGTGCGGGACTTGCTGAGGTAGACATTAAAGAGTTTACACTTGCAACCATTATCGGATCAATTCCGGGTATATTGGTCTATGTAAATTTAGGTGACAAGGTAAACAGAATAGGAAGCGGTGAGTTTTATATAGCAATCTTTTTGCTTATTGGATTAACTGCAGTCTTTACATTTATCAAATATATTTATGAGAAAAACCTAAAGAAAATGGAAGATAAGGGAAAAATATGATATCTATTATTGTTCCGGTTTACAATGAAGAAAGCACAATTTCAGATTGTCTTAAACGACTAGAAAGCCTAGATGGAATCAAAGAAATATTGGTATGTGATGGTGGGAGTGTAGATAAAACTGTAGAAATTGCAAGCAGGTATACAAGGGTTTTGAATACTCCTAAAGGACGTGCATTCCAAATGAATGCCGGTGCAAATGCTGCCGGAGGGAGTGCACTATGGTTTGTGCACAGCGATTCGATTCCGGATAGTAGAAGTATTGCTGCAATTGAAGAAGCTATGCAAAATGGCTACGATGCGGGATGCTTTTCACTCTATTTTCATGACTATACTGATATTTCTTTAAAACTGATAGCTAAGACTTCAAATCTTAGAGCAAAATATCTGAATTTGATGTTTGGGGATCAGGGAATCTTTATGAGTAGGGATGCTTTTTTGAAAATTGGAGGATATGACGAGATACCTCTGATGGAAGACTGGAATATGTCAAAAGCACTCTATAGGGATTTTAAAGTTAAAGTATTAAAAGAAAGAATTGGAACTTCAGGAAGAAGATTCAAACAAAAAGGAGTTTTTAAGACATTGGTTTTCATGCATAGATTAAAACTCAAATATATAACCGGCACATCTCCCGAAGAGCTTGCCAAGATGTATAGGGAGGTAAGATAGTGAATGCAGTTATAATATTTTCAAAGATACCAATACCTGGCACTGTCAAAACAAGATTAATAGGCAGTATTTCTGCCGAGGAGGCAGCTTTACTTGCAAGGTATATATTGCTTGATTTATTTGAAAAACTAAGATGCAGTAAGGATTATGATGTATTTATTGCATATGCACCAACCGGTAAATTATCTATACTTATAAACGATATTCCCGAGAATTTTGGTATATTTCATCAGTTTGGCGATAATATGGGCAGTAGGATGTACAATGCCATGGAAAAATTATTTAGTTTAAACTATGATAAAGTTGTACTAATTGGGTCAGATATACCGAATATTAATCATAATATAATAAATGATTCATTTAAGGCTCTTGAAGATAATAATATAGTTTTGAATCCGACTTTTGATGGAGGTTATTATCTGATAGGTGCTTCTGATAAAAGAAAGATTGAAACAATACTTAAATCCGGTAGTATTAATTGGAGTACGCTAAGTGTTTTTGAGTCAAGTTTAGAAATTATAAAAGAAAATAATTGGACGGTTCATGTGGGCGAGACGCTGCCTGATATTGACAATATGGAAGATTTAATCTGTTTCAATAATTTCGATGATCTATCAATAAGGACAGCGGATTATATTCAAAAATTAAAAGAATTAAGTAGGTGATTAGTTTATTAGACTATCACTTATTTTTTTGGAAAATGGATATATTTATTTTGATGTTTTATTATAAATGGTATTTAAGTAGATTAATTATCTTATAAATCTCCAATTATTTTAAGCTTCTCTAAAGATTTATGTCAGAGGACTACTTTATTGATTATATAACTAGTGAGGTAAATAAATAATTGTATAAATTATGACAAATAGAGATTAAAAACATGTAATAATATATAAAAAAATTGAAAAAATATACTATTATGATATACTGATTGTTAAAGGAGGAAGTTTATGATACGAAATCCAAAAAAGGTTTATTTGAGATATATTCTTCCTGCAATCGGTGGAATGATGGGTACATCACTCTATGTACTTGGAGATACGATGCTTGTCGGAAGAAGGCTTGGGACTGATGGCCTTGCTGCACTAAATATCTCAATTCCTATGATAAATGTACTGACGGGTTTAGGGCTTCTCATAGGGATGGGTGGTGCGAGTTTAATGTCCATCCGGCTGGCAAGAGAAGAATACGAGGAAGGGAATAAACTATTTACAAAGTCTATGTTAATGTCAATTATTACTGGACTTATTTTATTGTTCTTAAGTATCTTCTTTACAAAAAATCTAGTTAATTTTTGGGCAGAGGGTCTGAAAATTTAGGTATGGCATTTGATTATCTATCTATGCTAATGATGTTTTCACCTTTTTTCTTAGTTTTTATATCACTAACAGTATTTGTAAGAAATGATGGTGGTAGTAAAATTGCCATGTCGGCAATGTTAGCTGCCAGTGTTTTCAATGTCGTTATGGATTATGTTTTCTTGTTCCCTTTAGATATGGGGATGAGGGGATGTGCTCTTGCAACAGGTCTTGCTCAGGTCGTAGGTTTTGGCGTTTTACTGCTACACTTTAGAGAGGCGGGCATAAAAATATTAAAACTAAGTAGCTTTAAAGCTCCACTAGAAATAATAAAAAATGGAATGGCTTCATTTGTACTAGAACTTAGTCAAGGAATTGTAATTTTTGCTTTTAACTTTGCCTTTTTGAGGATTGAAGGAGATATTGCTGTCTCTGCTTATGGGATTGTTGCAAATCTCAGCTTGTTATTTACTGCAATATTAGCAGGGGTAGCAAATGGAATACAGCCCTTAATAAGCGAAGCTTATGGAAGAAGACTATCAGATATGAAGGTGTACTATGGAAAGATTGCAGCAATAGGTGGTTTAGTTATAGGTTTAGGGATACTTTTAATCGGACAGTTAATGCCTAAGTACTTGGCGATGATTTTTGTTGAGAATGAACCTGAACTCATAAACAGAGCAATACTGGGGATACGAATATACTTCTTAGCCTTTCCGATTACGGGTTTAAACCTGGTAGCGACGATATTTTTGCAAAGTCAAAAGCGATCCATGGAAGCTTTTATAATGAGTATGATGAGAGGTTTTGTGTGGATTCTTGCACTTTTATTAATACTGTCTAATACTCTCGGAATTATTGGGGTTTGGCTTGTAATTCCGCTAGCTGAGTTACTATCGCTGGGCACAGGCTTAATTATGATTAGAAAGATTACGAGAGAAAATGTATTAAAACCTGTTAGTGCATAATAAAAAAGCTGCATATTTAAATATGCAGCTTTCGGTTTTTTTATTTATTAGGATGCTAACGCAAATATTGCAAATAATAGTCCAAGTAAGACAACATAAAAAATAATCATAAATACAATATTGAATACTACGTATTTGATGCCAATGCTTTTGTAATTATTTATATTTAATCGTCTTATAATCAGTGCAAGTAGTAATAGTGTTGAAACGAAAGAGTTTAAAATAGCAATAAGTATTGAATTTCCAAAAGCCATCCTTATAAATGAACTTAGTAACATGGATAAAAGTAAGCATACATTAAGTTCATCTTTCTTTACATATACATTATGCTGTTTTGCAACATAATTAAACACAAATCTTAAGAAAAAGAATGTTATTACCACTCCGATTATTGAAGTCAGTAGACTGTTAAAAAACATTCTAGAGGTGAAAACCGGCTGATTAAAACGTACTGAAACACTGTTCAAAATTGAGATTGCCAATACCAATACAATTAGCGATATTAAACCCATATCGTAGATTTTAGAGGCGATTGGAGCGGCAGATTTATTAACTTTGCCTAGAAAAGCCCATAGTTTGTCAATAGTTTCATCATTATTATAATTGAAGCTGTCATTTGAATAGTTTTTATCCGATGAGCCTTGTGAGTAATGATCTTCTCTATCCGTTTTGTTTTCGAAATCTTCTTCCGGATGTAGTTTTTCTCTTCCGTCATATTCATTAAAATGATACTCTTTATCAGATGCTTCATCAAAGACTTCTCTTCTAGGCTCGGAATTCAAATCCTCACCAAATCGATCAGACGCAGTTTCTTCCTTTATCCTATCTTCATAGTCATTGTTTAATAGATTTTCATTGTATTCTTGCTCATCTCTATTAAAACTGGGTCTATTTAATAGACTATCCTCATTCGATATAAAGTTAATATTTTGAGCTCCACAATGGGGGCAGTATTTGACATTATTAATTTCATTCGAACATGATTTACAGATCATTTCAACACCTCCTATTTATATCATTAAATATACCCTAAAAAACAATTATATATCATTTTTTAGGATGCTGTCAGCCTCTTTCAATTTTCTAATGATTTCAATGTTTTGAGGACACAGACTTTCACATGCACCACATTCAGTACACATGCCGGCATCATTATTATTCTCAATTAATGTTTGATAGCTTTTGATATTTTCTTCATAATTATCAAATATGGTCGCATTATTAAATCTTTGAAAAATTCCGGGAATATTTACATCAAATGGGCATGGCATGCAATATTCACAAGATGTACATCCAACGGATATACGATTATTTAAAAATTCAACCAATTCATCAATGGCTTTTCTATCATCAGCGGTAGTGTTTACTTCAGAAACAGTATCTGCAAGTGCAACATTTTCGATACACTGCTCCATATTGCTCATACCACTCAACAATAAGGAGATATCCAGATCATAAACCCATTTCAGTGCTAGCTGGACAGGTGTTGATTTTATGTTATATTTTTCAAGTATTTGGTTTGTATCCTTTGGTAATTCGGCGAGATTGCCACCTTTAAGGGGTTCCATTACAATTACCGAGATTCCCTTTTCTCTTGCCAGTTTAAGACCTTCTAAACCTGCTTGGTAGTTTTTATCCAAGTAGTTTAGCTGGATTTGACAAAAGTCCCAATTATAAGAATTTAGTATCTCTTTAAAAACAGGTAGTTCATCATGGAATGAAAATCCCGCATATTTTATCTTGCCTTTTGATTTAAGTTCGTCCAAGAATTTAAAAACACCCAGTTCTAGCATTTTTTTAAAACTCTTTTCAGTAAGACTATGCGTTAAATAGAAATCTATATAATCACTTTTGAGTCGCTTTAACTGAGTATTAAAATGAGTTTCATAATCTTCATAATTATTACATAACCACATAGGCAGTTTTGTTGCCACATAGATTGAGGATCTATCTATTGTTTCAATAAATTCTCCAAGCAATGTTTCACTATTTTCACAATGATAAGTATATGCTGTATCAAAATAATTTACTCCATTATCATATAAATATTTCATCATTTCGAAGGATTTTATTTTATCTATTGTGCAATTATCATTATTTTCAACCGGCAATCTCATTAAACCAAATCCTAAAACGGATGTAGATATTTTGTCATTTGTAATATTTCGGTATTGCATAATTCACTTAACTCCTATATAATCATATTGTAGGGATATTTTATAAGCTAAGGTAAAACCGTAGCTATGTAACTAAGTATAACATATAAAGGAGGAGTTTAGAATGGATGCTAAAAAAACTGCAATCTATGATTGTCATGTGCAACTAGGAGGCAATATGGTTGAATATGCTGGATGGGCATTACCTTCAGAGTTCACCGGACTTGTTGACGAGCACAATACAGTAAGAAATGATGTTGGAATTTTTGACGTATCACATATGGGTGAGTTCTTTATTACCGGACCCGATACTATTAAATTCAATAATTATATCTTATCTAATGACATTACTAAGATTGAAAATGGGCAATGTCAATACTCAATACTTTTAAATGAAAAAGGTGGAGTAGTTGATGACCTATTAGTATTTAAGTACAATGATGAAAAAGTTCTATGGGTTCCTAATGGAGCTAACACAGACAAGGATTTTGATTGGATTATGGCTAGAAAAGATGGGTTTGATGTAGAAATTGTAAATGCATCAAGATCATATAGTGAGATAGCTATACAAGGACCAAAATCTAAAGAAGTACTTCAAAAAGCACTGGATTACAATCTAGATGAGTTAGAAAACTTCCACTTTGTTGACGATGTTACTTTAGATGGCAAAAAGGTTTTAATCTCCAGAACAGGATACACAGGTGAATTAGGATATGAAATCTACTGTGATTGGGAAGACGGAGATGACATATGGATGAAACTTATTGAACTAGGCGCTAAACCATGTGGGTTAGGATGCAGAGATACTCTAAGATTTGAAGCTTCTATGCCACTTTATGGAAATGAAATGGATGAAGATAATTCACCACTTGAAGCCGGTTTAAAATTTGCTATCGACTTCAATAAAGATGATTTTATTGGTAAAGAACCTCTTGCTAAGAAATTAGAAGAAGGTTTAAAGAGAAAGTTAATCGGTTTAGAGTTGACTGGCAAAGGTATCCCAAGACATGGTTATGCAGTGCTAAAAGATGGTAAAGAAATTGGAAAAATTACCACAGGTTACTTAGCTCCAACTGTAGGAAAACCAATCGCGAATGTGATAATCGACGCTGAAGAAGCAGTAATAGGCAACGAAGTAGAAGTACAAATCAGAAAGAGAGTAGTGCCTGCTGTTATAATCAGTAAACGATTTTTACAAAAGAAATAAATATAATTTAGGAGGATTTTTAAATGAAAGTTGAAAAAGGATTATTTTACACAAAGGATCATGAGTGGGTTAAAATTGATGGTAATGAGGTAGTTATAGGAATATCTGATTACGCACAAGATCATCTTGGAGACATAGTATATGTTGAACTTCCAGATGTAGATGATGAACTAGATGCAGGTGAAGCTGTAGCATCTATAGAATCAGTTAAAGCTGCAAGTGATGCTTTCACACCTTTTGCTGGTAAAGTACTTGAAGTTAACGAAGATCTTGATGATGATCCTGCATTAATTAACTCTGATGCATATGGCGCATGGTTAGTTAAGTTGGAAGTTGAAGATGCTCCGACTGATGATTTAATGAACGACGAAGAGTACGAAAAATTCTTAGCTGAGGAGGCTTAATAATGTTTCCATACATTTCTCTTACTGAACAAGATGAAAGAGAGATGCTTGAGAAGATTGGAGTCGAATCAATAGACGATCTATTTAGAGACATCCCCGAGGATGTCTCTATGAATAGACCGCTCGATTTGCCGAAGGCAAAAAGTGAACTAGAAGTTGCTGCATATTTAAGAGGTTTGGCTGAAGACAATGTATGTCCATGTCAAATGCCATCATTCCTTGGTGCCGGTGCTTATGATCACTATATTCCTTCCATAATCAAGCATATCACGGGAAGAACTGAGTTTTATACTTCCTATACACCATATCAACCAGAAGTAAGTCAAGGAACTTTACAATATATATTTGAGTACCAAACATTAATTACAAGATTAACAGGCATGGAAATAGCAAACGCTTCCCTATACGATGGCGGATCAGCAATAGGCGAGGCAGCTTTAATGTGCGTAAACGGTAATAAGAAGAAGAATGTTGTAATTTCTAAAACCGTTCATCCACATTCCAGGATGGTAGCTAGAACATATCTTAAAGCTCAAGGTTTTGACCTTATAGAAGTAGATATGAAAGACGGTGTAACCGATTTGGATGCACTAAAAGCTGCAGTAACTGAAGATACCGGCGCGGTAGTAATTCAAAGTCCAAACTTCTTTGGATTCATTGAAAATCTAGAAAGTGCTACTGAAATAGCTCACGGCGTTAAGAAATGTGACATGATCGCTTCATGTGATCCGATGTCACTTGCAATTCTTAAGAAACCGGGAGCAATCGGTGTTGATGTAGTAGTAGGAGAAGCACAACCATTTGGTATACCTGTAGCTGCAGGTGGACCTTATCTTGGATATATTGCTGTTAATAAGAAACATTTAAGAAAACTTCCTGGAAGAATCGTAGGACAAACTGAAGACAGAGATGGTAAGAGAAGTTGGGTACTGACACTATCTGCGAGAGAGCAGCATATTAGAAGAGAAAAAGCTACTTCAAATATTTGTTCAAACCAGGGATTAAATGTATTGGCTGCAACAGTTTATATGATCACTATGGGTAAGAAAGGAATGAGAGAAGTTGCTGAGCAGTGTACTAAAAAAGCTCATTACTGCTTCAATGAACTAACCAAATCCGGTAAGTTTAAACCATTCTCAAGCGCACCATTCTTTAAAGAATTTGCAGTTGTTACCGACAAACCCGTTGAAGAATTAAACAATAAGCTTAAAGAAGCGGGAATAATAGGTGGATTTGGAGCTGCTAAATTCTATGAAGGTATTGGAAATGTAATGATCATAGCTGTTACAGAAAAGAGAACTAAGGAAGAAATCGATAAGTTTGTTAAGATAATGGAGGAGGCTTAAATGAATACAAATTATGATAAAGTAATATTTGAAGTCTCTCAACCTGGTAGAGTGGGATATAAGCTTCCGGATTTAGATGTACCTGAAGCTGAGTTAAGTGATTTAATACCTCAAGATCTATTATGTGATACTGAGCTGGACTTCCCTGAAGTAGCTGAGTTTGAAGTTATTAGACACTTTACTAATCTTTCTAATAAAAACTACTCATTGGATCAAGGAATATATCCATTAGGATCTTGTACCATGAAGTACAATCCAAAAATCAACGAAGATATGGCTTCGTTACCAGGATTCCAAAATGTTCACCCACTACAGGCTGAAGAAGACATGCAAGGTGTTCTAAGGCTAATGTATGAATTAGGTGACGCTCTTGCTATAATTACCGGTATGGATAAACCAACCTTGCAACCGGCTGCCGGAGCACATGGTGAGTATACCGGAATACTCCTCATTAAAGCTTATCACGAAAAAAGAGGAGACACTAAGAGAGATAAGATTATAATTCCTGATGCTGCGCATGGTACAAACCCTGCAACAGCTGCAATGGCAGGATATAAAACAATAGAACTTAAATCGACAAACCAAGGTATGGTTGATGTAGAAGCTTTAAGAGCTGCAGTTGGAGATGATACTGCCGGATTAATGCTTACAAATCCAAATACCGTAGGTATGTCTGATGAGAATATTAAGCTTATAGCTGATATAGTTCATGAAGCAGGTGGATTAGTATACTATGACGGAGCTAACCTAAATGCCATCATGGGTAAAGCTAGACCTGGAGACATGGGCTTTGATGTTGTTCACTACAACCTGCACAAGACTATGTCAACACCACATGGTGGTGGAGGACCGGGTTCTGGAGCTGTAGCTTGTAAAGAGTTTTTAGCAGAGTTTTTACCTGTACCTGTTGTAGAAAAGAAAGATGATGGAACTTTCTATCTAAACTATGATCTTCCGAATTCTATCGGTAAAGTAAAAGATTTCTATGGACACTTTGGAATTCTTGTACGTGCTTACACTTATATTCTAACAATGGGAGCAGACGGACTTAAGAGAGCTTCTGAAGTTGCAGTTTTAAATGCCAACTATCTACAAGCACTTCTTAAAGACTATTACAAACTACCTTTGGATAGAATTACAAAGCATGAGGTTGTTTTTGGAGGATTAAAAGATCCGCTTTCTGAAGTAACAACACTTGATATAGCTAAGAGAATCCTTGATAAGGGATACCATGCACCAACCGTTTATTTCCCACTTATTATCAATGAAGCTATGATGGTAGAACCGACAGAAACGGAAACTAAGCAAACTTTAGATGCATTCGCTAATTCCCTTATTGAAATAGCTAAAGAAGCAAAAGAAAATCCTGAGCTTCTTAAAGAAGCACCACATAATACACCGGTTAGAAGACCGGATGAAACAAAAGCAGCGAAAGATGTAATCGTTGTTTATCAATCTACAGAAGAGGAGTAATTATTTTGACCAAAACCATAACTGTTATAGGTGGAGGCCCTGGCGGATATGAATGTGCCATTAGGGCTGCCCAACTAGGAGCAAATGTATATTTAATAGAAGATAGAGAATTAGGTGGTACATGCTTAAATAGAGGATGTATACCTACCAAAACTCTTTGGAGAAATGCTGAAATTGCAAATGCTATGAAGAGAAAAGCAGAATTCGGATTCGACTTTGAAAATCTTTCAATAGACGGAGCAAGAATTCAAGCGAGAAAGAACGAAGTAGTAGAGCAAATCAGAGGTGGGGTAGAATTCTTGGTAGGATCATATCCTAATATGGAATTCATACCTGGATTCGCATCTTTTAAAGATGCCAATACTGTTGTAGTTAAACTTAAAGACGGAAGTACGAGAGAACTGGAAACAGACTACACTATCGTAGCTTCAGGTTCAGTTCCATTTGTTCCTCCTATAGAAGGAGCAGATGCTGAAGGAATCATGACAAGTGACGAAATACTTGACCTTGACTTTGTGCCTGAATCAATGCTTGTAATCGGTGGAGGAGTTATCGGACTAGAGTTCGCATGTATCTACAACGAGCTGGGAACAGAAGTAACTGTAGTTGCTAATGAAATCCTAGGCGCAGCTGATTCAGAAATATCAAAGAGAATGCCAAGTTTCTTGAAAAAAGCCGGAATTAAATTGATAAATAAATCCAGAGCTAGTAAAATCGAAAAAACCGAAAACGGCTATAAAGTTATAGCTGAACTTATCGGAAAAGATAAAACTCAAGAAGCAGAAGGACAAACTCTATTGATGGCTACCGGTAGGGCTGCTTTCACAAAAGGACTTAATCTTGGAAGCAGCTGGTGTAGAATATTCAAGATACGGAATACCTATAGATGGTGATATGAAAACTAATGTTGACACAATATATGCTATCGGAGATGTTACCGAAGGCAGTATTCAGTTAGCACATGCTGCATCAGCTCAAGGTATATACGTAGTTGAAAAACTTATGGGTAAAACACCTGAAATCAATTTAGATGTAATACCTGCATGTACTTTCACACTTCCTGAAGTAGCACAAGTTGGATATACTGAAGACAAATTAAAAGAAGAAAATATCCCATACGTTAAGAGTAAATTCATGTTCACAGGAAATGGTAAAGCTGTATCATTGGGTGAAGCAGAAGGATTTGTAAAAATCTTAGCAAAAGAAGACCTTTCTGAAATTTACGGAATCCATATAATTGGACCTCATGCAAATGACTTAATTCATGAAGGAACTGTTGCTGTAGCAAACAAATTACCTGTTTCAGCTATTGCCAATATGATTCACGCTCATCCAACTCTAAGCGAAGCATTTATGGAAGCTATCCATCAATTAGAAGGATGCTCAATACATTCAGCTCCTGCTAAATAAGTTATAAAAAGGCGTTCAAATTTGAACGCCTTTTAGATTTTCCGTACTTTACAATACATATATGAATTGATATAATTTACATATGTTAATAAGGAGAACAGGATGTATTTAACATTATTAATTATTTTTACAATATTAGTGTTATTGGCTTCGATATATACCGGGACCAGGTTATATAAAAAAGCTGAAACTACTTTCGATAAAAATATTAGAGATAAGGTAACGAGAGATAGGAATCCTCATTTTATTGGTGTTATGAAATCTGTTACGAGACTAGGTAATGTAGAAACACTATTTATGATTATCGTCCCAATACTTTTTGTCTTGGTAAGGGATGGAGAATTCGTTACTGCATCAGCAATAATATTATCTGCAGGATTGTCGATAATCGTATCCCAAGTATTAAAATTTATATTCAGACGTACTAGACCTACAAAGGAGAGAGCTTTAAGCCACATCGGATATTCCTTTCCCAGTGGACATTCAACGGTTGGCGTAAGTTTTTATCTGACACTGGCCTATATAGTGTCAACAGGTACCGGTAGATTGGTATTTCTATTATTGATAGGATTGATTATCGGACTCGCCATAGCTTTCAGTAGAATATACCTGGGAGTGCACTGGGCAAGTGATGTAATAGTTGGAGTTTTCTTAGGACTAACCTGTTCGGCTTGGGCAATATACTTATATAGAAGTAAATTTGTCTTAGAATGGTTGTTTAGAGCATTTTAAAAAGTTTTTATTAAATGGTATCGGTATCTGATAAAATCACAAAATATTACTTCAGGCAGCGCGTTCTGCCTGAAGTATTTTTTTATGCAATCATTTTTTTGAAATTAATATCCTGTTTAAAATGAAAATATGATCGATAATAAAAAGAAATTGAGTTTACCGGATAGGAGATGATGGGTAACTCATTTCTTTAACACCGAACCAATTTGGTTGTATATTTTTATATTCTCCTCTTCAAAGCCTAGTAAATTTAAGATAGAATTAGTAAAAAAACATGGTGACCTCCATTCTGATGATTTTTTCGTGGTGATTAAATTATGCTAGATCATGCTCACTTTGTTTTTTTATTATAAGAAAAAGGTGCCAGAGTGAAAATCAGATTTTCACCACCAGCACCAAAAATTATAGAAGTTCTTTATTAGGCATGAAGCTTAATAAGTTCCATTACGAGTCTTGCGGAATTATTTAAATCTTCTATTTTTAGAGATTCATCAACTGTATGAGGTTTAGTTTCTCCAATGGCAAGGTTAACGGATTTTATTCCATTTGCATTGTAATTACTGGTATCTGAGCCACCACCAGACATCATAGTCTCCGGTTCAAATCCCAAGTTTTCACAAGCCTTCATTGCATTTTGGACAATAGCTTCATTTTCATCCAATTTAAAACTCTTATATGCGATATTGACTTTAACATCGACAGTTCCGCCGTATTTCTTAGCAGCTTTTTCGCATTCTTCTACCATGTGAGCTACATGGAGATCGAGTGCATCATCTTCTAAACTTCTTGCTTCTGCAAGGAATTTTGCAGTCTTGGTTACTATATTGGTAACCGAGCCACCTTCGATTTTACCGATATTTGCTGTTGTTTTTTCGTCTATTCTAAGTAATTTCATATTTGAGATAGCCTCGGCCAAAATCTGGATTGCACTTATACCTTCTTCAGGAGCAACACCTGCATGAGCTTCTTTTCCTGTAAATTCAACATTTATTTTAGCCTGCGCAGGACCACCGATTACAATTTTACCCGGTGAACCACTGGTATCGAGTACATAACATAATTTTGAATCTACAGTGGAATAATCTAAATATTTGGAACCGAAAAGCCCGCCCTCTTCGTATATGGTGAAAACAACCTCTATGTCTCCGTGAGGTATACTTGCTTCTTTAATGGATTGTATACCTTCGATAATCGCAGCTATACCAGCCTTGTCATCTCCGCCCAGAATTGTTGAACCATCACTGTAGATAACGCCATCTCTTATTACAGGCTTGATTCCTTCTCCGGGAGAAACAGTGTCCATATGCGCACTGAACATAATCGCAGGTGAACCTGTAGTACCCTTAAGCTTTGCTATTAGATTTCCGCTGTTACTTCCTGCTTTTTCGCCGGCATCATCCATAAACACTTCCATGTCTAAATCCCTTAGTATGGGAATTAAATGTTCGGCAAAGTCGCGCTCTCTAGTTGTCGGACTGTCAATTTGAATAAACTCTAAAAATCTCTCTAATAATCTTTTCTCGTTCATTAAAAATCTCCTTTAACTTAAAATAAAAGCAAGTGGTAGTTAATATATACTATTCCACTTGCTTTTGTTTACACTCTATAGTTTATATTAAACAAAGAATGATTGTATTAAATTCATTGAAGTATGAATTCCAGCGCCTCCAGGTCCTATTGGAAGACCTAAGACGTACCATATTACTAATAATATTATCCAAGACATTAAGAAGAAGAATGAATATGGAAGCATTGTTGAAATCAATGTACCTAAACCACTATCTTCGTCGTATCTCTTTACAAATACTACGATCATTGCAAAGTAACTCATAAGCGGAGTTATAATATTTGTAGTAGAGTCACCGATTCTGTATGCTAACTGAGTGAATTCCGGTGCAATGTCTAATTGAGCCATCATAGGTACAAATATTGGAGCCATTACCGCCCACTTTGCAGATGCTGAACCCATAAATAGATTTAGGAATGCTGCAAGAATAACGAAAGCTATAATAAGTGGTAGTCCAACGAATCCTATGCTTCTTAATAGTTCCGCTCCTTGGAATGAAACTAGAAGTCCAAGGTTTGTATAGCTGAAGTAATTAATAAACTGTGCCGCAAAGAATGATAGAACCATGTAAGCACCCATGCTCTTCATCGCATCGGTCATACCACCGATTAAATCATTTGAATTCTTAATTACTCCTGTAACTTTACCGTAGATAGCACCCGGGATAAGGAACATCAATAGTATAGCAAGAAGTAATCCGTTTCCTAGGAAGTTGTTAAGAACAAGTTTTCCTGATGCATCCGGTTCTAAGAATACTCCGTTTCCAGGTAGATTTCCAGGTAATTTAACCATAAGGTATGCCATTATTACCATAAACACTAATAATGAAAGACCGGCAAATCTTAATCCTTTTCTTTCTACAGTAGTAAGTGGCTCATGGTCAGGCTTGTAACTACCTGTATAGGTGCCAAGTCTTGGCTCTATGAATTTGTCGGTTACAAGTGTTCCTACTATGGTTAGTAAGAAAGTTGATGCTGCCATGAAATAGTAGTTATCAGTTGGAAGAACTTCACCAACCATACCTACTGATTTTAGAGCTTCATTTGTAATACCGCCTAGTAATGGGTCCAGTGTTCCTATTGCTAGGTTGGCAGAGAAACCGGCAGAAACTCCGGCAAATGCCGCTGCAAGACCTGCAATCGGATGTCTTCCTGCACCAGAGAACACGATAGCTCCAAGTGGTATAACGACAACATAACCTGCGTCAGAAGCTATATTTGACATAATACCTGCAAATACAACTACTGCAGTAAGAAGTGATTTTGGAACTGAAGTAATTAGGTTTTTAAGTGCAGCTGATATAAGTCCTGTACTTTCCGCTACCCCTACTCCTAGCATAGCTACTAAAACCGTTCCAAGAGGAGCAAATCCTGTAAAGTTCTTAGTTGCATTGTTGAAGATATACCTTAGACCTTCGGCATTCATAAGGGATACGGCAGTCTTTGTAACTTCTTCTTTTGCTCTTGCATCATAATAGGTTACTGAAACTCCCGTTCTGGCTACTAATTCAGATGCTATAATTACTATGATACTAAATAAGAAAAATAGTATAGCCGGATGGGGAAGAGCATTACCAATTCTTTCAACTGCTCCAAGAAACCCTTTCCTTTGATTTTTTGTTGAGTTTTCCATGTATTACCTCCTTATTTTTTTATACAATTTAATTCTATCTATTGAGATGAAAAATGTCAATTTTCTAAGTATATATAAACATAATTAAATATCAAATAACACATGTCAATATAGTCTGATGTGATAAAGCTTGTAATTCAGCCGTGAATTTGATGAAAACTGAAAGAAAAATAATATGTATAATAATTCATAAAAGCAGTTGAGATAATTAAAGTATAGATAATTTGCGTTGTTGATTATGATTATCGATTAGATAAAAGGATTAAAGGACAATTAAAACATCTTTTGTATTAGATAGATAATCTTAAAAACATTAATCTATTCATAATTATAACTTGAAATTTGTTAATAAATGAATTGAGAAAATTATAACCAAGAATTATAGACGGAATGTAGAAGAAATTGACCGAAATTAGGTGGAAAATAATATAAAAAAACAGCAGATGTATTATTACAATTTTGTAACAATACATCTGCTTTTTATTGACCTTAATAAGTTTAGTTAATATAATCGATTATTTCTTTCAAATCAATGACATCTTTATTGATTTCGATATCGGGGGGTGTCCCTCCAAGCGCGGTTCCAGTACCATCATAATTAAGACCCATGACGGTAGGCATTCTAAGTATCAATCCACTATTTGGCAGAGCTACCAAAACCGGTTCAATTTCTGCATTCATACCATAACCTCTGGTAGTGGTTCCCATAATTGTAGCGAATCCAGTTGATTTACAAAATTGAGCGAATGTATCTGCAGCGCCGTATACTTTTTTATCTTGCAATAGGAAAATTTTACCTTCATATCCTACTGAATCCTTCGGTTCAACAGTAATATCAAATCTTTTATAATTCTTAAATTTATCTCTAACATAACTTTGTACATTCAATTCAAGAGGGAGTTCCCCGATAGGGAACTCATCACCGAAAGTTATGTACCGATGTTTATTCTTATACGCATAGTCAAGGAAGTCTTTGAATGTATCGTCCTTTTTGGCAATACGTCCAGAAACTGAATTCTCAGAACTTATAAGTGGAGCAACAAGATTATCTATCCAATAGGAATTTAATCCGTCTTTTACATTTGTAATATCTATTACAAGATTTTTATAAGTATTAATCGAGTTTAGAAAATCCATAATACTTTTACCGTCGTTAGCTTTATGTCTTTCATCAAAACTCTTAACTTTAATATATGCAAGTTGTCCCACAATGGGGGTATCCAGAATTAGATTGGATCCCGCGGTGTTTGACGATTTTTCGGTAATCAGATTATCGATTTCTTCTGTCGATAGTACATTATATCTGCTTTTCACTGATTCTAAATTTAACGGTTTCAGCCATTGAGTATTTTTTTCTGCATTATACTTAGTCAAAAGGTAGTTGTAAAAGTCGTAATTAAGGATATGCGTTTGCTCATCGTTTAACTGGGAAACAAATTGGGTGATTGCATCGATAAACTGTTGATCTTTTTGGCTATCGGTAATTTTTTTCTTATAGGTCTCGGTTACTTTTTTCCAATCTATCTGTTTTTTACTTACATTTTCATCATAGTAAGGATGTGAATTTAGTATTAGATTGTTGACGAACTCAAAATCTTCTAATTTACTTTTTGGGCTCAATTGTCCATCAGGATTTAATTTGTTCTGTTCTGAAGTATCGGTTTCCACAGCAGTATTATCTTTCGAAGTGCTACCTGATGATGCTCTTTTAAATAGAGCTTTGACGCCTGTAAATAGTATAAAAATGATTAATAATAACACAATAATACTAATAATTAGCCTGGTGTAGTTAATCCTAACTTTTCTGCGCCTTCTATTTTTTCTAGGTTTATCCATAAAGACCTCCAAACATCATGCTATATTTATTCTCTATTTAACACAATTATATCATAAATTACTTCGTAGTACCTAGTAATCATATATTTAATGTGATTAATTTCAGTTATTGGGTATATTAAAAATAGTGGACAATAATATTATACGAGGGGAATTAAATATGAACAATGTTTTATTAATAAATAAATGTAATCCTGATGAAAGGCATAATGAAATCTTGAGCTTGACAGTAATAATCGGTGAAATGCATAAACAAACGACCTGCGACAGAGTAGTCGCAGCGCTTGAAAAAATGGAGTTTATAGATATTAGTAAATTAATACTTAAATACAATGGAATAGTAGTTGATGTGAATGTGGAAAATATCCCAAAATTACTACTATCTTTATTAAATAATGACTTAAAGATATATAGCGTATATGAGTTATATGAGTAATTGTTTAATATTGTATTTTTTGGGTAAATAAATATATGTGTTAAGAATAATAAATATTAATTTAAATTAGGAGGATTATATGGATAAAAAACTATTTGAAAATTTAGATGAACAAATGAACATGGAGTATGAGTCTGCTTATATATACAAAGCTATGGCTGCATATGCTGCTGAAGAAGATTGGACAGGTTCTGAACACTGGTTTAACGAGCAAGCGAGAGAAGAGATAATGCATGCTGAAAAATTTAGAAACTTCTTACACGATAAGGGTTTCAAAATAAGTTTTAAAGGTATGCAAGCTGCAAAGACCGATTACAAATCTCTATTGGAGGCATTCCAAGCCGCTCTTGAGCATGAACAATTAATCACAAACAATATCAAAAAATTATACAAAGAAGCTGTTGAAAAAGAAGATTATGAGGTACAAGTTTTCCTTAACTGGTTTATAGAGGAACAAGTTGAAGAGGAAGCAAATGTTGGCTCAGTTGTAGCAAGACTTGAAAAAATAGGTGACAGCACTAACGGATTGTTCATGATGGACAAAGCCTTAGGAAAAAGAGAAGATTAGTAATTTAAAGCACCGCTTAAGTGGTGCTTTTCTTATGAAAATAATCCGTAAACTATAGATAAAAATTAACGAAATCTATTAAAAGGTCAATTAAATTTGTAAATTGAAAAAAATAACTCAATATGCTATAATGATATCGGGTATAATTAAATATAAGGGGGTAAATTTATGAACGCAATGACGCAAGCTAATTTAAGATCAGCATATGGTGGAGAATCTCAAGCAAGAACTAGGTATAATATCTGGGGAGATATTGCAAAAAAAGACGGTTTTCCAAATGTAGCAAGATTATTCCATGCTACATCAGATGCTGAGAAAATACACGCAACACTTCACTTCAAAGCTCTTAAGGATGTAAAAGGTGATTTTGATGTTCTTTCTGGAGCAGGATTTGGAATTGGACCAACTTCAGAAAATTTACAAGGAGCTATTGATGGTGAAACTTTTGAGTTCACTCAAATGTATCCGGCGTACATAGCAATTGCAGAAATGCAAAATGAAAAAACTGCAGTTCAAGCTATGAGATATGCAGTAGAAGCAGAAAAGGTTCATGCTAAGTTATTTACTCAGGCTAAGGAAAGAGTTGATGCAGGCTCGGATCTGGATGCTGAAACAGTATTACTTTGCCCTGTTTGCGGTTTTATTTCCTTAACAGGTGAAGAAGATTTCTGTCCATTATGTAATGCAAAGAAAGAGCTATTTGTGGCTTATTAAAAAATGAGAGATTAGATCCTTAAGACAGGAGATTTCCTGTCTTAAGGATAATATAACTAACTCTTATTCATAGAAAACAAGGATGTGTATATATGATAGAGGAAAAGGTTACCCTAAACAATGAGATAGGTTTACACGCGAGACCAGCGTCGAAGTTTATCCGAGAATCAATAAAATACAAAAGTACTATTGAAGTTGTTAAAGGGGAAAAGATTTATAATGCAAAGAGTATAATGGGAGTCCTTAGTATGGGAGCTGTAAAAAACGACACCATTATTATTCGTGCAAATGGAGATGATGAAGAAGAAGCAGTTAAAAATCTAGTTAGATTAATCCAATTTGAATTAGGTGATTAAGATAATAAGAATTTGCCGGATATATATAAAATTAAGTTTGGAAGTATGAACCGTCTGCCGATTGGTAATTGGGTGAC
Organism: Peptoniphilaceae bacterium AMB_02; assembly: GCA_036321625.1. NCBI lineage: Bacteria > Bacillati > Bacillota > Tissierellia > Tissierellales > Peptoniphilaceae > Microaceticoccus > Microaceticoccus formicicus. The sequence goes on from CP143259.1 coordinate 776,171, forward strand.
GGTTTTTTGCGTGAGATTAAAAATTATGACTTTTATATTTTTATATGATAAAATAGACATGAATGGAGTGAGTATTCATGCAAAGATCTGATTCAAACAGACGTAGAAGGCGAAAACCGGTGAAAGGATACAAGATAAATTATCCAAGACTCATAATTTCCTTAATGATTACTATGATTATATTATGGGGCAGCTTCAAGATTGTTTCGGGAGCTGTTGGTTTTGTTGTGCGTACTGTTAAAGGAGCAGGTAATAAGGTTGAAATCACTGTTGAAAACAAAGACATTAATATAGAGATAAATAATAAAGAACAAGAATACATAAACAAACCGGAAGAATCGGAAAAAAAAGCGGAACCTGAAAAGACGGAAGCGAAATCTGAGAAAACAGTTAAAAGGCCTGAAGAGACTAAAAGTATTACTATAGCTGCAACCGGAGATGTATTGTATCATTTTGGAATGATCAATGCAGGATATAATGCCGCTACGGAAGCTTATGATTTTACCGATCATTATGAGAAAGTAAAAGATTTAATATCGGGGGCCGATTTAGCTTTGGCAAACTTTGAAGGTACTATGGCTCAAGAACTATTGCCACTAGCAGCGTATCCTCTTTTTAATGCCCCTGATGCAGTAGCCACTGCTCTGTCCTATGCAGGGTTTGATGCACTTTGTACAGCGAATAATCACTGTTTGGATTCAGGAGTAGAGGGTATTGAATCTACGATTAATGCTATTAATTTTAATAATATGAAACATTTTGGTACTAAAAAACAACCCGGTGACAATCTCCTTGTAATCGAAAAAAATGGAATCAAGATCGGTTTACTTGCATATTCAGAGCTTTTTAACGGCTTAGATGAAAACCTATCAGAAGAGAATTCTTATATGATAAGTAGAATGGATTTAAATGTAATTGAATCCGATATTAAAAGTGCAAAGCAGAGTGGATGCGATTTGGTAGCTGTATACGCTCATTGGGGACATGAATATGTATTTGAACAAACACAAACTCAAACAGATGTAGCCCATATGATGATAGAATGGGGTGCTGATTTAATACTTGGAAGTCATCCTCATGTACTTCAAAAAACCGAGATAGTAAAACATGAAGGATTGGATAAGTTTATTATTTATTCAATGGGAAATGCTATATCTAATCAAAGACGTGAAACAATAGATAATAAATATACCGAGACAGGTGTGATACTTAAATTCAGTATTGAAAAAAACAATGAGAATACATTAATAAAATCTGTAGAAATGTATCCTACCTGGGTTAACTCATTTTTGGATGTGAACGGTAATAGAAAATTCGAGTTACTAAATACTCAAGATTTTATAGAAGGTGGAAAGTACAGAGATACTGTGAATGAAGAAACTCTTGAAAGAATTTTGGATGCGAGAGATTATGCATTGAAAATCCTAAATGGAGAGTCATATCCACAGACTGGAAATTGATGAAAAGCATAATGGATAAAAAAGAGATGATTATGAGGTAATTTATGGAGAGAATTATAACATATGCACAGAATATAAGGCTTGCAGATGTAGTAGATATAATGATTGTCGCCTTTATAATATATAAACTGATGATGCTCATAAGAGAAACAAGAGCTGAACAACTTATAAGGGGTATAATAGCGCTTTTAATATTTACTGTTATTACCAAAAGGTTAAACTTATATACAATTCAATGGATTATTAATAATATACTATTCTATGGGGTAGTTTCACTATTAATAGTCTTTCAACCTGAGCTTAGAAGAGGTCTAGAGTACATAGGAAGATCTAACTTTCTAAGCAAACCCATCGTGGAGATAAAAGGTGAACAAATAAGTAAGTTGACCAGTGAAGTGTCTACAGCTATTTCTTCACTAGCCAGACAAAAAATAGGTGCATTAATTGTACTCGAGAGGAATACAGGATTAAATGAGATTATTGAGTCCGGTACTAAACTGGATGCAGATGTATCAAGTGAACTCCTAATCAATATATTCATACCCAATACACCTCTTCATGACGGAGCCGTAATAATCAGAGGAGATAAGATAAGAGCAGCAGCTTGTTTTCTGCCTCTTACTGAAAACATAACGCTATCAAAGGAGCTCGGTACTAGACATAGAGCCGCTTTAGGGATATCAGAGAGATCTGATGCATTGGCGATCATAGTGTCCGAGGAAACCGGAGCTGTGTCGATTGCTGAAAGTGGAAAGATTACCAGATACGTAGATGATGAAACCTTAAAGGTAATTCTTCAGGGAGTATTTGCTACTGAAGATATCAGAATATTCTCGCTATGGAGGAGTAAGGATGATAAAAATTAAAGACAATCTTAGACTAAAACTATTTTCTGTCATCCTGGCCATATTACTTTGGAGTTTTGTCATTGGATACGAAAATCCTACAATAAAAACACAGTATTCAAATATACCAATAGTTTTAAAAAATATAGACAAGGTAGAAGAAAAAGGTCTTACTATTGGAGGGGATAAGGAATCGACCGTAAACGTAACTCTTAGAGGTCAGACAAATAGTTTTATCAATGTCAAAGCTTCGGATATTAAAGCAGAAGTAGATTTAAGTCAATACGATGAGAATGATAAAATATTTCCTATAAAGTTTAATGTTCCACAAGGATTAAATATAATAGATAAATCAACAGCTACTGCACCTATAACGCTTGAGAAGATAAAATCAAAAGAGATTAAGGTTGAGGTTAAGTTGGAGGGCAAACCTTCAGCTGAGAATCAGGTAATTGAGGTTGCGGCACATCAACCTGAAACCATTGTGGTCGAAGGAGCCGAATCGTTAATCCAATCCGTTGACAAGGCAGTGGCATCGGTGGATAGCAGTGAAATAACCAATGAAACCAACAGAAACATACCTCTAATGGTATTAAACTCTGCCGGCGAACAGGTTATGGGAATAACTCAGACTCATGCATATGTGAATGTAACATTTGATGTAAATATTATTAAGAAAGTACCTATAAAACTCGAGACGGTAAATGAATTTGCAGAGGGGATTACGGAAATTACAAAAGAGTTAAGCCAGACTGATGTCAGTGTCAGAGGTACACCTGATGTAATGAGTAAGATAGATTCTATTAAAACACATCCACTCGACTTAAGTACTGTACTGACTGACGGAAAATACGATCTGACTTTAGATTTGCCTGAAGGAGTCAGACTGACAAGCGATCAAATTAAAGTCGATGTTAAGTATATTTTAGACACGATAATAAAAAAAGAGGTTAGTATTGATATAGATAAAATTGAGTTTAAGAAGAAGCCGCAGGCTGCGATAATCAAAGTATTAAATGAACAAAAAACAATCACTGTCGAGCTAAACGGATTGAAATCTAAAGTAAATCCATTAAATCATGAAGCACTAAAGCCTTATGTTGATTTAACGGGAGCTGGATTAGGAACTCATGAACTAGAGCTGAAATTTGAAAATATCAACGATGTTTCGATTGAAAACATCAATCCTCAAACTATAAGGCTTACCATAAGTCCGCCAGAAGGATTATAGAATGGCAGATATTTTAGATTTAAAGTCATTCAAAAATCAAATTCCAAGTTATGTCATGCTATGTATAGATAAATTAATGCACTCGGGTTATGAAGTTTTTATCGTTGGAGGAGCTATTAGAAACTATCTTTTAAACAGAGATGTTTCTGATTATGATCTATGTACAAATGCAAATCCAAATGATATTTTAGAAGTGTTCAAAGATTTCAAAACGATAAAAACAGGTATGGAATTTGGAACGGTAATGGTTATTATAGATAAAAACCAAATTGAAATAACCAGCTACAGGATAGAAAAGGGATACATTGATGGGAGAAGACCCAGTGATGTCGTGTTTTCTAATAGTTTAAGAGATGATTTAAAAAGACGTGATTTTACTATAAATGCTATGGCTTATAATCCATATACGGGACTGGTCGATGAATTTGAAGGTTTAAGGGATTTAAAAATGGGTATTATAAGAGCTGTCGGAGATCCTGATAGTAGACTGAGTGAAGATTATTTAAGGATACTCAGAGCAATAAGACTTGCGACTGAATTGGATTTTGAGCTTGATGAAAAGCTTCATTCTTCTATTAAAACTCATAGTGAAGGACTTAAAAAAATAAGTAAAGAGAGAATTGCTCAGGAACTGATAAGGATACTAATGTCAGAAACTCCTTCTAAGGGGTTTAGGATGATGGCATCTACCGGCGTTTTAAGGGTTATCTCTATTGATATTGACAGAATGGTAGGTTTTAATCAAGAGAGTAGTTTTCATGACTATGATCTTTTTGAGCATTCGATTAGAGTCATGGATAATACAGAGCCAATCCTAAGTCTTAGATTGGCTGCAATACTACATGATATTGGAAAACCCGAAACTAAACATATAGATGAAACTGGAGAAGGCAGGTATTTTGGGCATCAAAATATCTCTGCCGAATTGGCCGAGAACTTTCTTAGAGAATATAGATTTTCCAATCAGACCACTGACCTTGTAGTAAAATTGGTACAAAGGCATATGGATTGCGTTAATGAGTACACTCCTAAGTCTGTAAAAAAACTCATTTCCAGGATGGGGAAAGATGTGTACAAACTTTTTGACCTACAAATAGCAGATATCCTATCTACCAATCATGAGGAAGGCATTAAAAATGTCCTCAATGGACGAAAACTCGCAGATAGCATAATCAGCGAGGAAAAACCGGTGGATGAAAGGGGACTTGCCATTGATGGGCGAGATTTATTGGCCATTGGATATGAGCAAGGGAAAAAGATTGGAGAAACACTTAGGATTCTAACAGATATGGTTCTGGAAGATGATAATTTGAATAAGAAAGAGATCTTAATAGAAAAAGCAAAGAATTTATTATAAGTGGAGGTTACATGAGGAAATTATTTGGAACAGATGGAATAAGGGGTGTAGCAAATGTAGAAATAACCCCGGAATTAGCATATAAAGTTGGAAGAGCAGCAGCATACAAACTAAAGAGCAATGGTAAAAATGAAATTGTAATAGGTAGAGATACGCGAATCTCGGGGGATATGATACAATCTGCTTTGACTTCAGGGATACTTTCAATAGGAGTTGATGTAGTTGACGTTGGTATTATCCCTACACCGGCTATTGCTTATTTAACTAGATATTTTAATGCTATTGCAGGGATTGTAATATCGGCATCTCATAATCCGGGAGAGTTTAACGGAATTAAGTTCTTTTCATCAGAAGGCTATAAACTTCCTGATGAAGTGGAAATGAAAATAGAAAAGTTAATCGAAAATATTGATGAATTAGATGAATTTCCAACAGGTGGAGAAATTGGAAAGTTAAGACATGATTTTAATGCTGTTAGGGAATATATAGACTTTATTAAATCGAGATTCGAGATGAAATTAAACGGATTAAAGATAGTGATAGATTGTGGACATGGAGCAACTTTAACTGTTGCAAATCAGCTGTTTACGGAGATGGGAGCAGAGATATTCGTCTACAATGACGACTATAATGGAATGGATATAAATGATAAATGCGGGTCTACTAATCCTAAGTTGACTCAAGATGCCGTCTTAAAACATGGTGCGGATATAGGACTATCATTTGACGGAGATGGCGATAGATTGATTGCAGTAGATGAAAAGGGCAGGATTATGGATGGAGACCATTTTCTTGCTGCAGTTGGAACATATATGCTAAATCAAGGTAAACTTCCCAATAATACTATTGTAGGTACCGTTATGAGAAATATCGGCCTTTGTGAATATGCGGATAAAATCGGTTTAAATGTGCTGACAACAGATGTTGGAGACAGATATGTTTTGGAGAAGATGATAGAAGGTGGATATACCTTGGGTGGAGAACAATCGGGTCACTTTATATTCTTACAAGATAATACTACAGGAGATGGAATATTATCCGCTTTAAAATTAATAGAGACTATGATAAAAGAAGAGAAACCACTATCTGAGCTTAATGATTACATGGTGACTTATCCGCAAGTTCTAAGAAACGCTAAAGTAAGCAATGAATCCAAGCATAGATATTCAGAAGATGAGGTAATTTCAGAAGCTATAAGCAAGTTTGAGGAGAAATTTAAGAACAGTGGTAGAGTACTAATAAGACCTTCCGGAACTGAACCGCTTGTTAGAGTAATGGTAGAAGGAAAAGATATAGATCTACTTGAAAAAGAATCAGAGGCACTCGTAAAATTAATTGAAGAAAGATTAAATTAGGAGGTCAATATGAGAATAAATCTAATTACCGATTCTGCTTGCGAACTTTCGGAAAGCATGCAGAAAGCAACCAATAGATTATTAATACCTTTTTCTATTAATATTGGAGACAAGAGCTATGTAGATGACGGTAGTATTGATTTGCCGGAGATGAGAAAAGTAATGAAGGAATATGACGGAGTTCCAAAGACTGCAGCACCTAGTCCATATGATTTTTTAAATGCATTTGAGAAAGGTGCCGAGTCGTTTGCTGTTACTATCTCATCCAGCTTAAGTGCAACTTATAGCAATGCTATGCTGGCTAAGAAAATGGCAGAAGAAAAGGGAAACAGGCTTATCCATGTGTTTGACTCTAAATCCGCTGTCTGTGGGGAAACTATAATAGTTCACAAGATTAAGGAATTAATAGATCTTGGACTTCAGTTTAATGAAATAGTTGAAAAAGTAGAATCATTTATAGAGACGAGTCGTACTGTATTTGTACTTGAATCACTGGATAATCTCATGAAAAATGGAAGGATGTCAAAATTAGCAGGTTTTTTTGCTAATGTGTTATCTATAAAACCCGTCTTGACTGCAGATGAGAATGGTGAGATTAAATTAGTCGAAAAGACAAGGGGACTAAAAAAAGCTCATTCTAAACTTGTTGAATTGATTGGAAATGATAAAGAGCTATTAAAAGAAAGATTATTGGTAATCACTCATTGTAATGCTGCAAAGGCTGCTGAAAATATAAAAGATGAAATAGTATCTTTATATAATCCTAAGGAAGTTCAGATCCTTGAAACCGGTGGACTTTCTACAATCTATGCTGACAATGGCGGTATAGTAATAGCTTATTAGTATTTATTATTGTTTTATTGAAAAATATGATATAATGATTAGATGTGAAGATTAATCTTGGAGGTATCGAAATGAAGGTAGAATTAAAATCAAAGGAAAATAGTAAAGCTGTATTTACAATAGAAATTGGGACAGAAGAATTTAAAGAGGCTATTCAAAAAGCGTATCAACAAAACAAGCATATGTTCAATATCCCTGGATTCAGAAAAGGGAAAGCACCTAGACAAGTTATAGAATCCAACTATGGAAAAGACGTATTTTATGAAGATGCTGTAAATGTTGTATTGGGTGATAAATATGAGCCTGCACTAAAGGAGCTTGAGCTTGAGCCTATAGATTATCCTAAAGTAGATATTTTAGACGAAATCAGCACTGAAAAACCATTTAATGTAGAATTTACTGTAGAACTTAGACCGGTTGCAGAACTAGGTAATTACAAAGATATTAAAATCGATATAACTAAACCAGAAGTAACAGAAGAAATGGTTAATGCTGAAATAGATAAAGAAAGAGAAAGTAATTCAAGACTCGTAAATATTACAGATAGAGCATCAGAAGACGGAGATACTCTAAATATAGATTTTGAGGGTTTTGTTGACGATGAACCGTTTGAAGGCGGCAAAGCAGAAGCTTATGATTTAGTTTTAGGGTCAAAAACTTTTATTCCGGGTTTTGAAGAACAATTAATCGGTGTTAAACCTGAAGATGAAGTTGAAGTTAAGGTTACATTCCCGGAAGATTATCATGAGAACCTTAAAGATAAGGATGCCGTTTTCAAGGTAGTAGTAAATAGTATTAAGAGAAAAGAACTTCCTGAGCTTGACGATGATTTTGCTATGGATGTTTCTGAATTTGATACCCTTGATGAATATAAAAATAATCTTAGAGCAAAACTAGAAGAGGCTAATGAACAACACTTTAAACAAAGTAAAATAAACAAAGCTGTTAATGCTCTAGCAGAGATTACCGAGGTAGAAGTACCTGAGGTAATGGTTGAAGATCAGATAAAAAAGGATTTCGAAGATTTTACTCATAGAATAGCACAAATGGGTATTGATATAGACACCTACTACTCAATAGTTCAAACTGACGAAGAGTCTGTAAAAGAAGAATTGAGAGAGCCTGCTAAAAACAGAGTAAAAACAGATTTAGCTTTAGAGGCTTTTGCAAAAGCTGAGAATGTTGAAGTAAGTGATGAAGAAATCGACAATGAACTAAGAGAACTAGCAAAAGTTTATGCTGAAAAAGATATAGAAAAATTCGTATCAGATTATAAAGAAAACAACGACTTATATGGAATTACAGAGTTTATTAGAAACAGAAAAACTCTAGATAAACTTGCTGAAATAGTTGAATTTAACATCGTAGAAGAAGTAGAAGAAGAAGCAGAGGAAGTAGAAGAAACTGTTTCTGAATAATGTTAAATATGTAAAATAAGAGGAGGTATAATATGGTAATGGTGCCTATAGTTGTCGAGCAGACAAATAGGGGTGAAAGGTCATACGATATATATTCCCGACTTCTCAAAGAGAGAATAATATTTTTAAGTGGTCCGATAGATGACAATGTTGCGAATCTCGTAGTTGCACAGTTATTGTTTCTAGTTGCAGAAGATCCGACTAAAGATATCAATATATACATTAATTCACCTGGTGGTTCAGTAAGTGCCGGTCTTGCAATATACGACACTATGCAATATATTAAATGTGATGTCAGCACTATTTGCATTGGTCAAGCTGCAAGCATGGGAGCATTTTTATTGGCAGCCGGTACTAAAGGAAAGAGATACTCTCTACCAAATGCTGATATAATGATACATCAGCCACTTGGAGGAGCTCAGGGGCAAGCAGAAGATATTAAAATTCAAGCTGAAAAAATATTAAAAGTAAGAGCTTTAATAAATAAGATACTGGCAGAGAAAACAGGTCAAACTCTTAAGAGGATAGAAAAAGATACAGATAGAGACTTTTATATGACAGCAGAGGAAGCAGTAAAATACGGGTTAATTGATGAAGTTATAGAAAAATCTGCTTAATTTAGGAGGAATTAATGGCAAAGTATGAAGAAAAGAGAATAGAATGTTCTTTTTGCGGAAAAAGCCAAGATGAAGTACAAAGACTGATAGCTGGACCTAATGTCTATATATGTGATGAATGTATAAGGCTTTGTACTGAAATAATTGATGAAGAAGATGAAATACTGGAAAAAGTTTTTGATGAAATGCCAAAGCCGGTTGAAATTAAAAGGATACTTGACGAGTATATAATTCAACAAGATTCATGTAAAAAAGCACTGGCTGTAGCTGTATATAATCACTATAAGAGAATAAACTCCGATATAAAGTCAAATGTGGAATTACAAAAGAGTAATGTCCTGTTAATAGGACCTACAGGATCGGGTAAAACCTTATTGGCTCAGACTCTTGCAAAAATACTGGATGTACCTTTTGCAATAGCTGACGCCACATCTCTAACAGAAGCCGGTTATGTCGGTGAGGATGTTGAGAATGTAATTTTAAAACTGGTACAAGCTGCTGATTATGATATTGAAAGAGCAGAACAGGGCATAATCTACATCGATGAGATAGATAAAATCACTAGAAAATCTTCAAATCCGTCTATTACCAGAGATGTAAGTGGTGAAGGAGTACAACAAGCTCTTCTTAAAATAATAGAGGGCATGGTTGCGAATGTTCCACCACAAGGAGGTAGAAAACATCCTCAACAAGAGTATTTGCAAGTAGACACGAGCAATATTCTGTTTATAGTGGGTGGTGCTTTTGAAGGTATAGAAAAAATCATTGAAACAAGAACCGAGACTACTTCAATTGGTTTTGGAGCAGATATTAGAGACAACAAGATTTCAAAATATTCTGAACTAATTAAGGATATAAGACCGGAAGATATTCTAAAATACGGTATGATTCCTGAATTCGTAGGAAGGATACCCGTTATAGTTGCACTTGAGGAGCTGGATGAGAATTCGCTTATAAGAATTTTAACAGAGCCTAAAAATGCTATTATCAGCCAATACAAGGAACTTTTCCTAATGGATGGTTGTGAACTGGTATTTGAAGAAGGTGCTTTAAAGGCCATAGCAAAAAAAGCATATGCAAGGAAAACCGGTGCGAGAGGTTTAAGATCTATTATTGAAGAAATTCTTATGGATATAATGTTTGAACTCCCATCTATGGAGAATGTTAAAAAGTGCTATATCACGGAAGATACGGTTACTAAAGGCAAAGAACCTACTTTAGTTATTGAGAGCGAAACCCAAACTGAGGTTTCATAAGGACTGACTTACCCACCTAAGAGGTGGGTAAGTCTTTTAAAAAGGAGGTATTATGGTTAACGATTATAAAGAGAATAATATTACCCTCCCTTTAATTGCGTTAAGGGGAATATGGATATTCCCTCACATGGTTATACATTTTGACGTTGGGAGAGAAAAGTCAGTAAAAGCACTCGAAGAAGCAATGTTAAATGACTCAAAGATTCTACTATCTTCTCAAAAAGATTTCAAAGTGGAAGATCCTAAAATAGACGACATCTATGATATGGGAACTATTGCGGTAATCAAGCAAACACTTAAGCTTCCTAACGGTAGTACAAGAGTACTTGTTGAAGGTGTAGATAGAGCCAGAATAACTTCTCTTGAAGAAAAAGACGGATATCTTTTGGCAGATGCTATAGAATATACCTATGAATTTGAAGATATAGAGGTTGAAGATAAAACTAAAGCAGCTATTAGACTTGTCCTTGATGACGTAAAAGAATATATAAATTATAGTCCTCAAATTGCACAAGAGGTAATGCTAGGTTTAATGGATATAGAAGATCCGGGTAGGCTGGCAGATGTAATCGCTTCTTATTTGCAATTGAAATTATCCGATCACTATGTTATTTTAGAGGAGCTGAATTTTTACTCCAGACTTGAAAAGCTTCATATGATTCTAGGTGAAGAAATAGAATTATTAAAAATAGAAGAAAAGATAAATAGAAAAGTAAAGAAACAACTAGATAAAGTTCAAAGGGAATACTATCTAAAAGAACAGCTTAATGTCATTAAGTCCGAATTGGGAGAGTCTGATTTAGACGATGATGTCATGGAAGAGTATATGAAGAAGATAGAGAGCAAAAAACTTCCCAAATATGCTGAAGAAGCGGCGAGAAAAGAGTTAAAGAGGATGGGTCAAATGAGCCCTGCTTCTCCGGAGATAAATGTAAGTAGAACGTATTTAGATTACTTACTGGATTTACCTTGGGCAAAGACTACAAAAGATAAGATTGAGCTTAAGGATTCTAGAGAAATTCTAAATAGAGATCACTATGGCCTTAAGCAAGTTAAAGAAAGAGTACTTGAGTATCTTGCAATACTAAAAAGGACAAAATCAATGTCAGGACCAATCCTTTGTCTTGTAGGTCCGCCGGGAGTCGGAAAAACATCCATAGCAAAATCCATCGCTGAATCTATGCAGAGAAAATTTGTAAGCATGCGTTTAGGTGGAGTAAGAGATGAAGCTGAAATAAGAGGTCATAGAAAGACCTATATTGCAGCAATGCCCGGTAGGATAATCACACTTATGACAAAGGCCGGAACATTAAATCCAGTATTTCTTCTAGATGAGATAGACAAGGTTTCTTCAGATTTCAGAGGAGATCCGGCTTCAGCACTTCTTGAAGTACTGGATCCGGAACAAAACGATGAGTTTACTGACCACTTTTTAGAAGTTCCTTTTGATCTATCAAAAGTAATGTTTGTAACTACGGCAAACTCCACTTCTACAATTCCACCTGCTCTATTGGATAGGATGGAAGTTATCAGAGTAAGTGGATATACTTCGGAAGAGAAATTTGAGATTGCTAAGAGACACTTAATTCCTAAAAATCTTAAAAGCCATGGACTGAAAGAAGATGAATTTGAAATCTCTCAAGCTGCCCTTGAACAATTGATTCAAAATTACACTAGAGAATCGGGTGTAAGAGAACTGGAAAGAATGATTGCCAGAGTTGTTAGAAAATCTGTTAGAAGAATGGTGGAAGAAGGCGTAGACAGAACTAAAATCACCGTACAAAACCTATCCAAGTATGCAGGGAAAGCAAGGTATAGAGATGATATTCTAGAAGACAATCCTATGGTTGGAGTTGTTACCGGTCTTGCCTGGACAGAAGTTGGAGGAGAAATCCTACAGATAGAAGTAAATACAATGCCAGGTACAGGCAAAGTGCAGCTTACCGGACAACTTGGAGATATAATGAAAGAGTCTGCAATGGCAGGTTTTTCGTATATTAGATCAAATGCAGAAAAGCTCGGAATCACAGACAAAGGCTTCTTTAAAGATAAAGATATTCATATCCATATACCAGAAGGTGCAATTCCAAAAGATGGTCCTTCAGCGGGAATATCCATGACGACTGCAATGGTATCTGCACTTACAGGAAGAAAAGTTATGAATTCCGTAGCTATGACCGGAGAAATAACGCTGAGAGGCAGAGTGCTCCCGATAGGCGGAGTAAAAGAAAAGCTATTGGCAGCGAGTAGATATAATATAAAAACCGTCTTACTTCCGGAGACCAATAAAAAAGACATAGATGAGATACCCGAGAAGGTTCTTAAGAATATGAAACTTCATTATGTAAATGATATAAATGATGTACTTGACATCGCATTGGAGCCGATTGAGAATGCTTAAAATAATCAGTAGTGACTTAGATGCAATAGCAGTAAAGTCAGAACAATATCCTGTTGTAGAAATGCCTGAAATAGCCTTTGCAGGTAGATCAAATGTAGGCAAATCTTCATTTATTAACTCGGTATTAAATAGAAAAAACCTAGCAAGAACCAGCTCAAAACCTGGGAAAACCAGGACGATTAATTTCTATTTGGTCAATGAAAACTTTAGATTTGTAGACTTGCCCGGATATGGATATGCTTCTGTGTCAAAGACAGAAAAAGATTCCTGGGGCGATATAATTGAAGAATACCTCAACTTAAGAAACTCACTTAGAGAGGTGTTTTTGCTGGTAGATATAAGACACGAACCTACTTTGCAAGATGTTCAGATGTACGAATGGATTTTGGCATATGGTTTTACCGGATATGTAATTGCAGCTAAAGCTGATAAGATTTCCAAGGGTAAATACCAAAACGCTGAGAAAGTGATAGCGAAAAAATTGGGAATAAAAAACAGAAGTTTAATTTTCCCTTATTCTATAACTAATAAGTACAATCTGGAAAAAGTATTGGGAATAATGGAAGAAGTGCTTGATAAATAAAAAATATAGGTGAATCATGTGATTCACCTATATTTTAAGTATTAATCTTCTTTTGCAAACATATCTTTAGTAGCTCCACAAACTGGGCATACCCAATCTTCTGGAATATCTTCGAACTTAGTTCCTGGTGCAACTCCACCGTCTGGATCGCCTACTTCAGGATCATAAACATAACCACATGGTTCACATACCCATCTTTCCATTGATATATCTCCTTCCATATAAATATTTACATATATATTATAACATATTTTTGTGATATTTTGTACCATACTTGATTAAACGTTATTAATCTATAGGTAATAATGTCTTATTATTGAGGAAGGCGTATATGTATAACAATATCTGATAATAAATTATTTAAAAGAATTTAAAAATTTCATTCAAAGTGATATATTTTAGAGAAATTGGGTAAAATATATGTAGAGCAATTTATATATATAAAATACATTTATTTTTTTATGCATTTTAAGGAAATTATTAGAAGGTGATTATAATGGCTTATTACTATTCGGGTAAGCTGATGAGCGACCTAAACCATATAGATTTAGTGGTTAAGTCAATAATTAAAAAAGTAGATAGAGTAATTGCTGATGAAAATTTATTATTTGATATTAGATTAATTATAAATGAACTTGTTATCAATGGTTGTGAACATGGTAACTGTTTTGATAATACCAAATATATAGATTTAAAACTGGCTATTAATGAGAGGGTCATATCCATCCAGGTAATAGACGAGGGAGAGGGTTTAAACTACGACTTCAGTACTTATGATCCCTGTAGTCTGATGACATCGGGCAGAGGCTTAAAAATAGTAAAAGAGTTATCTGATGAACTAATAATCAAAGAAAATAGTATTACTGCAATCATTAATAAATAATAAGAAACTCGTAGGAATGAATTTGAGAAATCATCGAAATGGGTTTCTTTTATATTGAAAATAAATTCTGTCCAAAAGCTCAAAGTATATGATAAAATCATGTATATACTAAATTAAGGAAGGTTATATGAATAAAGATAATAAAATAAGAAATGTAGCTATTATAGCACACGTAGATCATGGCAAGACAACACTAGTAGATGGACTTTTAAAAACAGCCGGGATATTTAGAGAAAATCAAGTTGTTGACGATAGGATTATGGATTCAAATGATATAGAGAGGGAAAGAGGTATCACTATACTCTCAAAGAATACTGCCATAGAATACAAGGATTATAAAATCAATATTATAGACACACCCGGTCATGCTGACTTCGGTGGTGAGGTTGAAAGGGTACTAAAAATGGCAAATGGGGTAATACTAGTAATCGATGCCTTTGAAGGACCTATGCCTCAGACGAAATTTGTACTTAGGAAAGCTTTTGACTTAAATCTACCTGCCATAATCTGTATAAATAAGATAGATAGGCCTGAGGCAAGAACTGAGGAGATCCAAGATGAACTATTATCACTTTTTATACAAATGGATGCTGATGAATCTTATGTAGATTCTCCATTCGTTTATGCATCAGCCAGAAAAGGATTTGCGACACTGGATCCAAATGTTGTTACTGAGGATATGACTGCGCTATTGGATACCATTATTGAATGGATCCCTGCGCCTGAAGGAAGTATTGATGAACCCTTTAAATTACTGATTTCAACAACCGATTATAATGATTATGTAGGTAGAATTGGGATTGGGAAAATAGAAAGCGGGATAATTAAGCATGGTGATCATGCAGCGATAGTTAATTATAACGAGCCGGAAAAGCATGTAAACATCACGATTTCAAATATATATGAGTTTAAAGGTCTAAATAGAGTGGAAGTAAACAGCTCTACTTGCGGAAATATTGTTGCTGTTACCGGAGTTGAGGGTATAAATATTGGTGATACTATTTGTAGTCCTGATGCAGTCGAAGCATTGCCATTTGTAAAAAT
Organism: Peptoniphilaceae bacterium AMB_02; assembly: GCA_036321625.1. NCBI lineage: Bacteria > Bacillati > Bacillota > Tissierellia > Tissierellales > Peptoniphilaceae > Microaceticoccus > Microaceticoccus formicicus. The sequence goes on from CP143259.1 coordinate 791,464, forward strand.
TTCTGAACCGACATTATCCGTGACTTTTTCTGTTAACGATGGACCTTTTGCAGGTAAGGAAGGAAAATATGTCACTAGTAGACAAATTCGAAATAGACTATACAAAGAATTACAAACTGATGTAAGTTTAAATGTAGAAGACACTGACACCACGGATGCATTCAAAGTGAGTGGTAGAGGGGAACTTCATTTATCCGTATTAATCGAAAACATGAGAAGAGAAGGATACGAATTTCTTGTCTCCAAGCCGGAAGTACTATATAAAAAAGATGAAGATGGAAAACTACTTGAACCAATTGAAACGGTTATAATCGATGTCGATGAGGAGTATGTTGGAGCAATTATCGAAAAGCTTGGTAGGAGAAAAGGTGAGCTTCTAGATATGAAACCTTCAAAAGGTGGATTTACAAGATTGGAATTCTCTATTCCTGCAAGGGGCTTGATAGGTTACAGACAAGAGTTTATGACTGACACAAGGGGAAATGGAGTTATAAACACCCAATTCGATTCTTATAAAAAACACAAAGGTGAAATACCAAAAAGAAACTTGGGATCATTGATTGCATTTGAAACGGGAACTGCTACAGCTTATGGTTTAGGACAGGCTCAAGACAGGGGATTACTATTCGTAAGCCCTGCTGATGAAGTCTATGAAGGAATGGTAGTGGGCTCTAATGCAAAGGGATTGGATATAGAAGTAAATGTTTGTAAAAGAAAACAGCAAACAAATATAAGATCAGCCGCTGCAGATGATGCAATCAGATTATTTCCTCCAAAGATAATGAGCTTAGAAGAGCTCATGGAATTCATTGAGCCGGATGAACTCATAGAAGTAACTCCAAAGTCATTGAGACTCAGAAAAAAGATACTAAATACTAATTTAAGATATAAATCTCATAAAAATAAAAAGTAAAACTCATTAGTTTAAAAACAGAGATTAAAGGGGTTGTGATATTATGCCTTTTATTGAAATTACATCAAGATCTTTTTGGTGGGTAAATATTTTACTCGCATTACTTGTTGTGTTTTTAGGACGACATAAAAACCCCAAATCAACGCTTATGTGGGTCATGGTTTTGACTATGATTCCAGGTCTTGGGTTTATATTATATTTATTTTTAGGGCAAGACTATAAAAAAAGACAGATGTTTTTGTTGAAAGAAGAGCAAGATGAATTTATAAATAATATTGCACTATTCCAAACTGATTTTATCTCAAAAGGTAAGTTCTTCTATAATAACGAAAAGACTAGGGAATACTACGATTTAATTAGGATGAATTTAGAGGTAGATGAATCATTCTATACACAAGATAATGATATAGAGCTTTTCTACTGGGGTAAAGAAAAATTTGCAAGACTCCTACAAGACATAGAAAATGCTACACAAAGTATAGATTTGCAGTACTATATCTTTAAATACGACAATATCGGTAGCAAGCTTATTAAAGCATTGGAAAGAAAAGCTAAGGAAGGAATCGAAGTAAGAGTTCTATATGACGGAGTGGGAGGTAGGACGCTCAAGAAAAGAGATTTTGAAAAACTGGAGAAGTATGGTGGTGAAGTTAATATATTCTTCCCTAGTTTGATAAGATCTTTCAATTTCAAATTAAACTACAGAAACCATAGAAAGATAGTTGTAATAGACAATCGCATTGGCTATGTTGGTGGATTTAATGTTGGAGACGAGTACCTGGGATTGCATAAAAAATTTGGACCTTGGAGAGATACCCATATAAGAATAGAAGGGTCCGGAGTGCTGGGTTTAAAAGTCAGGTTTATCAAAGACTGGAAATACGCAAGTGGAAAACTGTCTGAGACTTCAGAACACCTAAGTGGCAGATACAATCCTGAAGGCAATAGTGGTATTCAAATAATAACATCCGGTCCTGACACTCAATTTGAAAATATAAAAAATGCTTATTTCAAAATGATAACCAGTGCAAGAGAAGAAATCTTTATTCAAACACCGTATTTTGTTCCTGATGAAGCTATCATGGATGCGCTAAAAACAGCGATTATTTCCGGGGTTAAAGTAACCATTATGATTCCCGGCAATCCAGATCATCCATTTGTGTATTGGGCTTCATTATCATATTTAGGAACCTTGCTACATGCCGGTGCCAGGGTTTATTTATATGATACGGGATTTTTACACTGTAAAACCTTAGTTATCGACGATTATGTAAGTACAGTCGGCAGTGCAAATATGGACATAAGAAGCTTTGCATTAAACTTTGAAGTTAACGCTGTTATTTATGATGAAGCAGTAAATGAGAGTTTAAAGAACCAGTTTATGCTGGATATTGAAAAGAGCAAAGAAATGACTCTGGAAGATTATTTAAATAGGGGAAGAATAGTTAAAATAAAAGAAGCTTTCTCCAGACTCCTATCACCGGTATTATAAGAAAATTATTAAGACAAAACCATCAAAAATATTAAGTGGATTAAATCTAAAAGTATTAACAAAATTTGTTGACAGTTCATGTACTTATATGATACTATTATTGAGCGTGTAAACCGCACGAGTGGGGTATTAAAGCATAGCACCTACACACGGCGAGTATAATAAAGAAGGAGGTGCACGCATGTACGCAGTTATAGAAACAGGTGGAAAACAGTATACTGTTAAAGAAGGAGATGTTCTTTCAGTTGAAAAACTAGAAGTTTCTGAAGGAGATAAAGTAGAATTCGATAGAGTATTATTAGTCTCAGCAGATGAGGAAACTAAAGTAGGATCTCCATTAGTAGAAGGTGCAAAAGTTGTTGCTGAAGTTTTAGGAAACGGTAAAGGTAAAAAAGTTATCGTATACAAATTTAAAGCTAAAAAAGGTTTCAGCAAGAAAAAAGGTCATAGACAACCTTTTACAAAAGTAAAAATTTCTAGCATAATAGCATAATATGATTAATATAAGTATTTCCAAACTCAAAGAACATAATGTAATAAATGAACTCGAAATAGACGGGCACGCAAATTACGCTGAATACGGCGAAGATATCGTCTGTGCAGCGGTGTCTACTCTGATGTTTACGCTCATTGCATCATTGGGTGAAGTACTTAAACTAAGTTCGGATAAATATGAATACCAGATGGATGAAGAAAAGGCTTATATTAAACTGGTCATTCATATAGATAAGATAAGTAAAAGAGAATTGGAAGATGTCAAATTAGCGACATCAGTTATTATAACAGGCATAAAAGGAGCTATAGAAGACTATAGTGATTATGTAAGAATCACCATCAGGGAGGTGTAGAGATGCTTAAGTTTAATTTACAATTTTTCGCAAGTAAAAAAGGTCTTGGTAGTACCAAGAACGGTAGAGATAGTAGAGCAAAAAGACTAGGAACTAAAAGAGGAGACGGACAATTCGTATTGGCCGGTAATATCCTTGTAAGACAAAGAGGAACTAGAATCCATCCGGGAAACAATGTTAAAAGAGGCGGAGACGACACTCTATTTGCAGTAGTGGATGGTGTAGTGAGATTTGAGAGACTAGGAAAGAACAGAAAGCAAGTAAGTGTTTATCCTAACTCACAAGTATCAGCATAAGAGCTTACCGTTTGGTAAGCTTTTTCTTTTTTAGGAGCTGTTAATATGTTTATAGATGTAGCAAAAATTGAATTAAAAGCAGGTAGAGGTGGAGACGGAGCCATCGCTTTCAGGAGAGAAAAATACGAGCCTATGGGAGGCCCATCAGGTGGAGACGGCGGAGACGGCGGCAGTATTATCATAAGAGGGGACAGTGGTCTTAGAACTCTTATGGACTTTAGATATAAAAGACATTATAAAGCCGAAAAAGGTGAAAATGGTCTAAACAAGAAGCAGTACGGTAAAAGCGGAAGTGATTTAATACTAAATGTGCCAATTGGAACTCTGATAAAAGACTTCAACACAAACAGAGTAATGTTTGATATTAGGGAACATAATCAAGAATTCATAGTGGTTAAGGGCGGCCGAGGAGGAAGAGGAAATGCGAAGTTCGCAACTTCCGTAAGACAAGCACCTAGATTTGCTGAGCCTGGAAAACCTGGCGAAGAAAGAATTATAACCCTTGAACTTAAATTGATTGCAGATGTTGGTTTTATAGGGATGCCTAATGTAGGAAAATCATCATTATTATCTATATTAAGTAATGCCAAGCCGAAAATTGCAAACTATCATTTCACCACATTGTCACCGAACCTTGGCGTTGTTCATATTGAACAGGGCAAGTCATTTGTCGTAGCTGATATACCCGGATTAATTGAAGGTGCCAGTGAAGGTGCAGGTTTAGGACATGACTTTCTTAGGCATATAGAAAGAACAAGAATGTTAGCACATGTAATAGATGTCTCCGGAAGTGAAGGCAGAGATCCTCTTGAGGATTTTGAAACGATAAACAATGAGCTTGAGGTGTATAATCCTGAGCTTGCAAAGAAAAAACAGATAGTAATTTTAAATAAAACGGATATACCTGATTCTGAATTATGGATGGAAATAGTAACAGACAATCTAACTGAAAGAGGATATGAAATAATTAAAACATCTGCAGCAACTCTTGAGGGGACCAAAGAGCTCGCATATAAACTCTGGGAACAAGTTTCAAAAATGGATACAGATTATGAAACATTCGACGAAGAATACGATGATTTTTATGAAGAAGAAGTTGAAGAGTATACAATATCAGTTATAGATGATGTAATACATGTAGATGGTCCTTTTATCGATGATTTAATATATAGAACAAACTTTGAAGATTATGAAGCATTAAACTATTTTTACAATCTCTTAAAGAGGAAGGGTATAATAGAAGAACTCCATGAAATAGGTCTTAAAGAAGGCGATGAAGTTATAATAGGAGATATGGAGTTTGAATTTAGAGAATAGAGGAAAAATATGATAACAGGAAAGCAAAGATCAGAGCTGAAGAAAGTAGCTCATAAATTAGAACCCAAGGTTCTTATAGGGAAGTATGGATTATCTGACAATTTATTAAAACAGATAGATCAAGTATTGATTAAAGATGAGATTATCAAAATAAAAGTATTGAATAATAACTTGGATGAAAAAGAAGATATAGTAAGTGAAGTTATTGAAAAGATGAATGCTGAGTTTGTAATGTCATTAGGAAACAAATTTGTAGTTTATAGAAGAAACGAAGATAATCCGGTTATTCAACTATAGAAGAAAAGCATCAGATAATAGCAAACTGACTTTCTGAGTCAGCTCGCCATTATCTGATGCTTTTTAGTTTTTCTCTGTGAAGCTTACCTCTGAGATACCGGAAATTACTATAACTTGATTAGGAAGCAAATTTAAATCTGCAACCGCGTCATTATCATCATTCTTAACATAATAAGAAGTATCTATTAACTCGCCATCTTCATATATAGAGATACTGGCATTACTTCCATATACATTAGATAGCTTAATGGAGTACTTGCCTTCACTTATATCACTGCCTACTAACCAGTAACCTGTTGACAACTTAATTTCAGAGTTTGATTCAATTGGTATTGCATTATAAACATCTATAATCAAACCTTCTCCGATATCTAAAATGTAGCCTTTGTCAATAGCAAGTCTAACACTATAGTCAGTAGATCCCATAACATTCGGGTATACTTCTTCGACAACTAGATTATAAGAAGCATCAGTAATACTAAGCTTTCCGCTTCCTTTAATATGTAGGTCATAAATACCCTTGCCACTATCTAATTCAGAACCTATTGTTTTCTTACCCGACATAAATGAAATTATAGGTTTTGTAAAATACGATTCGTCTACTTCTTTTATTTCTTCAGGCTCATCCTTTTTATCAGATTCTTTGACTTCATCTGAAACTTCATCTACCTTATCTGTTTTTTGGAGTTCGGCAGGATTGAACTTGATTGCACAACCAACTATCAAAGATATTAACAATAGCGTTGTTATTATAATAAGATATTTTTTCATAAGTTCCTCCTTAAAAAACTATATTTATTATACTTTATCCCAAAATATTTATCAATTGCATGTAAAAAAGCTCTAATTATCTCTAGAAATCTAAAAATAGTCACTTTCATATGCTTATAGGTTGCAAAATATGAAATGGCTAAAAATAGAGATTTGTTGAATGAGCTGTGGTTGGAACGACAACTCTTAACAGTGTATAATTTACAATATTTAACAATAATAAAGGTAGTTTGAAAAAAACTTTAAAAAGTGTTGACATGTATGGAAATAATTGGTATATTAATAAAGCTGTCGCAATTAACAAGTCAAATGCATGTAAAAAATAAATAAAAAACATGTTGACAAAGAAAGATGACGGTGCTATAATAGTATGGCACCTCAAAATTGAGGCTGCACGAACCTAGATAAGAAAATAGTGAATACTTTGAGGAAACGTACAAAAATAATTTTAACAAATAATAGAGCAGAATCAAACTTTTAATGAGAGTTTGATCCTGGCTCAGGACGAACGCTGGCGGCGTGCTTAACACATGCAAGTCGAACGAGAATCTAGCAAGTTGATCAATTCGTTGTGAAACATTCTGGAGGAAAGTGGCGGATGGGTGAGTAACGCGTGAGCAACCTGCCTCGCACAAGGGAATAGCCTCGGGAAACCGTGATTAATGCCCTATGATATGCAGAGATCGCATGATTTTTGCATCAAAGCGTTAGCGGTGTGAGATGGGCTCGCGTCTGATTAGCTAGTTGGTGAGGTAACGGCCCACCAAGGCGACGATCAGTAGCCGGCTTGAGAGAGTGAACGGCCACACTGGAACTGAGACACGGTCCAGACTCCTACGGGAGGCAGCAGTGGGGAATATTGCACAATGGAGGGAACTCTGATGCAGCGACGCCGCGTGAGCGAAGAAGGTCTTCGGATTGTAAAGCTCTGTCCTAAAGGAAGATAATGACAGTACTTTAGGAGGAAGCCCCGGCTAACTACGTGCCAGCAGCCGCGGTAATACGTAGGGGGCGAGCGTTGTCCGGAATTATTGGGCGTAAAGGGTACGTAGGCGGTTTTTTAAGTCATCTGTGAAAGCATAGGGCTCAACCCTGTCAAGCAGTTGAAACTGGAAGACTTGAGTAGTGGAGAGGAAAGTGGAATTCCTAGTGTAGCGGTGAAATGCGTAGATATTAGGAGGAATACCGGTGGCGAAGGCGACTTTCTGGACACTAACTGACGCTGAGGTACGAAAGCGTGGGGAGCAAACAGGATTAGATACCCTGGTAGTCCACGCCGTAAACGATGAATGCTAGGTGTCGGGGGTCAAACCTCGGTGCCGCAGTTAACACATTAAGCATTCCGCCTGGGGAGTACGGTGGCAACACTGAAACTCAAAGGAATTGACGGGGACCCGCACAAGCAGCGGAGCATGTGGTTTAATTCGATGCAACGCGAAGAACCTTACCAGGGCTTGACATGTGGGTGAAAGGTATAGAGATATACCCCTCTCTTTTAGAGACATCCATACAGGTGGTGCATGGTTGTCGTCAGCTCGTGTCGTGAGATGTTGGGTTAAGTCCCGCAACGAGCGCAACCCCTATACTTAGTTACTAACAGGTAATGCTGAGGACTCTAGGTAGACTGCCGGTGACAAACCGGAGGAAGGTGGGGACGACGTCAAATCATCATGCCCTTTATGTCCTGGGCTACACACGTGCTACAATGGTCGGAACAAAGGGAAGCAACATAGCGATATGAAGCGGATCCCAAAAAGCCGATCCCAGTTCGGATTGCAGGCTGCAACTCGCCTGCATGAAGCCGGAGTTGCTAGTAATCGCAGATCAGAATGCTGCGGTGAATGCGTTCCCGGGTCTTGTACACACCGCCCGTCACACCATGGAAGTTAGCAATACCCGAAGCCAGTGACCAAACCGCAAGGATGGAGCTGTCGAAGGTAGGGTTAATGACTGGGGTGAAGTCGTAACAAGGTAGCCGTATCGGAAGGTGCGGCTGGATCACCTCCTTTCTAAGGAAGTACGTGTATCGCTTGAAGTATTCACTCAGTCTAGGTAACTGAACCTTGAAAAATAAATAGAAGTAAAGCAAAGATAGATTAAAAAAGATTAAAGAAATAAAGTAATAGATATTTCCGGTCAAGAAACAAAGAGCATAAGGCGGATGCCTTGGCACTGGGAGCCGACGAAGGACGCGATAAGCAGCGATATGCTACGGGGAGCAGCAAATATGCATCGATCCGTAGGAATCCGAATGGGGAAACCCGCTTGGACAAACTCCAAGCATCCTATGGTGAACACATAGCCATAGCGAAGGGATACCGGGCGAACTGAAACATCTAAGTAGCCCGAGGAAAAGAAAGAAACATCGATTCTCTAAGTAGCGGCGAGCGAACGGGGAAGAGCCCAACTTCACAAAAGAGATACATTCTAATCGAATCAGCTGGGAAGCTGAGCCAAAGAGAGTGAGAGCCTTGTAGATGAAAGGGTGTATTTTGGGTGAAGTGAAGAGTATCACGGAACACGAGAAATTCCGTGTGAAGACGGGAGGACCATCTCCCAAGGCTAAATACTACCCAGTGACCGATAGTGAACAAGTACCGTGAGGGAAAGGTGAAAAGAACCCCGAGAGGGGAGTGAAATAGAACCTGAAACCTTATGCTTACAAGCAGACAAAGCCGAGCACTTAACTTTATTAATATGAGGTGAAGAGATGTACTATGTATACGTTCTGAAATTAGATAACGATCAGATTTATGTTGGTTATACATCTGATTTAGAAAGAAGATACAAAGAACATAAAAATAAACAATCCACCTTCACATCCAAACATGAAATAGAGTTAGTATATTATGAAGCATATAAATCCAAAGAAGATGCAACTAGAAGAGAAGCAAAACTTAAGCAAAGAGGAAATGCTAAAAGATTTCTAAAAGAAAGAATAGCTAAGAGTTTGGAATAATGTTGATAAAGTTAAGTGCTCGGTGATGTCGTACTTTTTGTAGAACGGGCCAGCGAGTTATGTTATGCAGCGAGATTAAATCATTAAGTGATGAAGTCGTAGGGAAACCGAGTCTTAATAGGGCGACATAGTTGCATGGCGTAGACCCGAAACCAGGTGATCTATCCATGTGCAGAGTGAAGTTGAAGTAAAATTCAATGGAGGCTCGAACCGGGTATGGTTTAAAACATATCGGATGACATGTGGATAGGGGTGAAAAGCCAATCGAACCTGGAGATAGCTGGTTCTCCTCGAAATAGCTTTAGGGCTAGCCTCATTTTAAGTATACAGGGGGTAGAGCACTGAATGGTCTAGGGGCACGAAGTGTTACCGAAACCTATCAAACTCCGAATACCTGATATATAGAAATGGGAGTCAGACTATGTGGGATAAGCTTCATAGTCGAAAGGGAAAGAACCCGGACCACCGGCTAAGGTCCCCAAATATGGATTAAGTGGAAAAGGATGTAATACTACTCAGACAACCAGGATGTTGGCTTAGAAGCAGCCACACATTTAAAGAGTGCGTAATAGCTCACTGGTCAAGTGGTAATGCGCCGAAAATACACGGGGCTAAAATCCATTACCGAAGCCGTGGGGGTAGAGATGAGTAGTGAGTCGTTAGTAGTGAGTCAGAAAGGATAAAGACAAAAAGATGAAAAAAGGATATGAAAAATTAGATGTATACCAAAGAGCATATAAACTCTACATCGGTATATGTAAGATAACAAAACACTATCCTATAGAAGAGAGATACGTACTTGTAGATCAAATCAAAAGATCATCACTTTCAATAGTACTCAATATAGCCGAAGGATATTCAAAAGTAGAACAAAGTCCGAAAGACTTCTGCAGGTACCTATCAATAGGAATAGGGTCAGCAACAGAATTAGAAGTGCTGATAAAAATATCCAAAGACTTAAAAATATTAAATCAAGAAACAGCTAATAAAATTCTTGAAGAAATAGAAATAATTGGAAAGATGCTATACAGGCTAAGAGAAACCTGGCAAAAAAGATAAACATAGCATCAAAAAACCAAAAAACTAACAACTGACTACTCATCTCTACCCGGTAGAGGAGCATTGTATACGGGGTGAAGGTGTGCTGTAAGGCATGCTGGACAGTATACAAGAGAGAATGCTGGCATGAGTAGCGAAAAGGTGAGTGAGAATCTCACCCGTCGAAAGCCCAAGGTTTCCTGAGCAAGGCTCGTCCCCTCAGGGTAAGTCGGGACCTAAGCTGAGGCTGAAAAGCGTAGGCGATGGACAACAAGTTGAAATTCTTGTACTAACTAATTGCGTTTGAGAGATGTGTTGACGCAGAAGGATATACTGAGCGTACTGCTGGAATAGTACGTCCAAGCTCGTAGGCAGAAGCTGTAGGCAAATCCGCAGCTTTGATAATGCTAAGGAGTGATGGGGAGTGAAAATAAGTAGCGAAGAAGTAGACTCCATGCTGCCAAGAAAAGGCACTATCGAGTAATTAGTTACCCGTACCGTAAACCGACACAGGTAGGCGAGGAGAGAATCCTAAGACGCGCGGAAGAACCTTTGTTAAGGAACTCGGCAAAATGATCCCGTAACTTAGGGAGAAGGGATGCCGAAGAGTGTATAGGCTATACGTCAAAAGCACTCATCGGTCGCAGAGCATAGGCCCAAGCGACTGTTTACCAAAAACACAAGTATCTGCTAAATCGAAAGATGAAGTATAGGTGCTGACACCTGCCCGGTGCTGGAAGGTTAAGGGGAAGGCTTAGCTTCGGCGAAGGCTAGAACTTAAGCCCCAGTAAACGGCGGCCGTAACTATAACGGTCCTAAGGTAGCGAAATTCCTTGTCGGGTAAGTTCCGACCCGCACGAAAGGTGTAACGATTTGGGCACTGTCTCAACAAAGGATCCGGTGAAATTGTAGTATGCGTGAAGATGCGCATTACCCACGACAGGACGGAAAGACCCCGTAGAGCTTTACTGCAGGCTGACATTGGATTTTGGAGCTAAATGTACAGGATAAGTGGGAGACGAAGAAGTGAGAGCGTCAGTTTTCATGGAGTCATCCTTGGGATACCACTCTTTTAGTTTTAAAGTTCTAACCAGATATCTTGAATCAGATATTGGGACACTGTCAGTTGGGCAGTTTGACTGGGGCGGTCGCCTCCTAAAGAGTAACGGAGGCGTTCAAAGGTCTGCTCAGAATGGTTGGAAATCATTCACAGAGTGCAAAGGCAAAAGCAGGCTTAACTGCGACACCAACAAGTGGAGCAGAGACGAAAGTCGGACTTAGTGATCCGGTGGTACCGCATGGAAGGGCCATCGCTCAACGGATAAAAGCTACCTCGGGGATAACAGGCTTATCTCCCCCAAGAGTCCACATCGACGGGGAGGTTTGGCACCTCGATGTCGGCTCGTCTCATCCTGGGGCTGGAGTAGGTCCCAAGGGTTGGGCTGTTCGCCCATTAAAGAGGCACGCGAGCTGGGTTCAGAACGTCGCGAGACAGTTCGGTCCCTATCCGTCGTGGGCGTAGGAAATTTGAGAGGAGCTGTCCTTAGTACGAGAGGACCGGGATGGACAGACCTCTGGTGTACGAGTTGTTCCGCCAGGAGCAGAGCTCGATAGCTAAGTTTGGAAGGGATAAGTGCTGAAGGCATCTAAGCACGAAGCCCCCCTCAAGATGAGATTTCCTTATAGAATCCACACAGAAAATGTGGTTGATAGGTCAGATGTGTAAGATGAGTAATCATTTCAGCTAACTGATACTAATAAATCGAATACTTGACCGGAAATATGTATTACTTTAGAAGTGAGAGAAGAGAAGTTAGAATAAGACTAACGAAAAATGCAAACACTTCAAAAATCTATCAAGAGAGAAGGAGTTAGAGTTGAAAACCAACTAGTGACAACTCATCTCTAAGAAGCTTGGCGCCGATAGCAGGAGGGATACACCTGTCCCCATCTCGAACACAGAAGTTAAGTCTCCTAGCGGCAATGGTACTAATTTGGTGACGAATTGGGAGAGTAGCACGGTGCCAGACAAACAGGTAGGCTGAGAAGCCTATCTTTTTAAAGAGGCAAGGCTAGCCTTTAAGAAGATTAAGGGCTAGTGAAACCCAGCCTGAATAATCCTAGGTAGCTCAATGGTGGAGCACTCGGCTGTTAACCGATAGGTTGTGGGTTCGAATCCCACCCTGGGAGCCAATAAGCCGGGGTGGCGGAACAGGCAGACGCACAGGACTTAAAATCCTGCGATCCCAAAGATCGTATCGGTTCGATTCCGATCCTCGGCACCATTAGTAATATATCGCGGGATGGAGCAGTCTGGTAGCTCGTCGGGCTCATAACCCGGAGGTCGTAGGTTCAAATCCTGCTCCCGCAACCATTAAACTAAATAGAGTAGTTATACAAGGCCCTATGTGTTCAGTAGTGAGAGATAAGTCGTGAGTGGTGAGTACGAGTTATTAAGAATACTAGAACAACTGGGTTTAAAAATCCAATGAAGATTAGAGTTAGGTATTAAAGGGTTTTTACTAACTACTAACTACCAACTACTAACAACTACATCATAAGGCCCTATGGTCAAGCGGTTAAGACATCGCCCTTTTCTTGACCAAACCCGATGAACGATAGTGAATCGCAGGTGGGTCAAATGTCGCGAAGTCCAAATCTCCGATTTGGCTAACGAAGCCGACCAAGGCGGAGCCGTAACACAACTTAATAATAAATTATACTTTTACAAGGCCCTATGGTCAAGCGGTTAAGACATCGCCCTTTCACGGCGGTATCCCGGGTTCGAATCCCGGTAGGGTCACCATTTTTTTATAGTAGACAATGTAACTCGAATTGCTTATATTCTACTATCATCCCGGGCGCATACCCTTCCCGCAAGATTTCACAAATGAGAAAATATTTGGAAATCATCCGGTTGGGCACAAGAACCTTTGAGAAAAGCGTTCAAAGGTAGCTCTATGAGCTCTGCGCATATAAGTTATATTGTTATAGTAGACAATTTAACTCGAATTGCTTATATTCTACTATCATCCCGGGCGCATAGCTCAGCTGGGAGAGCACCTGCCTTACAAGCAGGGGGTCATAGGTTCGAGCCCTATTGCGCCCACCATTTAGATTTTAAATTGATTTTTTACAATCAAATAATATTATCTTAAAAGAACTACAATTTATTTTGCTATGGTCTGGTAGTTCCCGGTAAGTTTCTAGCCAATCGGGAAAAGCGTCCCTCTTGGGAAACTTCGGCGCGAGACCTACCGCCACTCATCATCGTTCATGGGGTTAGGGCTACGAGTTGGTCCAACTGAACGCTTGATTTATACAATCAAATAATATAATCTTAATAGAACTACAATTAATTTGCTATGGCCTGGTAGTTCAGTTGGTTAGAATGCCAGCCTGTCACGCTGGAGGTCGAGGGTTCGAGTCCCTTCCAGGTCGCCAATTTTTATTAAAAATTACTTGACAAGAGATTAAGAATAACTTATAATATACAAGTGTTCAAAAACGAAGTTGTTAAATCTCTACATAAAAGACATAAAAATTATTTGAAATAATATTACCTTAATAACTAAATAATCCATTCTTTTTTCACGACTTATGCTGGTGTAGCTCAATTGGTAGAGCAACTGACTTGTAATCAGTAGGTTGGGGGTTCAAGTCCTCTCACCAGCTCCATTAGGAGGAGTACCCAAGTTGGCCAAAGGGGACGGACTGTAAATCCGTTAGCTATGCTTTCAGTGGTTCAAATCCACTCTCCTCCACCATTTTTTGTCTAAAACTAATATACGACAAATAGGGATGGCAATTATTTACCTGATCATTTAGAACTACCGTCGCTCGCATAATGATGTGTAAGGCAGTAGCAAAGTGTGCGGGTGTAGCTCAGTGGTAGAGCCCCAGCCTTCCAAGCTGGTTGCGAGGGTTCGATTCCCTTCACCCGCTCCACAAGCGCCTATAGCTCAGTTGGATAGAGCAACGGACTTCTAATCCGTGTGTCAGAGGTTCGAATCCTCTTAGGCGCGCCATTAATGGGGTGTAGCCAAGTCGGTAAGGCACCAGACTTTGACTCTGGCATTCCACAGGTTCGAGTCCTGTCACCCCAACCAATATGACCCATTAGCTCAGTCGGCAGAGCACCTGACTTTTAATCAGGGTGTCCCGCGTTCGAGTCGCGGATGGGTCACCATATTTTTTATGTGAGATCTAAATTCTCACATACAATCCGGAGAGGTACCGAAGTGGTCATAACGGGGCGGTCTTGAAAACCGTTAGGGTGCAAGCCCACGGGGGTTCGAATCCCTCCCTCTCCGCCAAATTCGCACCCGGAGAAGTACTCAAGTGGCTGAAGAGGCTCCCCTGCTAAGGGAGTAGACCCTTCACGGGGTGCGGGGGTTCAAATCCCCCCTTCTCCGCCAGATAGGCTTTGGAGATAAATTGATATTAATAAATGTACATATGCCCAGATAGCTCAGTCGGTAGAGCAGAGGACTGAAAATCCTCGTGTCGCTGGTTCGATTCCGGCTCTGGGCACCAAATAGGGTAAGGGTACCCTCAAATAAGGTTAAGGGGTATAGTTCAGTGGTAGAACGTCGGTCTCCAAAACCGAATGTCGTGGGTTCAAATCCTGCTACCCCTGCCAATATGGACCTGTAGCTCAGCTGGTTAGAGCGCACGCCTGATAAGCGTGAGGTCGGTGGTTCGAGTCCACCCAGGTCCACCACCATATTATTTGAATAATATGGGCCTTTAGCTCAGTTGGTTAGAGCGCCCGGCTCATAACCGGTAGGTCCTGGGTTCGAGTCCCCGAAGGCCCACCAGAAGAACTTAAGTATATTCTTAAGTTCTTTTTTATTTAAGAAAAAGGTGTCGGCATGAAAAATAAATTTTCATCACCGACACCCAAAAATATAGAATCAATATTAAATTTATAGAACCTTTAAAACAAAAAGTTCTCAATCGCTTTTTTTATTATCGAATTAAGGATTTCTTTAATATTATCGATATAGTACTCATCTTCATCTTCTATAATCATATAGTCTTTCTTCAAATTATAAGTGGAATTTGGTGTCTTCTTCAATAATAATTCCTCTGTATTGAAACATATTCCTTCTTTAGTTTCAGAGACTAAGCCTGATATAGTATGGAGCTCAATAGTCAGGGATTTACTATATGCATTTAGTTTATAATGAGTTTTGATATCCTCGACTTCATAGTTGAATATTTTCTTGTTTGAAATTAGGTCAATTGTGTATTTGTCATTGCTTTTTACCAGAGTTTGGATAATTATATTGTAAATATTATCATGATGATTGATTTCTATTGTTTTTTTATTTTCTACATTATAATAAATTACAAATAATTCCGCTAAATACAGAACATCAAGCTTATTATATAGGCTCATTTTTTGGTATAATTCAGGATTTCCTGTCCTTAAGTATTCCTTATAATGGTCAACGGCAATTCTACCGTCCATTTTAAAGGGACGCTTTAAACCCATAAGCAATTCGAGCTGCTTTTGATTGGTAGCGGGTATATCTGTAAATATTTTATTATTCTTCAAATATACATATAGATCAATTTGATAAATATCTTTTAGGCTAAATTCTATATTATGGTACTCAAATCTCTTTTCTATGAAAGGGATATCAAATCTCATACCATTAAAAGTTAGAATTTTATGGCTTTCTTTTATTGATTGTACTAAATTTAAGAGTAGGATTTTTTCATCTTCAATTGATTCCGCAAAATACTGATGAAAATTAAAGTTATGTTCATCTTCATCATACATAATATAACCTAATATTGTTATCATATTATTAATTGCAGAAAATCCTGTAGTTTCTATATCCAGTACGATACAATCATGGGGAATTGTTTTTATGTCAGTATTTTCAACTAATATCTTCATTTTAACCTCCAAGTATTGCATAAAATTAGTAAAGTTATATTTTACCAATACACGCTCAAATGATATAATTATGAGTGGTATTTGTCAATAGGTATGCACTACCTTAAATACTATAGGAGGACTTAATGATTTATTTAGATAATGCAGCGACTACCAGAATGAGAGAAGAGGTAGCTGAGCATATAATAGAATATTTAATCGAGGATTATTCTAATCCTTCTTCAGTGTATAAATTTGGGTTTGAAATGGAAAAAAAAATCAATGATGCCAGATCTATTATCGCCTCAGCTTTAAAGGTAAAAGCTGAGGAAGTGTATTTTACGCCTGGAGGTACATGGAGTAATAATATTGCAATCAGAGGTATTCTGGATAAAGGAGATTTCGGAAAAATAATTACAACTGAGACGGAACATTCTTCAGTATTAAATCCAATCAAAAAATTTGGAGAGGGAAGAGAAATAAAATATGTTAAAGTAGATGAGTTTGGGTTTGTGGATTTAAAAGATTTAGAAATCCTATTGGACAAGGATACTGCTTTAGTTTCAATAATGCATGTCAATAATGAACTTGGAACCATACAAGATATAGAGAGAATTGGAAAACTGATTAAAGAAAAATCTAAAGCACTATTCCATGTCGATGGCGTACAGGGATTTTGTAAAGTACCTGTAGATATAATAAAATCCAAGGTAGATTTTTATACCTTTTCTTCCCATAAAATACATGGACCCAAGGGTATTGGAGCTCTTTATATTAAAAATGGTATTAAACCCATGCCTATTGCGTATGGAGGAGAGCAGGAGAGTGGTATAAGTCCCGGCACAGAAAACACTACCGGGATTTTAGGCTTTGCCCATGCTGTAAAAATCGCAATTGATAATTATGAAGAAGAATTGAGCTATGTAGAAAGACTAAAAAGCAGAATAATTGATGGAATAGGTGAAAAAATAAAAGGATTTAGAGTTAATTCACCTGGTGAAAACAGTTCTCCATTTATTATAAACATTGGATTTTCGGGAATCAAATCCGAAATCCTTCTTAGGATGCTCGATGATGAAGGTATTTGTATTTCAGCCGGTTCCGCTTGTAGTAAGAATAAAAAGAGCAAAACTCTTGAAAGTGTAGGCGTTCCAAAAGAATTTATTGACGGATCTATTAGGATTTCGCCATCACATTCGAATACACCGGAAGAATGCGATATATTTATTGAAAAACTAAATAAATGTTTAGTGAATATTAGAAAGGTGATTGGAAAAAATGGATAAAGTAATAAGTGTGAGCTTTGGAGAATTAGTGCTCAAAGGTGCTAATAGAAGAGTTTTTGTAAATAGAGCAATAAAAAAGATTAAAAAGGCCATTTCTCACTTTAATTATAAATCTTTGTATATGGAGCAAGGTAAGGTTTATATAGAAGCGGATGAAAGTCTATTTGAAGAAATGATAGCTGCTATACAAAAAGTTTTTGGCCTAATCTACATTAGTCCATGTATAAGAACCGAGAAAGCAATCGATTCAATTTATGAAGCACTTAGTGAAGAAATAAATCAGTATAAAGGCATGGAGAAGACTTTTAAAGTGCATACAAATAGAGTTGATAAGAGCTTTAAACCGATTTCGCCTGAACTGAATAAGATGTTTGGGGCTCATATCCTAAAAAATTATGATAATTTAAGTGTGGATGTCCATAACCCGGAGATCGAAGTTTTTGTTGATATTAAAGAGCATGCATATATATATACTAGAAGATATAAAGGGCTTGGTGGTTTACCAATGGGATCCAGCGGTAGAGGATTGGTTTTATTTTCTGGAGGGATTGATAGTCCTGTAGCAGCTTTTCAAATGGCAAAAAGAGGTGTGGAGATTTCAGCACTACATTTTCATTCCTATCCTTATACGGGCGAGAGATCTTTAGAAAAAGTAAAAAAACTTGTTAGCATAGTCTCTGATTATATAGGACCAATTACGATGTATAGCGTAAATATTCTACCAATCCAAACAGCCATCAATGAAAACTGCCCGGCTAGAGAAATGACGGTTTTATCTCGTAGGTTTATGATGAGGATAGCCGATAGAATTGCTAAAACAGAAGGACATCAGATGATAATTACAGGTGAGAGTCTAGGTCAGGTCGCAAGTCAGACGATTGAAGGCTTAACAGCTGTAAATGTAATCACGGATATTCCAATACTCAGACCACTTATAGGAAATGATAAAACCGAAATAATTGAGATTTCGAATTTTATAGGTACTTATGAAACATCTATTTTACCTTATGAAGATTCGTGTACGGTGTTCCTACCTAAAAAACCCGTAATCAAGCCTAGAATTATTGATTTAGAAATTTCAGAAGAAAAATTGGATATAGAAGCCCTCGTAGACGATGCAATCGAAAAGATGGAAAAGTTTAGAATAGTAAACGAAGATTGATTGACTTATTTATTAAATTGATGTATTATAGCAATATATTCTAAGATAGAGAATAGTAATGAAAGTTTAAACCATACAGAGAGCTCCGTAAGGTGGAAAGGAGTTGGATAGCTATCATGAATGGACTCTTGAGAAGTCAGAGGGAATAAAGTATCTTTGACCGTATGCCTACGTTACAAGGACGGAGCATTATTGTGCTCTATTGAGAGGTCTTAGGCCTAAAATTAAGGATGGTACCGTAAACACCTGTTTGCTCCTTTGGAGTTAACAGGTTTTTTTATTATAGTAAAGGAGCGAGAAAATGGAAAAGAAAACAGTCTTTAGTGGAGTACAACCTTCAGGCGATTTAACTATAGGAAACTATTTGGGAGCAATTCAGTATTTTAGTAGATTACAAGAAGAGTACAATTGCTATTATTGTGTTGTTGATATGCATTCAATAACAATTAACCAAGTACCGGCTGAACTTAGAAAAAATAGCTTATCTCTTATGGCATTATATATTGCTACGGGGATTGATCCGGATAAATCTGTTCTATATATGCAGTCGCATGTTCCGGAACATGCTCAGCTGGCTTGGGTTTTAAACACCATATCTTACATGGGGCAGTTGTCTAGGATGACTCAATATAAAGAAAAAATAAGTAAGAATCCCGACAACCAAAATGTTGGACTCTTTACTTATCCGGTCCTCATGGCAGCGGATATCCTGTTATACCAAGCTGATTTTGTACCTGTCGGAAGTGATCAAAAACAACATCTTGAACTTACCAGGGATTTGGCAGAGAGATTTAATAATAAGTATAGTCCAACTTTTGTAGTTCCAGAGCCTTTAATTCCTGATAGTGGTGGAAGGATTATGAGTTTAAAAGACCCTAGTGCAAAAATGAGTAAGTCGGATGAAGATGAAAGTGCAAGTATATATATACTAGACAATACTGATGCGATAATCAGAAAGATAAAAAGAGCTGTAACAGATTCCATAGGAGAGTTTAATTATAGAGATGAGCAACCGGGGCTTATGAATCTAATCAATATTTATTCCTCATTTAGCGGATTAAAACCGGATGAAATTGTAGGAAGATATGAAGGCGAAAACTATGGAAGATTTAAAGAAGAATTAGGAATATTGGTGGCTGAAGGTTTAAAACCAATACAGGAAAGATATAATGAGATTTTTGCAGACAAGGAATACTTACAAAAAATCTGTAAACAGAATGCAGAAAGAGCGTCATATGCAGCTCAAAAAACACTCAGAAAAGTATATAAGAAAGTCGGCTTTTATCAACCATAAACTTCGGAACATGCTCATTTTTATGGTAATTAACTAGGGCATACAATTCAAAACTATTCAAGATCTAAACTATTAAAAGGTGTCTGCTAATTATCCTACGGATGAGGTAGACACCTTTTCTAATTACTACTTAAGACTAAACAGGAATGTCAGTAATATAATATTAAGTAATTTTCTATTTCTCATCACATTTATTTTGTCAGAAGAATTAGTTTAATTATGAGTTAATGATTATTACTAAGCATTTAACTCAATATATTAGTAGTATCATTGTGGATATTTAACTCCTTAACCATTAATTAATAAAAATAATATGCATATAGCCAATGTAAGATATAATGAAATTCAAGTAAAGGTCATGAAGATGCTTGAATTGTCGCATTATCTTTATATGCTTAAATGATAAAATATTTGTTGACTATAAAACTAAATACTGTATAATATTATATGCTAGTTTAATATACTATATTTTATGTTTAATATAATAGGAGAAGACAGATGGACATTGGAGAGAGATTAAAGCAGCATAGATTGCAATTGGGACTTACACAAGAAGAATTAGCTGAAAGATCTGAACTAACGAAAGGCTTTATATCGCAAGTCGAACGTGATCTTACCTCGCCATCTGTTGCATCTTTAGAAGATATATTAGAAGCGCTCGGAACAAATCTGGGAGATTTTTTCAATGAGGAAAAACCATCCCAAATAGTTTTTAGGGATGAGGACTATTTTATTTCTAAAGATGAAGAACATGGGGTTGAAATTTCATGGATTGTACCAAATGCGCAAAAAAATGATATGGAACCAATAATGGTAAAAATTGATAAGAATGGTGAAACTAAACAATACTTACCTTATGAAGGACAGGAGTTTGGTTATGTAATAAAAGGTTCAGTAGTATTGATTTCCAATAACGAGGAATTTACTGTAAGTGAAGGTGAATGCTTTTATTTAGACGTTAATGGAACCAGACAATTAAAAAATAATTCAAATAAAGTGGCAGAGGTACTTTGGGTTTCTTCGCCACCAGGATTTTAGGAGGTCATATGTCAACGATTATACAACTAAATGGAGTATCTAAATCTTTTGATGAAGATAAAGTGCTGGATAATATAAATTTAACTGTACAAAAGGGAGAATTTATGACCCTCCTCGGTCCAAGCGGTTGCGGAAAAACTACAACACTTAGGATTATAGGAGGTTTTGAAACACCTGATGAAGGCTCTGTAATATTTGATGGAAAAGATATAACTAATGTCCCTCCATATGAGAGACAATTAAATACCGTATTTCAAAAATATGCCCTTTTTCCTCATCTAAATGTATACGATAATATTGCGTTTGGATTGAGAATTAAAAAAGTAAACAAATCTGAGATAGAGAGAAGAGTTAAAGAAATCTTAAGATTAGTAAATCTATCAGGTTTTGAAAACAGAAGAATTGATAGATTAAGTGGGGGACAACAGCAGAGAATTGCAATTGCAAGAGCACTTGTAAATGAACCGAATTTACTATTGTTAGACGAACCTCTTGGAGCATTAGACCTTAAACTTAGAAAAGAGATGCAGCATGAGCTAAAGGCTATTCAGCAAAGGGTAGGTATTACCTTTATATATGTAACACATGATCAAGAAGAAGCTCTTACAATGTCCGATACAATAGTGGTAATGGATCACGGTAGAATCCAACAGATAGGTTCGCCGGTTGATATCTACAATGAACCTGTCAATTCATTCGTTGCAGATTTTATAGGAGAATCCAATATAATAGATGGAATCATGCTTAAGGATTATCTTGTAAACTTCTCAGGAAAAGATTTTGTATGTCTTGATAAGGGGTTTGCAGAAAAGGAAAATGTTGAGATAGTAGTTAGACCTGAAGATGTTGAAATAACTACACCTGAAAGTGGTATGTTAGTTGGTGAGGTAAAATCAGTAGTATTTATGGGCGTTCATTATGAGATGATTGTCGATGTAGATAATTATGAGTACCTAATACATTCTACCAGATACTCTGAAGTGGGAGAAAAAGTCGGTTTGATACTGGAACCCGATAGTATTCATATAATGAAAGCAGGCAAATGATGAGATTTAAGAAGATGGCTTATCCTTATCTAGTGTGGCTTGCAATTTTTATAATTGTGCCGCTACTATTGGTTTTGTATTACTCTATTACAACAGGAAAAATAGACTCATTTAGCGATATGAGTTTAAGCCTTGACAGTTTTTCGAGGTTTTTTACTCCTCAGTATTTATTAATATTGGTAAAGTCCTTAAAAATTGCACTTTATACAACCTTGCTTTGTTTAGTCATAGGTTATCCAATGGCATATTTAATATCAAGGCTAAAAACTAAAATACAAAATACTATGATACTCTTGGTAATAATTCCAATGTGGATGAATTTTCTTCTAAGGACCTATGCATGGCTTAGCATTCTGAGCAAGAATGGACTGATTAACAGTTTTTTAAGCATAATCGGTATTGAGCCTCTGGATTTACTCTATACTGAAGGAGCTGTAATGATTGGTATGGTGTATAACTTTTTGCCATTTATGGTACTTCCAATTTATTCAGTACTGGCAAAAGTAGAACATGAACTTGAAGAAGCTGCATGGGATCTTGGAGCAAATAGAAATTATACATTTTGGAAAGTTATATTTCCTATGAGTATACCCGGTGTTATAACCGGAATTACAATGGTATTTATACCAGCAGTGTCGACCTTTGAAATATCTTCATTACTCGGAGGTAATAAAGTAAATCTGATAGGAAATATTATTGAACAGCAGTTTAGAGTCACAGGAGACTGGCATTTTGGATCATCTATGAGCATGATATTAATGGTACTTATAGTAATATCCATGTTAATAACCAATAAATTTGGGGAAGAAGGTGGTGGAGAACTATGGTAAAGAAAAGAATTTCAAACTTTTATCTTATTCTTACATTTATCTTCCTCTATGCACCTATAGCTGTACTGATAGTTTATTCTTTTAATGACTCTAAACTTAGAGGTCAATGGGGCGGTTTTACTTTTAAATGGTATTTTGAATTGTTTAAAGATAGAGAGGTAATGGCTGCTCTATATCATACATTATTGGTTGCCGGACTAACTACGATTATATCAACAATTACAGGCGTATTTGCGGCAATGGGGCTCTCTAATTTTAAGAAAAGGACCAGAGCACTCATCCTTAATTTTAACTATATACCTGTACTAAATCCTGATATTGTTACGGCAGTTTCATTAATGGTTTTATATGGTGCATTTAAGCTTAAATTTGGGTTATTTACGATGTTATTATCCCATATTGCATTTACGATTCCTTACGTGGTTTTATCGGTTTTGCCGAAGTTAAAACAGATGAACCGGCATTTACCGGAAGCTGCGATGGACCTTGGAGCCACTCCGTTTCAGGCTTTTACAAAAGTTGTATTGCCTGAGATAAAACCGGGGATTATAACAGGAGCAATGTTAGCTTTTACACTATCAATAGATGATTTTGTTATCTCGTTCTTCACAACGGGACATGGCGTTGCCAATATATCGACAACGGTATTCTCTATGGCAAGGAGAGGAATAAATCCTATAATAAATGCACTATCTACACTGATGTTTGTTACTATGCTTATACTTTTAATACTAATAAATAAAAATACGAAAGAGGAGGAATGATAAGTGAAAAAGTTTGTAATTATCTTATTGACTGCCCTAATCCTTACCGGCTGTGCCGGTGGTGGTGGAAAGTCTGAGAATGTTGTCAATGTATACAATTGGGGAGAGTATATGGACAAAACTATCCTTGAAGATTTCGAAAAAGAAACAGGAATAAAAGTAAAGTACGATACATTCGTTACTAATGAAGACCTATATGTAAAGATGAAAAAAGGTGGAGATGCATATGATGTCATCGTACCATCCGACTATATGATTGAGAGAATGATCAAGGAAAATTTGATTCAGCCGCTTGATAAAAGCAAAATAAGTACTCTCGAAAATATTAATCCAGATCTTATGAACGCATCATATGATCCCGAATCAAAATACTCAGTGCCATTTTTATGGGGAACTCTAGGTATTGTATATAATAAAAATAATGTAAGTGAAACAGTTGATTCTTGGGATATACTATGGAAGGAAGAATATAAAAACAAAATAGTTATGCTAGAGAGTTCAAGGGACTCAATAGGTATAGCTCTAATAAGACTGGGATATTCTATAAATACTAAAAATGAAAATGAACTTGAAGAAGCTAAAAAGCTGTTAATAGAACAAAAACCACTGGTTCTGGCTTATCAAGTTGATCAAACCAAAGACATGGTTATAGGAGAGGAAACTGACTTAGCAGTAATGTATTCCGGAGATGCGTATGATGCAGTAAGACAAAATGAAAACTTGAACTATGTAGTACCTAAGGAAGGCTCTAATCTATGGTTTGACTCGATGGTAATTCCAACAAATGCAAAAAATGTGGAAAATGCTCATAAGTTTATAGAATACATGGGAAGACCTGAAGTAGCTGCTAAATTGGCAAACTATGTTGGTTATTCAACTCCAAATATAAAAGCCAGAGATTTACTTGAAAATGATATGAAAAATTCTCCGATAGTATTTCCGGAGCTGGATAAGCTCAATAATTTAGAAGTTTTTAATGATCCAGGCGATACTATAGTTTTATACGATAAAATATGGACAGATGTCATATCTGAGTAGTATAATATTCGCTTGAAGATGAATTTAAATCATCTTTAAGCGAATTTTTATTTTTATAGACAGTAGATAATTCTACTTCAGTTTTTCTAAGATTGAATTATGTATACCTAATATGATATTATAAATACATAATATCATAACATAATATATCGATATAGATAAAAGATTAAAGGGGGTAGGTCGATTTGGATAGAACAGAATATTTAATTATTGGATCAGGTATATCCGGTTATAGTGCTACAAAGGTAATCAGAGAAAAAGAACCTGATAGTATGATAACAGTGATAACCAGAAACAAGGATTTGGAGAAATATAGAAGTAGATTATCATCATCTGCCTATGATAATTTTGAAGAAAAAGACTTATGGATGCAGTCAATAGACTGGTACTATGATAATGATGTTGAACTCATACTAAATGCTGAAGTTGTAAAAGTGGATACTGCAAACAATACACTTCATCTTGATGATATGAGAAGTATTAAGTACTGCAAACTCTTAATTGCTACAGGTAGTAGGATAGTACTTCCTGTCGTTGATTATGGTGATATGGAGAATGTAGTCATGATTAAAACACCTCAGGATTTAATCTCTGAGGAATTTACCAATCCTAAAAATATACTCGTAATAGGTGCGAGTGTTCCAGGAATTCAGGAATCCATATTGCTAAAACAAATGGGCAAGGAAGTAAGCATAGTTGAACACGGAGATACCATACTTTACCCTGCACTTAATACAGAATTATCCAAGAAGATTATTGGAGACTTGGAAGAATTGGGCATTAAAATCTATATCGGTTCAGAAATAGAAACTGTCATTGGAGAGGAAGAAATAGAAAAAATCATAACTACCAAAGGTGACAGTATAGATGTAGATCTTCTAGTTTTAAATAAAGGTATAAAATCAAATATAGAATTCATCATGGGATCGGAAATCGACTATGATATCGGAATCAAAGTTAACGAATACCTTCAAACCAGTGTAGAAAATATTTTTGGAGCAGGCGATTGCGTTGAATTCGATAAGCAATTAGTTGGACAATGGGATTCATCCCTTAAACAAGGTAAGACAGCCGGAGAAAATATGACGGGTGGAAAACAAAGATATAGGTATCCTGATGAAGTGAAAATAATAGAAATCGGAAGTAAAAGCCTATTCACATATGGTGAAACATCGTCCAATTCAAATTATGAAACAGTGGAAAATCCTAAACAATTTATGCAGCTGTTTTATAACTCAGAGGATAAAAATGAAGATAATCTAATCGGGGTTGCACAATATGGTAATATCACCGACAAGGACAAATATGTTGAGAAAATATTAGATAATAGGCGGAATAAAATATGAAAATAACTTTTTTAGGTGCCACTAAGGAAGTGACCGGCTCCAATATATTAATTGAAACAGAAAATGAAAAGTTCTTAATAGATTGTGGTATGTTTCAAGGATCAAAAGACCTGGAAAGACTCAACGCAGAAAACTTTAGGTTCAATCCGGAAGAAATAGATTTTGTAATACTATCCCATGCTCATATAGACCATAGTGGAAGATTGCCCAAACTGTTAAAGGATGGATTTAGAGGCAAAATATATACCACAAAACCCACTATCGACCTATGTGAAGTAATGCTTACAGATAGTGCTACAATACAGGCCAATGATATTGAATGGGAAAACAAAAAGAGGCTAAGGGCAGGGAAACCTCCGATAGAACCATTATATACTGTGAAACATGTAGAAGATACATTGAGACATTTCATTGGAAATCATTATGATTATAATATAACAATAAATGAAAATATAAGGATTAGATTTAAAGATGCAGGGCATATTCTGGGGTCTGCTATTGTTGAGATGTGGATTCGTGAAAAAGGTAAGGAATTAAAATTAGTATTTTCAGGAGATTTGGGCATGCCTGATAGACCCATTATAAATGACCCTGAATTTATAAACGGTGCCGATTATCTAATCCTGGAATCAACTTATGGAAATACAGTTCATGAACCATTTGAATCCAGTATCAATAATTTAATTGATGTAGTAGATAAAGTAACTACTAGGGGAGGATCGGTAATAATACCGTCTTTTGCTGTAGGAAGAACACAGGAGTTGATATATGAACTCAATAAATACTATGAAAATATCGATAGAATAGTGGAATACAGAAGAATTCCAATATATATCGATAGTCCAATGGCAGTGTTGGCAACGAAGGCATTTATGAAAAATTCATATGTATTTGATGAGGAAGCGAAAGCTTTAATCCGTTCAGGGGATAATATATTTGAATTTCCAAATCTTAGATATGTTAATACTGTAGAAGAATCTAAAATGCTAAACAATGTAAGATTCCCTAGAGTTATTATATCATCTAGTGGTATGGCGACTGCAGGGAGAGTAAGACATCATTTAAAACACCATCTCTGGGATCCTAAATCTGCTGTTGTATTTGTAGGTTATCAGGCAGAAGGATCACTAGGTAGAATTTTACTTGATGGAGCAGAATCAGTAAAATTATTGGGTGAAACAATAGCTGTTAATTGTGAAATCCATAGAATGGAAGGATTTTCTGGACACGCAGACGAACCCATGTTGTTGAAATGGGTAAATAAAATGAGTGTAAAACCCAAAAAGATATTTTTAGTACACGGAGAAGAAGAACAAAGCGAACCACTTTCAATAACACTTCGAGAGAACCTGGGGATAAATACGGAAATAGCTGAACTTGGGAAAACTTATGAATTAATTGGCTATGAGGACAGGCTGCCCATCGAAGATATTGCCGAAGAACAAAAGAACGAAATTGAAAATGAAATAGTTGATTTGTTCTTAGGAATTGATTCTCTTGAAGCCAATGATAAATTATTAGAAATTGAAAAATTAAATGCAGAAAAATATGCTGAATTAAAACGAAAATTAAAAGATATCAATGAAAATATCATGGATATAAATCTTATGCTAGGAAAATAGTAAATAAATGATGGAAAGAGGAATTTATGAAGGTAATTGCGATAATAATTGCAAAAATAACACTTATAGTAGGTAGAATACTGAAAAGAGGATCAAGTCTACCTGGATATATAGCAAGAAGAATTAGTCCCAATATATTAGGACAGCTGAAACAACCACCAAATATAGTAATGGTTACAGGTACAAATGGAAAAACTTCAACAACCCATTTTATTTCCTCAATAATGGAGAAAGCTTCTTACAAAGTAGCACATAATAGAGAAGGAGCTAATATGCCGCAAGGTATTACAACTGTACTCTTAGAGAATTCAAATTTAGCAGGAGTAATAGATGCTGATGTTTCGGTATTGGAAGTAGATGAAGGCTTTCTAAAAATGGTAACCGATGAAATCACACCCGACTACTTGGTCTTAACAAATTTATTTGAAGACCAATTAGACAGATTTGGCAATCTCGAAGAAGTAGCAAAAAAGATCAAAAATGCTGTACCTAAAAAAACCAAACTAATTATAAACGCAAACGATCCATTACTGGTAAAAATTGGTAAAGACTTGATTGAGAATGAAAAAATCTACTATGGAGTAGAAGGTTTGGAGATAAAAAATGAAAAAGCAGAAACAAAATGTCCAAACTGTTCAAAGGAGTTAAACTACGATAAATTATTCTATGATAAAATAGGATATTACACTTGTAGCTGTGGCTTTAAAACACCTGAAATTGACTACTTGGCTAAAGATGTAAATCTAGAAGATAAAACATTTATGCTAAATGGTCATAGATTCAAGTCTTCCTATGGCTCTGATTACTTTATATACAATATTTTAGCTGCCATATCTTATGCAAAAGAAATGGGAATTACCGATACAATTATAGAAAAAGCAATAAAAGATTATAAAATCGGTAGTGGAAGAATGGAAAGCATAGCTTTTGGTAAGCACAATACCATTTTGAATCTCGTTAAAAATCCTGCCGGACTAAATAGATCTATAGAATTTATAGATAAAAATCAAAATGAGGATTACTATCTATTGATTTCTGTTAACAACAGACCTGCGGACGGAGAAGATACAACTTGGCTGAAAACAGTTAATTATCAGCCTTTACAGGCAGATAAACTAAAGACGATATATATCTTTGGTGAAGCAGTTCAAGACTTAAGAGCAGCACTTATTGAATCAGGTATTGACACAAGTAAAATTGAAGTTATCGAGGATTTAGAAGTAACACTTATAAAACTTAAAAACAGTCCAGAAAAGACATACTTCTTAACCAATTACACTGCGATGGAGCGTGTTTCAAAAGCTCTAGAAAGCATATAAGCCGGCAAATGCCGGCTTTTTTTAATCAAATAAACTAAGCTGTTTAAATGTATTATCTATTAAATTCGAGGCAGTTAAACCCATTAATCTATAATTGGCTTCTCTAAATAATGATCTCAGTAATTGACGTGCTTTAATACTTATTGTATCGATATCATCCGTATACTCTATAAAAGTTTCAGATCTGGATTTTGATTTAAAATCGCTGTCTTTAAGTTTAACTGTTAGAGTTTTTGTCATAAAACCCTTTTTAATAAGTAAAGCTGTTATTTCCTTAGAATACTCATCCATAATACTTTCCAGTTCATCAAGATTAGAAATATCGCTAGAAAAGGTACTCTCAGTACCGATTGACTTTCTTTCCTGATACGGAATAACTAATCTATTATCAACTCCACGAATCCTATAATAGATTTCAGTCCCATGAGTTCCTAGAAATTCAACTAAGAACTCTTCAGATAACTGATAGAGATCCTCTACAGAATAGATACCAATATTATTGAACTTCTTAATTGAAACATTACCGAGGCCGTGAACCTTTCTTAGAGGCAAATCCAAAAGTATATCCGGAATCATATTTTCTTTTATTTCCTTAATACCATTGGGTTTATTCCAATCAGACGCTATTTTTGCCAGAAACTTATTATAAGAAATACCGATTGACATGGTCAGACCTGTTTCAGTAAAAACTCTATTTTGTATGTTTTCAGCTGTCAAAAAGGGATCATCAGTACACTTCGTCATATCCATATAAGCTTCATCCAGCGAGACCATTTCAGTTATTGGTGTAAACTCATTCAATATGGAATAAATCTTTTTGGACATCTCGCTATATCGATGTTTTCTAACCGGAACTATAACTACATGCGGACACAGTTTCTTTGCCATAAATACAGGCATAGCAGAATGTAGACCGTATTTTCGGGCAGGATAATTAGCAGTAGTAACAACACCTCTGTCGGAACTTCCTGCTACAATTACAGGATATTTTTTTAAATTTGGATTATCAAGCTCCTCCACAGAAGCAAAAAAAGCATCCATATCTACATGAAAAATTATGCGATTCGCCATATCATATCACCAATATGAGTATATCAAAATCTGATTGGACATCCAAGCTATACTCTGTATATTAAAAGAATTATATATTAACTTTGTTAAGTATCAATGTTTTAGAGCAAGCTCCATGATAAAGTCTATATAATGGTGTAAATTAGTTTTACAAAAAAATATGAACCATCCCCAACCTTTTGGTATAATAGTTTCACCACAAAACTAACCAGGAGGTAAAAGAGATGGCTCAATTAAATTTTACACTAGATTCAGAAATAATTAAAGGTTTATTTTCAGCTTCAGCTAAAGAAAATGCTATTGCAAAACTCTTAGAATCAATTTTAAACCAAGTTTTAGAGGCTCAAGTTACTGAGGCAATCGGAGCTGAGCCTTATGAACGTACTGAAGAACGTACATGTTACAGGAACGGTTCTAGAGTTAGACAAATTAAAACTCGTGTAGGAACGTTAGAATTGCTAGTACCAAGAGTTAGGGGTGGTGAGTTTTCTCCTGATTTATTCAATCGATATCAACGAAATGAACAAGCTTTTGTACTGGCTATGATGGAGATGGTAATCCAGGGTGTATCCACAAGAAAAGTAACAAAAATCACCGAAGAATTATGTGGAACATCATTTTCAAAATCAACAATATCAAACCTCTGTTCAAACTTGGATCCTTTAGTTGATGAGTTTCGAAACAGACCATTAGAGTCACAATATCCTTTTATCGTAGTTGATGCTATGTATTTAAAATCAAGAGATGCAGTAAAAGTTAGAAGCAAAGCTCTAATGATTGAGTAGAGTTCGCTCTGACGGTATCCGTGAAATTCTTGGTTTTATGTGTGGTGATAGTGAGACTGAACTAGGATGGAGAAACTTCTTTTCATCATTAAAGGATAGAGGATTATCAAATGTTGATATAGTTGTTAGTGATTCACATAAAGGCTTAAAATCTGCAATCCTTAAAGAGTTTCAAGGCAGCTCATGGCAGAGGTGTCAAACACATTTTAGTAGAAACATACTTGATGTATGTCCTACTAGACTACAGCCTGAGATAAAAAATCGATTAAGAGAGCTTTATGATGCGCCAACTACAGAAGTTGCCAGAACAGTATTAAATGATATCCTTGATGAATACTCAAATACTGCACCAAAGGCTATGGAATTACTAGATGCTGGTTTTGACGACATAACCCAAGTATTAAATATTCCAATAAAGTATCGAAAAAGATTAAGGACATCAAATATCATTGAACGTCTAAATCAAGAGATTCGTCGTAGAGAACGAGTAATACGAATATTCCCAAACGATGAATCCATGAACCGTTTAATTGGGGCAATATTAATTGATTTAGATGAGAAATGGAGTAGCGGGAGAATATGGTTGGATATGCATGAATACCATGAATCCAAACAAGATCAAGCCGAGCTTCAACAAGTTGAACCTACAAAGGTAGTTGCATAAGTCTGAGTTTAAGCTAATGCACCGCCAGCCTTGCACCAAGAACTTAAAAAACGGTAAGTGTTAACCACCGAAGGCGATAAACTCACAACAAAATGGTGTAATTATCCTTCGTTTTTTTAGTGTACCATTTTTTAAGTACTTGCCACAAGGCCAAGCCCTTCGGGTGGCTGATGTAATACCTCAGGCTCCAAATCTGCAACAAATCAAAAAAAGAAACTGCTAATCAAAAGGTAAGATAAAACAATTTACACACTAATTTGGACTTGACTTTTATCTACTGACCCTAAAAATAAGGAAATCACAATAAATTTATCAAAAAAAAGCAATCCTAAGAAATTCGAGGCTGTAGAATGCCTGTTATTCTCAGGATTGTTTTATTTTTTGTATTAACAGTTAAATGATGGTATTAACCGAAAAATCCTTATTATTTTATTATCTTCTCTCTCCACTTTCCAGTTCTTATAAAAAGTATAGAAAAAGTTATGGACAAAATCGAAGCCAGAGTAACAGAAAGTCCTAATCCATACAATCCTTTCGCAAGTTTAACTCCAAGAATATATGCGAGCGGTATTCTTATAAATATAGAAGAAAAAATACCGTTAAACATGGCAAATGTCGTACGACCTGATCCGTTTAAAAAACCGTTTAGATTGAATTTAAACGATACCAGTAAGAAATCAATACTATAGAACTTTAAGTATTGAGCACCGGCTATTGCAACCCCTATATCGGCACCAAATATTGCCATAATGGAATGAGGATGCAGCTGAGCCCATAAAAGGAATAGGAAAGCAGTTACTAATGACATAGCTATACTTATCTTAAGTGCTTTCAGTGCTCTTTCAGGCTTATCTGCTCCGATATTTTGTGCTGTCATTGCCGCGATGGCATATGAAAGTGCCATGGGAGGCAGCATGGAAAAGGTCTCAAACTTAGCGACTATTCCAACTGCAGCAGATGCATTGACACCCATACCATTTGCTATAGCAGCAATAACTAAGAAAGAACCCCACAATAAAACTTCTTGGAATGCAAGTGGTAGACTTATCTTTAAGATATTCCATATTCTATTTAAATCGACTCTTAAATTTTCAGTTGTAAACTTAAAATAATTGCTTCTTCTAGTAAGATACCAAATAGCGATAATCAAGCTTAATAATTGCGAAATAACAGTAGCGAGTGCTGCACCGGAGGCACGAAGTCCAAGGTTTGCGACAAATAATAAATCCAAAATGATATTGACAATGCATGCAATAGCTATGAAATACACAGGCCTTTTAGAATCACCAAGACCTCGAAGTACAGCGCTCACTGCATTGTATCCGAATATGAACACTGTCCCAGCAGATGTTATCAATACATAGTTCTTTGCATCATTGTATGCTTCAGCAGGTGTGTTTAGAAGATTTAATAGTCCATCCTTGAATATAAACATCGAAACAGTAATGATAAGTGACACAAAAGTTCCGATTATCATCAAACTACCTATAGTTTTTTCCGTGTCACTTTGTCTATTGGCACCATAGTATTGACCCACCAATATAGTTCCGCCCATTGTAAGTCCAAGAATAATACCGTTCACGATTTGCATCACTTGGGTTGCAACTGCTACTCCGGAAAGTCCGGCAGTATCGGTGAATATACCTATTATAAACATATCTACAGCACCGTAGAGTGCTTGCAATAGATTAGCTATGATAAATGGTATTGAGAATTTTATTAAAGATTCATAGATATTTCCTTCCGTAAGTAGGATTTTATTTTTTTGCAATTAAATCACCTATAAATTAATAATAATACAATTCTATCATATAAACTTAAAATAATAAAGTTGAACGCAATATGCTTTAGTTAGGAGATGTATGAAAAGCGGTTCACATTACTTAATTATCTCATTCCAATTATTTAATTAAAATCCCTTAGATTAAAGGACTTGATAATTGGGTAAATTTAAATATAGTATAGGCATGGAGGATGAGATGTCATTAAAATTACAAAGTGATTATTATGATAAATTAGATAATAGATTTTATACAATTACAAAACCGTCAACTGTCAGCAATCCTGTTTTGGTATTATTTAACAGTACCTTGGCATCAGAACTGGGAATGGAGTTAGCTGATTTAGACATGAAAGCGGAAATTTTCTCGGGAAATTATATAGATGATTCTTGGACGCCAATCTCCCAGGCATATTCAGGACACCAGTTTGGTTATTTTACCAGACTGGGAGATGGACGAGCAGTTTTATTGGGGGAATGGAAAGATAAAAATGGATATTTATGGGATATTCAGTTAAAAGGTTCAGGTAGAAATGCATATTCCAGAGGTGGAGATGGAAGGGCTACCATTGGTTCAATGATTAGAGAATATATTATCAGCGAAGCCATGCATGGTTTGGGAATACCCACAACAAGATCACTTGCAGTCGTTCAGACGGAAAATAAAGTTAGAAGAGAAGTCGTTAAAACCGGAGGAATTCTGACAAGAGTAGCATCCAGTCATATAAGAGCAGGAACTTTTCAATATGCTTATGAGGTAGGTGGGATAGGACTTGTTAAACAGCTTGCAGATTATGCTATAAATAGACATTATCCGCACTTGGACGGTTCTAAAGACAGATACCTGAACTTTCTGGACGAATTCACAAAGAGACAAGCTAAACTAATTTCGCTCTGGATGAGCAAGGGCTTTATTCATGGAGTCATGAATACCGACAATATGACGATAAGTGGAGAAACAATTGATTATGGACCTTGTGCTTTTATGGATTACTACAATCCTGATGAAGTTTTCAGCTCAATTGATACCATGGGAAGATATAGATACTCAAACCAGCCTAAAATAGGTATTTGGAATATTACAAGATTATTGGAACTGTTCGTAGAGATTATCGATTCAAATGAAGAAAAGAGCATAGCAAAATTATCGGAGATAATCAAATCCTTTAATGAATACTTCAGTTATTATTATTCCATGTTAATGAGATCTAAACTGGGATTAGTAAAAGAGTTTAAGGGTGACTTAAAATTAATAGAAGAACTGCTTCAGTTTATGTATGCAAATAATCTGGATTTTACCAATACATTTAGAATACTAAGTCAGAATAATTATAAAAATGAAGAAGTTTTTAAGCACATTAACTTTTTAAGTTTTGAGAAAAAATGGATGGAAAGACTCGAAAAAGAGGAGTCTAATATTGAAAAGGCTCAAAAGATAATGAAAAACCACAATCCTCAGATAATCCCAAGAAATCATTTGGTAGAAAAGGCAATTAGAGAAGTAGAGGATAAAGGTGATTATAGTTTTGTGAGAATCTTTATGGAATTATTAAAAAGTCCATTTGATTACTCTAAAAAGATACCGGAAGGGTTTTTAAAGCCTATGGATTTGGATGAAAAAGTAAATTACAAAACTTATTGTGGAACTTAGATTAAAGTAAAGGAGGGAAATATGGCTTACGAAAAGGATAGTAAACAATTATCGTTTTATGATGGGCCATCCCAGTTTGAGGGCGTTGATTTAGATCCTGAAAACAGATGGGTTAAGTTGGCTGACATTATTCCATGGGATCTGGTTGAGGATGTGTATGCTCAAAATTTCCCTTCAAATATGGGTAGAAAGGCTTATTCTTCAAAGATAGCTTTTGGAGCAATCCTGGTCAAAGATATACTCAAGGTAACAGATCAAGAATTGGTTTATTTAATTACTGAAAACCCTTATCTACAGTATTTTTTCGGTGAGATGAGCTTTAGTAATCAGCCGATATTCTCTACGAGCTCAATGACCAGATTTAAGAGAAGATTTAAAGAAGAAGATATAATCTACTTGTATGATCAGACTAATCTGCTGCTTGAGAATGAAGATATCGAAATTAAAGCAATCTTAAGATGACCTTTGGTTTTTTAACTGCTACTTTATAAAGTTGATTAAATTACAAACAATGAAATGATTATACTAAAGCACTTTACTTATATACCATATTAATAGTATAATTGTAATAATATTTTATTTTAGAGGAGAAGGATATGAAAGTACTTGAAGGAAATATAACCGCCCCAAAGGGATTTTTAGCTTCGGCTATAGGTGTAGATTTAAAAGGTTCCGGAAAAGAAAAAGAAGATATAATGGTAGTTTATTCTGAGGTTCCTGCCAAGGCAGCTGGAACATTTACAAAAAATCTAGTTAAAAGCGGAACCGTTACTTATTGTATGGAAAATATAAAAAATGAAAATGCGAGAGCTTTTCTAGGTTTAAGCGGTGTTGCAAATACTGCTGTAAAAGATGCTTTAGAAAAAGCTGACATGATGTGTTCTCTTGCTGCAGATTTTTTAAATATAGATAAGTCAGAGGTCCTTCCCGCCTGCACAGGTAGGATAGGAAAAATAGTAGATATAGAACGTATAAAATCAGGATTTGATAAAATGAAAGCACCTGATAAAAACAGTTCTGATGCAGTTTCAAGAGCGATTATGACTACTGACTCATTTCCTAAAAAAATAACTGTACAAGAAGAAATAGGGGGCAGTACAGTAACAATTTCCTGCATAGGTAAGGGAAGTGGAATGATTCATCCAAATATGGGAACAACTATAAATTTTGCAACCACTGATATTGCAATTTCAAAAGAGTTATTGCAGGAAGCTTTAAGCTCTGCAATAGATGAAACATTTAATATGCTAAGTATAGACGGCGACATGTCTACAAATGATACCTTTCTTATAATGACCTCTGGATTAGCAGGCAACGAAGAAATAGTATCTAAAAATGAGGATTATGAATTGTTCAAGAATGCACTCACTGAAGCTACTAGAGTTATCGCTAAATTAATTGCTTCTGATGGAGAGGGTGCTTCAAAACTATTGATTTCTAAAATAGAAGGAGCAAGAACACGAGAAGATGCAAGAATTCTAGCAAAATCCGTAATAACCAGTCCAAGGTATAAGGCTGCAGTAAATAAATTTGACGACTATGCAGCTAGGATATTGGCAAATATGGGTTATTCCGGAGGAATGTTCGACTATCTAAAAGCCACCATAAGTTACAGATGGGGTGAGTATGATAAAGTCATGTATGATAGAGGAGAATCATATGGACTGAGTGATGAAGAAAAACAATCCATGCTCGATATTGAGGAATTGATAATCTTCGTAGATTTACATGAAGGTGAATTTTCGTCTGAAGCCTATGGCTGTGATCTGGGATGTGAATATATCAATGGACTGGTGGAGTATAAATAATCAGCTAATAAAAAAGGGTTGCAGCGTATTGCAACCCTTTAAAGATTTTAGCTATAAAACTCAAGAAAACTCTTATATACATAATAGTGGTCATCTACTCCTGCCAATTCTCTTACTGAGTGCATAGAAAGAGTTGGATTACCTATATCTACAGAGGCAATATCCAGATGTTTGGATGTAATAGGTCCAATAGTAGAGCCTCCTCTGGAATCAGAACGATTTGTAAACTCCTGAACCGGTACTCCTGCATTTTTACAGATTTCCTTATAAACCGATATAGAATATGCATCGGATGTATAGGATTTGGATGCTGCAATCTTGATAACAGGTCCACCATTGATTACAGGATACACAGTCGGATCTGATTTTTCAGGATGATTTGGATGTAGTGCATGAGCCATATCTGAAGAAATCATAAAACTTCTGGAAAGCGCTTTAAAATAGTCTTCGATATCTCCGGTTAATGAAAGTGTAATCCTCATAAGGGTATCAGCTATCATTGGACTGTCAGCACCTTGTCTGGTCATACTTCCAACCTCTTCATTATCAGTTATAATAACGACATTTGTACTTTCGGATTCACCGGAGTCGATAAGTGCTGTCAATGAGGCATGTGCCATTGCGAGATTATCCAAACGTCCGGATGAGATAAATTCCTTATTCAGACCGACTAAAGCGGCTTTTTCTCTGGCATATAAATATAGGTCAAAATCCAAAATATCGTCTTTACTGATTCCAAGTTCTTCCGACAATAGATTGATTAGAATATTCTCTTTCTCTAAATTCTCATTAATCATAGACAAAAGCGGAAGAGTATCTACTTGTGCATTATAAGAATAACCGCTGTTTATTTCCCGATTCATATGGATTGCCAGGTTAGGGATAATCATTAAATTCCTGTCTATATTGATTAGTTTTAGAATCGGTTCATACGTATTGCTTCCCCTAAGAAAAACTCTTCCAGCTATCGATAGAGGACGATCAAACCAAGTTGAGAGTATTGGACCGCCATATACTTCTGTATTAAGTTTTATATACGAATCTTTTACCGGCATCTCGGACGAAGGTTTAACTCTAAAAGTAGGAGAATCACTATGAGATCCTATTAAATGAAATTTTAAGGAATCGGTATCAGTGCTGCCAATTCTAAATGCAATTAAAGCTGAATCATTATTTACTATATAGTACTTCCCGTTGGCTTCGAGCTTCCAATTATCTTTTTTATCAAGCTTTACATATCCATTATATTCAAGCATTTCTGCCGAATATTGTACTGCTTGATAGCAAGTGGGCGAAACATCCAAGAAAGTCATCAAATTATTAATAATTGTATTTTTGTCCATATTGCCTCCATTAATTTAAATTTAAATTTATTATATCATAAATTACATAATATAAATAATCCATGAGATTTATCCGAATATAGATTCAAACTCAATTATAAGCTCATTATAATAGTGTTATTTATTTTAAACTCACTAACAATATCAAGCCATTTTATAAAAATCTAATAACCGGAAGGCATAATGGTGCTTTAACAAATGGTATATGCAGATAGTTTAATAATAAATGTTAAACGTTTCAAGTAATCCACAGAAATCTACTATTAATTCCCTCCATAATACAATTTGTTATCAGAGTTGCTAAAGTCTATAATCATGGAGTGAATTAGACATTATTCTTGCTTCGAACACGGTATTTTGTTAATGTTTAATTTTTGGTATAGTACTTTAATTAATTATGTGGTAAAATCAGTTATAAGAGGGCTTTATTAACTTGTATTCTTTGTTTTTGACAAATATTAAAATATTAGTCCTCGTTTTCAAAATTATAAAATCATTATATACAGATTATTTCATGGGATGATAATGTAAATAATTTGGTATAATAATTGATTAAGTAAAGTATATTGAATATATTATTTTGTAGTATATCTATTATTAAGGAAAGGGAGGTAAACGAACTTTAAGTAGATTGTATATCTCAAAAAGTTGAAAAGTGATGAAGAGAAAGATATTTGCGAGAAGAAATGCTAAAATTTTAGGACTGATAGCTTTTATAGCCACCGGTGGGGGACTTATTGCATCTACAGCTATAAATGAAGATAATTTTTATAAGACGGAGATTCTAATCATCTTGGGATGTTTTTTTGTAATAAGTTTAGTCGATCATTATAGAAAGCTAAAAGAAAGCGATGATAAAAAGATTTTGACAAAGAGAAGTTTGTACATATTGGCCTGCTCCTTTATAGGTGTTACTTCAACTTGGTTTATCAATCATAAAATGGGATACGGAGCTGTAATAGCCAATGGACTCGTAGGAGTTATGGCGGCAACCTTCTTACCCAATGATTTGGCAGGTATCACATATACCTCATCTTTTGTAGGGATGAGTTCATTGAAAGTGATTCCTTCAATGCAAGCTGCAATCTTAAGTAGTGTAATAGTCGGTTTTGTATTTTTAACTACGGCAGAAATCTACGCAGGTATTGGAGGCAAGGGTGGAACTACTGCTGCTTTATCGACGATTATAACTAGAGCTATAACAAGGATTTTGGGTTAGGGGTGCCGGTATGAATGAAATTATAATCTTAATTACTGCAATAATAGCCGGTATGGCTACATATGTAGTTTCAAATATTCTGCAAAGAGGTGCAGTCATTGCTTCTGCAATCGTTACACTTATGTCCGGACTATTACTTCCGTACTTTTTCCCATCCATGTCAGGGGCACTAGTAACTGCTGCAGCATGTGCTTCATATGCCGGTATGATATCTGTGGAAAATGCTTTAAATGTTTTTGAAATGGCAATTATATCACTTATCACAGGTATACTTTTCATCGCAGCGAATACCGCATATGTTGGAATCGGAGGAAGACTGGGTACCATAGCAGCAATTTCATGCTTTGCTTGGCTTGGATTTAAAAAAGTATTTTTAGATGTGGATAAAAAAATGAAGGACTCATCCAATTTATAGTGAAGATTCTTTATTAGGAGGTAAAATTGTGAAAAAGAGTGGAGTTAGATTCATAGCTTACTTTGGAATGATTGCACTTTTAGCCAATCTTATCCTGGGCTTAATGGGGTATTCAAATCATACTAAAGAGATTAATAATGTAAAGAACCAATTACTTAAAAAACATGTTGAAAACAATATAGATTTGACTATGAAGTATCTTAACAATTCCTATGGAACCCTAAGACAGGGAAGCGGAACTCTTCTGGATAGCGAAGGCAAAAGTATAGAAGGAAGATTCGGAGTTGTCGACGAAATACTCGAAGACTTGGGAGACAAATCAAGTATTTTCGTAAAAGAAAACAACGATTTTAAAAGAATTTCAACCAATATTATGTCGGATGAAAATGAGAGAGCTACAGGTACATATCTGGGTACCAACCACAGAGCTTATCAGACTGTAATAAACGGACAAGTATATATTGGAGAAGCGGAGATATTAGGTGAGAATTATTATACAGCTTATAAGCCGATAACAGATGACAATAATAATGTAATAGGCTTATTATTCGTAGGAACACCGACAGAATCACTGGATAATATAATTAAGGTACATGACGATAGGATGGATGCAATAAATGTTTTAATTATAGTTTTAAGAGCAATTTCATTGGGCTCACTGATAACACTTGTAGGGGTTTCTGTGGCGGGCTCAAAATCCGACGATGAACCAAAGAAAGAAATAGTTAAAACTGAAAAACAAATAGAGAGCTAGATTTTAAAAAGCGGCTTACAGAATTCTGTAAGCCACTTTTTTTACTTGTTTTAATATGTGTTATTTATTAACGGTATAGTATTAAATAAAAAATGTGTATATTACCATATCCTAGTAAGATATAGAAGTATACACATTGATTGGTGCCGAAGGCGGGATTTGAACCCGCACGGTGTTGCCACCACAGGATTTTGAGTTTTACGGTTCATTCCGAAGTATTTGGAATGTAGTGGAACAAGTTGGAACTTAGAACTTGTAAAACCCGCATAAAATCAAGTAAATTGAAGCTTGAGAAGCATATTTTATTGTAATTACAAGACATATAAAAATCTATAATTTAGTAAGAAAAAATCTCGTTGGAGGGATATTAGGAGGGATTTTCATTATTCCTTACAAATAGAGTATAGCAAATTTTAGATTACGCAGTCAGCATCTATCACTGGCAAGATGATTATAAGGAGCTGGCTTAAAATGAGAGATAAACAATATTATCGAGAACGATTTAAGGATTATCCTGATGTTGTAACACTTGAGCAATTTAGAGAAATGCTAGGTGGTATTGGTGATGGTACTGCAAGGAAGCTTATGAGAGCGGATAGAGTTAAGCATTTTTATATAAGAGATACCTATATGATACCTAAAGAATATGTAATTGAATATGTACTTGGTGAACATTACGCTGAATATAAATATGATTTGAAGGTTCAAATATAGTTTGAGAATTATGGGATATTCAGAGATGTACATTTTTTTATCTCCAAGATTAGGGAATGTAAGTATGTATTCATGGATACGCATGTTAAGACAGTAGTATCCCTCTACCATAAAAATGCAGATAATTATATAAAGATAAACATCGAGTTTGGTGAGGGTAATATAACACGGAAAGCTGAATTAATATAATCATTTGGGTTAGATAACATAAATAGTATTTAAAATAAAACATCATAATATTAGAGGCTAAGTTTAGGGCAATAACAGAATATCTAAATTTAGCCTTTTTTAAGTTAAATAATGGAAATATTTTGACGAAACATGTATAATGAAAGAAAAGGGCGTAAGGGGTGTGAATATGGGATGAGTCTACTGGATGTAAGTGATAAAAAAATAAGTACATATTATAGTAACCACGAGAAGTTAGATAGACCGTTATATCTACCACCATTAAAATGATTACGGTATATGGGCAACCTTATACTCAATAGGATTGATGAGCAGTTTATGATATTCTAAAACATATTTAGGAGGGTCAAGATGGAAGAAATAATACGGCTATATAAGGACAGAATTAGAATTTTTTTAATCATATATTTCTTTTCAGAAGATTTTCATGACTCAAATAATTTGAACCTGGTGCGTGTTTTATATACTGAAACTAGGATACAAAAGATTGATTTTTTACTTAGAAATCCGGATTACTTTGCACTTGAATTGCTGAATTTGCTTCCTGAAAAAAAACATGATAGAAATCAAATCAAAAGTATTATTATTGATATTTTTAAAAATAGAGAACCTGAAATTAGAAGGCTTGAAATGGAAAAATTCTTCTTTGGAGCCTATGAGGATATAGATGATGTAATTGCATTTTTAGAAAGCTATGGATTCATTGTTTTTAAAAGCAAAAGAAATATTGAGTTAAATGTTATCGATAAACAATATTATGTTACCAAATTTGCTAAAGAAAAAACCGATAAAATTTTATCGGAAATGGATTCACTAAAATGGTATATTGATCGTTGTGAACAAATTAAGCAATATTTTGGTGATTACACTGGAACACAACTTAAAAATATGCAATATGAAGAAGAAACTTATAGAAATACATCCTATAAAGAATTTATAGCAGATGTACAGGAAAAGGTGAAAACTATTTTTAAAAAGGAGTTTGGTGAAAACTTATGAAAAAGTTAACTATTGAACTCAAGAAAGAACTTGAGATAAGAGATTTAGTCATTGATGATAATGAATTAAATCAAATATTAGAGCTTAACGAATATGCAGCAGAACTTCCAATTGCTACGGGGAAAAGGATTTTATTGGAAGAGCTAAGATTTGTAGGGATCAAAAATAATGGTGATAAAATTGATTATGTGCAAAAATTTACTTCTGGAATCAATATATTAATTGCAGATAATCTAAAAGGTAAGTCAAGTGTATTTAAGGTTATTAAATTTGCCCTAACAGGTAGAGACAGTTTGAAATCAGATGTATCTTCTTGGATTAAAACAATTATGCTCGGTTTTAGTATTGCAGATAAAAGTTATACAATTTTTATTGATAAAACATCTTCTAGAATGTCCAGCACTCTGTACAGTACTAATATTGATCAAGTTAATATCGAATATGACGATAATGTTATTTTTAAATCAAACACAAAAAGTGATTATGAGATGCAAATTCAAGATTTCTTCTTTAATCGGTTTTCGTACTATCCATTGAGCTGGACTCAAAAGGATTCTGCAAAGGATAGCATAGAGCTAAGAGAGGCAAAAGCGAGCTGGAGTACTTACTTCAAATCAATTTACCTTGAGTCAAAAGATACAAATTCTTTCTATGGGAATCAGGGTTCAAAGATATTTCAAATATTATTAGGTCTTAAATATACTAAAATCATTAATAAGTTAATGATAAAACGAGATTTTATAAAAAATTCATTAGCTAAAAAAGATGGAATAAATAACATAGTATTAGTTGGAAAAGAAGATTTACTAAATGAATTAAAGGAGATTGAGGAATGCCTTGATTCTATTCGTACAAATTCAGAACATGTCAAATTTCAATCATTAAAGGAACTCCAAAACAGTCTTTTTATGGAGATTCAAGCATCTTCTATGATATTTAGTTCTAGCAGTAATCGGCACTATCAACTTCTTGCTGAATTGGATAATAACCGAAGTATCCGTGATAGTCTTATCAAAGAGAAAGATGGTCTAGAAAAAGAAGTGGTTAAACTAAAAAGAAAAATTAATGATTTAAAAGAATATTTGGAATCAGGGTATTTTTTCTCAAATCTAACAATCAAAATGTGTCCCTCATGTAATCATGAAATAGACATGCCATCCACCAATGAAGAACATGAATGCAATTTGTGCCAAAAACCTGTTGTTTCTGAAATTGAGAATAAAGAGCAGTTTTCTGAAAGGCTAAAGCAATTAACAGAAACAAAAATAATTATAGAAACTAAGATAAATGAAATTGAGGAAAAAATTAGTGTTTTGCAAAACAATATTAATGATTTTGAAAAAGAAAAACTAGATATAGAAAAAACTATTCAAAACAATGACTATGCTGAATTGTCTCAAAAAAGCGAACAAATAAGCAAACAACTAAATGAGCTAAATGAAAAATTAAAGCAGTCTACTGAAAGAGAAGATGAACTCATTTCTCAAAAAGCCATTCTTAACTATAAATTAAGTTTACAGGAGGTAGATAGTGACGACAATGTTGGTAAGTTAAATAAAAAACCAGATGTGCTTGAAATTTCTATAGATTATTTTATTAATAAGCGTTTTGAGGAAAGCAAATCAATTTTAACATCATTAGAAGATTTGATGTTGAATGAAATTCATGCTTTTGGATTACCTTCAATAACCAAGATTCATATTGATAAGCTTTTTAATATTGAATATACACAAAATGGAATAAGAATAAAGTTTGGAGACATAGCTGAAGGTGAGCAATTGCGCGTTAAGTTGGCATTCTATCTTAGTATTATTCAACTTGATATTCAAAAGAATTATGGTAAGCATCCCAGACTTCTAATGATTGACAGCCCCGCTAAGGAAGAAGGCGATAACAAATATTTAGAAGGATTAAAGGCTGCACTCGTAGATATAGAAAATAGATATGCAGATAAGTTACAAATATTAATCGGAACTGCTGAACGTAATATGAGTGATATTGTTAGAAGTCAATTTATCTATGAGGCTGATCAATATGTATTTTGATGTTGAGATTCTAGATACATATAAAACAAAAAATGAAGTAGAAAAATTAGATTTTTGGGATAGACAACTTCCTTTGTGTAATTTTAAAAAACAAAACTCAAAACAATTAGTAAGTTTTATCCACCAAATCATTGCAGATTCTCAAGAAACAATTTATTCAAAATGTCAAGCAATCGACTTCTCTATGAGGATGTTTTTAGCCGACATTTTAAAAGATAGAAATATCTTGGATATACTTTTGGATTCATGGGAACCAACAAGCGATATCCACCTTGAAACATTAAGAATTAAGCGACTCGCATTGCTATATCCTTATGATACGGATATTCATTCTGTTTTAAATGAATTGGCTCAAAATGATTCACTGGTATCAACAGAAAGTAACTATCAATTAGGATTGATAAATTTATTTGTCGCAAGAGAAAAAGGAACAATTGATGAAGTAGTTGAAGTTCTAAGAATTGCATATGATAATTTTGATGTAGCATCCAAAGAGGAAAATAGAATAGATGCAAACTTATTTAAAATCATTACAAATTCTATTATTTATATTTTTTGCAATAATTGGTTGGAGTTTGATAAATGCATTAAAGAACTAGAATATATAATTTTCATCCAGAGAATATATAGCTGGAACCCTGATGTGGTTACACTGCATCGTGCAATATACTCTAAATTGTTTAATGCAAAATTGATAATAGAAAAAGATACGCGAAACTGGATAAATTATAAAGCTGAGTTTGATCAACTTTGTTTGGAGTTTTTTAATATCCAAAATCAATCTGTAAAATCAGATTTATTTTCTATGGAAATTGAGTATGGTATATCCGATAATTTAATAACTAAAGTGATTGAGCCTGTCTTTAAAACGAACTTCAAGAGTGTTTTGTGCAAAATAGATTGTTTACTAGATGGTGAGAGTATTGAGGAAAAACAAGCTGAGTTCCTTATATATTTGAAA
Source organism: Peptoniphilaceae bacterium AMB_02 (assembly GCA_036321625.1). NCBI lineage: Bacteria > Bacillati > Bacillota > Tissierellia > Tissierellales > Peptoniphilaceae > Microaceticoccus > Microaceticoccus formicicus. The sequence continues at coordinate 836,428 of CP143259.1, forward strand.
AATGTTATTCAACAACAATCAGAAGCAGAAATAAGTGAATATGATTTTTTTAATCAGAGCATCATAAAAAATTTTCCACATTTAGCAGAAAATAAGAGAAGGATATTTTATGATGCTATAAAGGATTCTAACCTACAGATAATTTCGAATATGTTGGACCAACTCCTGAATAGCAATGGATATGATAAGTTAATTGAACGGATAATGCATGCCTGTGTAACACTGCAGGGAACAAGACATTACTACGGTTCAGGGGAAAATGTTCGCAACAAATTTATTGCCCAATTATTAGAGGCTTCTGGATTTTGTACAAAAGATCAGACACAGTGGGGGCTTTCAAATAAAGGCATATCTGATGGAGAGATTGATGTTCAAATTGTTAATAGTAAGGGAACCTCTTATTCTATTATTGAAGGACTTATCCTTAAATCATTAGATACCACCTATCTAAATCTACATTTAAATAAAATTTTTAAATATGACACAACAGGTCTAGAATATATATTTATTGTAAGTTATGTTGCAGTTTCCAACTTTTCTTCATTTTGGAGTAAATATTGTGAACATATAAGAAATCATGACTTTCAATATCCTTTAGATGCTTTTGAAGAAAATGTTTATAAAGAAAAGTATTCTGAAATAAAAACAGGACGGTCTTCCCATCAGAGAAATGGAACTATAGTTTATCTTTATCATATTTGCATAAAAATGCCCTAATGTGTGATAGTAGTTTAAGTATTTTACGCTAGATGAGACATTAAAACTGTAAATCTCAAACAACATAGGTATGCAAACATACTAGAATATATATTTCTTATTACATTTAGTAGTAGGATTTTATATTTTTCTATAAAACTATTGATATACTTTTAATAAGATTTCATAGTGATAGTTGGTGGAATATGTTTAAAAAATTGTATAACTGTTGAGGCAGCAATTCTGATGACGTATTGTGGTTCTGGTGAGAAACAATAGACTTTGACCACAAGATGTAGTGGTTTGAGGATGAAATTAGGGTCGAAAATCGGTGGAAAAATACCCTTTGGATGAAGCAATTTATAATGCACATGCCCCTAAGTTAAAATGGAATCTAGATGAAGAAATTGATGAGGAAGACTTATCACTACTTCCAGAAATGAGAACTGAAATAGTGGTTGAAAATAAGGCTACAAATACTCAGCTAATAAGTGATACTAAATACTATGCACAGACATTGATTTCAAGCAACTGGACAGATATTGAAAGGGTCCGTACAGGCCATTTATATCAAATCTTTGCTTATGTTTGTAATAGTGAATTTTTAGGTGATGTAAAAGGAATGTTATTGTATCCCACAATAGATAAAGAAGTTAATGCCAAATTCCCTATTGGGGGAAAGGGATAAGGGTAAGAACCCTAAATTTAGATGCAGAATGGAATGGGATAGCATATAGATTGTTATCCTTAGTGTCATAACCATCTTATAAAGAGGAAAGGAGAGATAGGTTGAATAACTATGAACGATATATTAATAGACTCTTAAAAGAGATGGAAGATATTCAAAGTTATGTGAAGTATATTGAAAATAATTTCTATACACAATATAAGAATGTTAAATGGGAGATAGAAACGGAGAAAGTGCAATCTTTAATTGATGAATTTGTGTTTTATTCTGATGATGCTAGTATTATTAAGCATAATCAAAAAATTATAAGTAAGGTTTATACAGAGATAGAAAAATCAATAGTGGATAAAAAAGAATTTTTAAAACATAACATTAAGTTGGAAAGCCCCTATTTTCCCTGTGATTATAAGGTGCTAGATGAAGAATACGGGTTAATAGAATACTTAAACCCAACATATACAGATAATTCTTATGAACAGCATCAGGAGTATTTAAAAAACTTAAAACCACTAGAGTTAAAGAAGGAAATTGATAGTCTTCCAACAAGTGGACCCCATTATTCAGATTTCAGTGTAGATGATTATGAAAAATTAATCAAGTACTCAACAATATATTACCATAATGAATACATCTACAATGTTGAACATGATCTATATAATTTAATGGAATTACAAACTTTATATAGAATTTTTGATTATAATAATACTATTAATATATATAGACAATCTTTTACCTTAATTATTCATCGTAAATCTAATAATAATACTACACACTAGATATTTCCAATAGTTTCAGAAATTACTGCTTTCACTTAAAAAGTGAAGCTAACAATAGAAAAAGGGCTTCAACTTTGTTAAAATGAAGTTACAAGCAAACAAATCAACAAAGGAGAATCCCTTATGTATAGTTTAAATAATCTTCATTTAGAAAGCAATAGTAAAATTAAATTAAATTTTAATGGAGGAGATTTATCCTCCGATTCAGGACTATTCCTAATAAAGGAATTTGCCCATAAGATTGGCTTTCACAAGCTAACCAAGAAAACATTTAAAACAAATGACACTGCTAATAGAAACCATAAGGACGATGAAAATCTATGCCAAATGATTTATCAGATATTAGCCGGATATTTCAATGATGACGATGCCGACGAACTCACTAATGAGCCTGTTTTGAATACCATTCTTAATAAGGATGGATTAGCTTCTCAACCAACTCTTTCTAGATTCTTTAATCGAATGGATGAAGATACCTTAAAGCAGTTTGAAGAGATTATGAGGCACCTTAGAAATAACATTTATTCAGTTAATAGCCCAGAAATGGTCCTATTAGATCTGGACTCTACTCTTCTTAATACATATGGGAAGCAAGAAGGTGTAGGATACAATTATCATTATTCTGCAAATGGTTATCATCCATTGCTTTGTTATGATGGTCTAACAGGTGATTTGTTAAAAGCTGAGCTTCGTGATGGTACTGTATATTCCTCTACTGGTGTTACTGAGTTCTTACAGCCGCTTTTGGATGAATATCAAGAAAATTATCCAAATACAAAACTCTATTTACGCGGTGACAGTGGATTTGCAAAACCCGACTTGTTCATACAGGCTGAAACTAATGGTATATCTTACGCTATAAGACTAAAAGCAAATCAAAATCTCTATAGGCTATCAGAGGCTGCAGATAGTACACTAAATGATATAACCAGAAATAACAAGGTCGATTATGCAGTGGTATACGATGAATTCTACTATCAGGCAGCTAGCTGGGAATATCCAAGAAGAGTAGTAGTAAAGGTCGAAAAACCATATAACCAGTTTAATTACCAACATGCTTTTATTGTGACTAACATGGACCTAGGCCCTAAAGATATACTTATGTTTTATTGTAATCGTGGCAAAATGGAGAATTTCATTAAGGAATCTAAAAATGGATTTAATTTCAATTCAACCAGTAGTTACAATAAAATAGTAAATTCAAATCGTTTACAGCTACACGTGTTGGCATATAACCTATTCAATTGGTTCAGACGTCTGGTGTTGCCTAAAAGCATGAAGAAGATGCAGATAGACACCATTCGAATAAAGCTGATAAAGATAGCTTCAAGGATTATCAATACAGCTAGATACATCATATTTAAACTTTGCAGTAGTTGTCCTTATCAGAAAGAATTTTACGAAACTCTTGGTAATATCAGGTTATTGCCTAAGTTAGAGTAACTAGTATGCACCTTGAAAGTTTCAAAAAACTAAATTCACCAACCAAGGGATTGCTGTATCCTTTTTTAGCTAATAATTTGGTGTGTTTGGTGACTGGAGCTTTCAAGATAGGTTTGGTGATAGAAATTTAACTTTTATATTACCGTGAATAATTCAGGTTGACCATTATACTACTCATCTGTGAGTTTATATGTATGTTTGGAACAATGCTACTGTCCATTCTAGCTTTGCTCTTGTTCGTCCTAGCACTAGCTACTATGATTTTCCTGAAAGATGTACAGGATGGATTAAGGGCGATGGTACTCGCCTATCTTATAAGTCCCTATGGAATACCTTTATTTGCCTCTTGGCTAATAGGAAAGGTAGGGCAGGTAAATGAACGGCTTAAAGCTATTTAATTATTAAAAAGGGCGAAAGCATTTCTAGGCTTTCACCCTTAACTGACACACAGCAGGAGTGCCAGCGAAAAGCAAGGGCGGCGTAGCCGTTTATCTCGACCCTTGATTTTTGAGGTTCTTTGTCAAATAGTGTTGGTATATAAATTAATCACAAACTATTAATGTCAGGCAGCGTTAGCTGCCTGACGTTTTTTTACACTTACAGTGTCTTTTGGTACTATCATTTTCTTGCAAATTAATATTCGATTCCTAAAATGATAGTACGACCTGTATCCGAAAGCAACTCTTTTTAAACACTTAATAAAATTATTAATACCTTCTAAACATCCATTTGTAACATTGACTTCTAAGCAATTTTTTACGTACTCAAAGTCCTTTAAAAGCGTGTTAATACTAGTTTTCATAGCATCTGATACCTCATCTGAATAATATTCTAAATGTGCCTTTAAGGAGGCAATATCTCCGTTTTCTACATCCTTTAAAAGAATCTGATAACAATCATAAGTATTTAGAAGTGTTTTGTTGACACTAATACTATCCATAACCACATCTCTAGCACTTTTCCATCTTTCAAAATGTATCCACTTTCTAAAACCTGTAGAATTAAGCTTTAAATAAGGCTTTTGTATCAGCTTCCAATACCTTTTTAACCTTTTGTATTCCATAGAATACTTAGAAAAACCATTCATAACTTCTATTCTTGTTTTGTTCAATGCTCTAGATAAGTGGTTAACTATATGGAACTTATCAAATACTATCTTAGCATTAGGGAAAAGATCAGAAATTAGACTAATGTATGGCTGATACATATCTATACATATACTTTTAACCGATTCTCTAGCACATTCACTAAACCTAGAAAAATAGCGCTTAAGATAGTGTAATTGCCTGTTTTCAACAATATCGATAATATCATGAGTAATAGCATCACAGAAAATAAAGCTCATAGATCCTTTAGCAGTTTTTGTGGATTTAAACTCATCAAAACATAGATGTTCTGGTAAAAACTGATAATTAGGCTTAAACTGTTCAAAAGCTTGATCTACACATTTAGAAACCGTAGAATGAGAAACATAATGTAAACTAGCAACATCTTTTTCACTTACTTTCATGGTCAAATTAGTTGTAATATGAGCTTTTACTCTATTAGAAATAAAACAATTCTTTTTAACAATATCAGTTTCAGCTATAAAAGTAGAATTACACTCCTTACATAAAAATCTCTGCTTTTTAAGTCTCAAGAAAGTAGGTTCGCCATTAAAAGGAAGAAGTTTAATATCAGAAGACTTAGTGCCGTGTTTAATAATGCTTGGGCTATGCACGTTACCACAAACGGGACAAACAGAAGCATTATAGGTAAGCCGGCCAAAAATCAAATTGTAAGAGATATTCTTCTTTTTAATCTTCTCGACCTTTTCAAAAATCTCAATATTTTCATCTTTTAAATCTAATAAATTTAAGATATAATTACTAATAGACATAGTGGCCTCCTTATTTTTTTGTTGTGGTGATTAAATTATAAAGGAAATTGGTCACTATGTCTTTATTTTTTTAAAAGAAAATAGTGCCAGCAAAGAAACTAATATTTCTTCACCAACACTATAAATTATAGAGCCATTTTTGATGGTACTCCTGCTATTTTTTGATTTGATATTTAGAGGGTATAGAGATATAATTTTATGTAATAGTTAATTAAGGGAAAACTGATAAAAGATGAGTTGTAAAGGAGGGAGATAGTGTGGCGACATCAAATATTGAGGCCATTTTGCCATATGATATAAAAAAAGTATGGGATATTGTAACTTCCTTTGATGATTATTCTTGGCGAAGTGATTTAAGTAGGATTGAAGTTTTAGATGAAAATAGTTTTGTAGAGTATACAAAGACTGGCTATAAAACCATATTTACCATAACTTTAATGGAAACATATCAGCGTTGGGAGTTTGATATGGAAAATGAGAATATTAGTGGAAGCTGGGTAGGAATATTTACCCAAAAAGGGAATGAGACAGTAATAGATTTTACAGAAAATGTTACTGCAAAAAAGGTTTTTATGAAGCCATTTTTAGCTATGTATTTAAAGAAACAACAAAAATCCTATATTAAAGATTTAGAAAAAGCATTGAGGGATAGGCTATGACTTGTCAGGAAATAATTACCAAGCTTAAATCAAAAGCTGATGTAAAATATAAAGCAAATGTAGTTAGAATGGGTATACCAGAAGAATATAGTATTGGTGTATCAACTGCAATGGTTCGCAAGATTGCAAAGGAAATTGAAAACTCTAACGAACTAGCATATGAACTATGGAAAACATCTTATCATGAAGCTAGATTATTAGCGGTACTTTTATTTGAAAAAGATAAATTATCTATAGAAGATGTAGAAGGGTTAATGAATGAAGTTATTTCATGGGATTTATGCGATCATTTATGTAAAAATTTAATTATTAAGCAAGTCTACTATAATGATTTAATTATAAAATGGGTAGAATCATCCCGTACATATAAGAAACGGGCAGCCTTTACTTTAATGGCTTCATCTCTAATACATGATAAAAATATTTCTGATGATAGACTGGATAATTATTTAGACCTAATCCATGAAAAATCCCAAGATAATCACCAACATATTAAAAGGGCTATTTCTTGGGCATTAAGAGAAATCGGAAAGAAAGATTTCAAGTACAATGAAAAGGCACTTTTATTAGCTCATGATCTTAAAGATAATGGAACCAAGATACAAGCTTGGATTGCAAAGGATGCTATAAAAGAACTTGAAAATATAGTAAAAGTTGATGAGAGAAAACGACTTATATCTAGACAAAGCAAAATGGGAAGAAAGATATAAATTCATAAAGTTCTTATCCTGTACAAATAAAGATTTCTATATTTATATGGAAGAAGAATATTTTTAATTAGAAAGGAAATTAAATATGAAAGGTAAAAATATGCAAATACGCAATAGTACAGTAGATTTTATGGTTTTCACCAAAGATGCAGGAAGTGACTCCATAGAAGTACGTGTACAAGACGGTGATGTTTGGTTAACCCAAAAAGCCATATCCATGCTATTTGATGTAGATAGAAGTGTAGTGACAAAACATTTGAAAAACATATTTGAAACAGGTGAACTCGATGAAGATTCAACTTGTGCAAATTTTGCACAAGTTGCGGATAATGGTAAAACCTATCAATATAAATTCTATTCTTTATCAGCAATTATTGCTGTTGGCTATCGTACTAATTCGGGGAGGGCATTACAGTTTAGGCAGTGGGCAACTAAAGTCTTAGATACCTTTACAAAGCAAGGGTATGTTTTAGATAAAAATAGATTAATCAATGGACAAATTTTTGATGAAGATTATTTTGAACATTTGATTTCGGAAATTCAGGAAATAAGAGCTAGTGAAAGACGATTTTATCAAAAGATCACTGATATATATTCAACCGCCGTTGACTATTCTAAAGATAGCAAAACTACAAGGGACTTCTTTGCTACTGTTCAAAATAAAATGCATTATGCAATTCATGGTAATACAGCAGCAGAAGTTATAAGTACAAGGGCAAATCATAAAAAGAATCATATGGGATTAACCAGTTGGAGAAATGCACCAGATGGTAAGATTGTAAAAACAGATGTATCCATTGCTAAAAATTATTTAGCAAAGAATGAGGCAGAGGAACTGAATGAAATTGTGACAATGTATCTTGATTATGCAACTAGACAAGCAAGAAGGCATATCCCCATGACTATGGCTGATTGGGCAGAAAAATTAGATGCATTTTTAAAATTTAATGATGCTGAAATTTTATTAGGTAAAGGAAAAGTAACTGCAAAGATTGCAAAAACATTTGCAGAAAGTGAGTTTGAAAAATATCGTATTATCCAAGATTCTTTATATAAAAGTGATTTCGATAAATTAATGGAAGAAAGCAATAAAGAACTAGAGAAAAAAGATGAGTAGACAAATAGTTTCATAGGATTTACTTATAAGGAGTTGCCAATTGGTAGCTCTTTTTTCATGCTGTGAAGGAGGTTATACTTATGGCAACAACCCGCTTAATTTCCATGCATAAAAACAAAGGAAAGTCTATTGCAAAATGTCTTGCAGACCGCATAGATTATGCATTAAATCCTGATAAGACCAATGATGGTAAATATGTTTCTTCCTATGAATGTGACCCCAAAACAGTGAAGGGAGAATTTCTCTTATCTAAGAAAATATATTATAACATTACAGGTAGAGAACAAGAAAATAATGTGATACTTTATCAGATACGCCAGTCCTTTAAGCCGGGAGAAATTACACCAGAACTTGCTAATAAAATTGGCTATGAACTAGGTCTGAGATTTACCAAGGGAAACCATGCCTTTTTTGTAGCCACCCATATAGATAAATCTCATATTCATAATCATATTATATATAATTCTACTTCTTTAGATTGTACAAGAAAGTTTAGGGACTTCTTAGGCTCAGGTAAGGCTGTAGGAAAAATATCTGACCGCATTTGTCTTGAAAATGGACTATCAATTATTGAAAATCCAAAGCGTGGAAAAACTCATTATGGTAAATGGCTTGGAGATAAAAAACCTATTACCCATTCACAAAGATTACGGGGTACTATAGATGAAATTCTTTCAAAAAAACCTATAGATTTTGATGCTTTCCTATTTGAAATGAAACAAGCTGGTTATTCTATTAAGCAAGGAAAATATCTTGTCTTTAAGAATAAAGGACAAAAGAGATTTATTCGTTTGCGTTCTCTTGGAGAGGGTTATTCAGAGGAAGAAATTAAGAAGATTATAAAAGGTGATAAACCTTTTATTAATAAAAAACAAGCAAATGAAAAGCAACAATCTCCTGTCAATCTATTGGTAGATATACAGACAAAATTGCAAGCTGGAAAGGGGGCTGGATATGAACGGTGGGCAAAAATTTTTAACCTCAAACAGATGGCACAAACTATTAATTTTTTAACGGAAAATAATCTACTTGGTTATGAAGATTTAGAGAAAAAAGCACAGACTTCAACAGATAATTTTAATAAAATATCAGCACAAATTAAAGACATTGAAAAGCGTATGAAAGAGATAGGAAATCTTAAAACTCATATAATAAACTATTCAAAAACCCGTGATATTTATACCGCTTACCGTAAGGTAGGATACTCTAAAAAATTCTACGAAGAACATACTACTGATTTACTTTTACACAAAGCTGCAAAGGCTGCTTTTGATGAATTAGATGCTAAGAAAATACCTACGGTAAAGACTTTACAAAGGGAATATACTGAGTTGATTTCTGAAAAAAGAAAAGCCTATACAAAGTATCATTCTACAAAAAAAGAAATGAAAAATATATTGACTGCAAAGGCAAATGTTGACCGTCTTTTAGGAGAAGATTCAGTAGAAAAAGATAAAGAAAAATCACAGAAAGATAGGTGATATTCTTATGAATTTTAAGCTCCCAAAGGGAGCGTAGCCACACAATTTATTGTGTGTTCAGTGGGGATTGGGGATACTCCCCAACAAGCAGATTTGGCGAAAATTCCGTAAGGAAATTTTGAGAAAAATCGCAAGGTGTGTACCACCTTGCCCTGCTTGCCACTTTTGTTTGGGAAAAAGCATAAAACAAAAAGGACGGTTCAAATTTCCGTCCTTTCCTCTGACTTAGCTTCTTGTATTCCATTTGCAGTAGCTGTCATAATGGTTAAATCTTTGTTATCCATTTCATCAAGTAGACTTTCAAGTTGTCTGCGTTGTGTTGATTTTTCCGTTTTTTTATTTGGAAAAAAGAATTGATCTACTGATACATCTAAAATAGTAACAAGTTCATAAAAAATTTGTAGGCTTGGATGTTGTCCGCTGTTTTCAATAGACGCAATATACCGAGGTGCAATGTTCATTTTATCTGCTAATTGATTTCTGGACATTCCCTTTGCATTTCTTGCTTCTTTTATAGCTTGACCCAAAGCCTTGAAATCATATTTTTCAACTTTGCGTTTCATAATTTAGTTCACCCTACTACATTTTACAATTCATCCTTTTGCTTTGGATATGAGTACACATATCATATATATAATGTAAATAAATCAAGATTATAATTTAAAATATTACTATGAAACCTCACTCATAATATATTAACTTTTTACTTACTTTTTAAGCTTGCAGTATTCAAGTACTTTACAGCTATAGAGACCGTACATGAAACTAAAATCATATAAAAAGAATATGTCGATACTCACAATGTAGAAAATCTTGTAGAGAACTTTGCAACAATCTATTATTCATGGGAGATAAACGACAAATTAAATCAATTGATAGTCAAATAAATAAACTGATGTTTGTAAGCTGCTTAATTATCTAATTATTGTGAAATTTATTTATCTATTTTATAGACTATTGATAATTATGAAGCTTGTTTTCCATAAATTAAGATTCTTAATTAATAAACAGAGGTTGACAAAAAACGCTTAACTGCCTATACTGTATATAAGTGTATATGTTAAAAGGATTGATTATAATAATTGTTATTTCAAATTTAAAAGGGGAGAGTCTTTATATGAGAGAATCAATTGTTCAAATTAAAGATTTGGAAAAGAAAATAGGAGATAAGTTGATTATTAAAGGGATTAATTTAAATATTTATACAGGAGAAGTATTTGGTTTCTTAGGACCTAATGGAGCTGGAAAAACGACAACCATACGTATGATGCTAGGATTAATATCCATAACAAAAGGTAAAATTTTAATTCAAGGGCATGACATTGAAAAAGACTTTGAGAATGCAATGCTATATGTTGGGGGGATTGTTGAAAATCCCGATATGTATAAACAACTTTCTGGTTATAAAAATCTTATCCATTATGCAAGAATGCATGGAAAAATTGATGTAAATAGAATTAATCAAGTGGTTAATTTGGTAGGACTTGAAAAAAGGATACATAATAAAGTAAAAACCTACTCTCTTGGAATGAGACAAAGACTCGGAATAGCCCAAGCATTGCTACATTCTCCCTCATTACTTGTATTGGATGAACCGACAAATGGATTAGACCCTGCAGGAATATACGAGATGAGGGAGCTAATTTTAAATTTATCAAGGAAAGAAAATATAACAATATTTATATCTAGTCATTTATTATCTGAAATGGAACAGATGTGCGATAGAATTGGAATTATAAAAAATGGAGAGTTAATAGAAATCAAGGATATTAGTAAAACAGAGGATACTAACATAAAAAGTATTATAGATTTAGTTGCGGTTCCTGAAGATAAAGCTAAATCTATAATCGAGAATTTAAATTATGAATGCCATACTGACAAAGATGATTCAAAGTTTCAAGTATTAATTAAGTTTGAAGAGATACCCAAACTCATAGAGACATTAGTTAAAAAGAATATTAAGGTTTATTCCATTAGCAAGTCAAAAAATAACCTTGAAAATGAGTATCTCAGGGTAACGGGGGAGGAATAAAAATGATTAGAATGTTTAATTTAATACGCAATGAAAATATGAAATTATACTCAAGAGCTAGTACATTGGTTATGTATGGAATTCTTACGGTCTTAGTGGTAGCAATTGCAATAATCATAAATTTCACATTAGTAGATAAAAACCATAATTGGAAGCAAAATCTTATGGAAGAAAATATGTCTTTAGAAGCAAATATATCTCAAATGGATGATTCAAACCTTGCAAAGAAACAACATATTAAAACAATGGCAATAAATAAATATAGGATTGAAAAAGGGATTGCCCCATTGAATCATAATTCGTTTTGGGGACTTATAGTAAATGCAACATCTTTAATTTCTATTATTTCTATATTTGTGATAATAATTGGAACAGGAATACTGACATCAGAATTTTCAGTAGGAACTATAAAATTATTATTAATACGTCCTTTTAAGAGATATAAGATTCTTTTATCAAAGTATTTTACAATAATACTAAATAGCTTATCTATGCTTACAACACTTTTAATTTTGTCAATTATTATTGGCGCTATATTTTTTGGATTTGAAAGTATTAACCAACCATATTTAATATATTCTAATGGGGCGGTAAGGGAAGTAAATATGCTATGGTATATTCTTAGTATATATGGTTATAAAAGTATTAATTTATTAATGATATCTACTTTTGCTTTTATGTTATCAATAATATTTCAAAATAACTCGTTAGCCATAGGTCTCTCAATATTGCTTTTATTTACTGGTAGTTCCATTGTAAATCTACTATCTAGATATACATGGTCAAAATATATATTATTTGCTAATACAAACCTACATGTTTACATGGATGGGATTCCACCTGTGGAAGGTATGACTTTAGGTTTTTCCATAGGAGTGTTACTTATATATTATTTAATATTTATGATTACACCGTTAGCTGTATTTCAAAAAAGAGATGTAGTTGTATAAAGATGACTTATCTGACAGACTATACTGTGGATGTGTACATATGAAAAAGGGGTTGAATTATGAAAATTGTTATTTCAAATTTATCAAGTGTTCCAATTTATGAACAGATAAAAAATCAAGTTATTGAAGCTATCCTTACAGATGAGTTAAAGGAAAATGACAAATTACCTTCAATTAGGAAACTAGCCAAAGATTTGAAAATAAGTGTTATTACTACAACACGTGCTTATAAAGACTTGGAAGAAGAAGGATATGTGGTAAATGTCCAGGGAAAAGGATGTTATGTACTGCCTAAGAATAAAAGCTTAAATTTTGAAAATACAATGTCTAAAATTGAAGATTTGCTTTTTGAAATTTTTGAACTACAAGGACGAATTTCTTTAACTGATGAAGAATTATTAAATGTAATTACAACTTTAAAAGGAGGAATGCACAATGAGTAAGGCAATTAGTTTTAATTCGGTTACTAAACAATACAGTGAATTTACACTAGATAAAGTGAGCTTTGATATACCAAAGGGATTTATTACAGGTTTTATTGGTCCGAATGGCTCAGGCAAGACCACATCTATTAAGTCTTTACTGTCTTTAATAAATCCTGATAGCGGTTTAATCAAGGTTTTCAATAAAGATATTAAATATAGTAAAGATTATTTACAAGAAATTGGTATCGTGATGGATGAATCCTTTTTAGTTAAGGATTGGTTAGTTAAAGATATAAGTAAGAGCTTTTCTATGTTTTATACTTCATGGGATGATATGACCTTTACTAAATATTTAAAACAGTTTTTAATTCCAAAAAATATTAAAATTAAAGAATTATCAAGGGGAATGGCAGTAAAATTGATGTTAGCTATTGCATTATCTCATGATACGAAAATTCTTGTACTTGATGAACCTACTAGTGGACTTGATCCATCTGCACGTGAGGAAATATGTGAAATACTTCAGGAATATGTAGAAGATGACAATAGAACTGTTTTTTTCTCAACCCATATTACAGCAGACTTAGAATCAATTGCAGATTACATTGTCTTTTTGATAGATGGGAATATTGTATATTCTGGAACAAAGGATGGGCTTATAGAACGTTATGTTTTAATAAAAGGTGGCTTAAAAGACTTGGAGTTTTTAGACAATACAAAACTTATTGGAATGAAAAAAGGCAGTACTTTTTTTGAAGCAATTATTGATAAAAATCTTATAAGGAAAAATGATAAACTGGTTATTGAACCTGCTTCACTTGAGAAGCTGATTATATTTTTTAATAGGGGGGCAAAACATGAAAAAAATAAGTAATCTTCTAAAATTGGATTTTATGATAATTAAACCATATATAACCTTTATACATTTATTCATATTTCTTGCTGTTACACTGTATACGTCATACAGTAATGCTTCACCTATTTCTTCTATAATATTAATTCTAATGTTTACTATGTTATATGCTTCATATCCTTTTGCTATAGTTGACCAAAATGGTGTTGATTCCTTATATACTATTTTTGGACTTAATAAAAAAGATGTTATTAAAGGCAGATATGCATTTCTTTTAGCAATTAATATACTTGGGGCGACTATTGGAATTGCTATAAGTTTTATTTTGTCTATGATTTTTAAAACTGAATTTATTTTAAAGGAAGTATTAATCATAACAATTTCAACAATTTTAGCATTGTCCACCACACAATTTATTCAGTATCCAATATTATTTAAAAATGGTTATTTAAAGTCAAAAGCCACTCCCTATTTACCATTTGCAATTGTTGGTTTAATAGTTATATCTGGCGAATTGTTATTTAAAGACCAAACTTTGATATTTATTAATAAAGTTACTCAATTTTTTGTATTTAATCCTATACTAGGTGCTTTCGGTGTATTAATAATTTGGTTAGTTCTTTTATTTATTTCATATAGAACATCGTATAAATATTATATTCGGAGAGAATTCTAGCACCAAGTATAGTTGATTTGCTTTTTATAATTTATTAAATCTTGGTATATTTGACTTGATAGACAACTTTTATATTAGGCTTCATGGTGATAGATACATATGCAATAGGATTTTTTGGATGGATAGTTTATAGAAAGCAAGTACCTGTAATAGTCACATAAATAGTAAATTTAAAATCATTCTCTGCTGACTGTGACGATGCTTAATTTATAATTAGTGAAAGAACTTTATATAATCATATCAACAGCATTTATGAAAAATTTGGAGTAGACAACATTATAGAGGCCTATAATTGTGCTATGGAATTAGGGTATCTTGAACCTAAATTTTAGATGGTTTAATTTAATAAAACATAATTAATTTAATATAATATAATATAATACCGACTTCAGCGGAAATAAAAAAACCGTTGTTGTGCGGTCAGATAGTTGTGCTAAACGGAAATATTATAGCTTGATGGCGGTTTTGAAATAACAATCAAAGCCGCCGTTTTTCTTTTCTTAAAACTAGACATATAGGAGTGGTTTTTCAGGGATACGGCGGTATCGAGGAGGTATCGCCGTGTCTATTTTTTATTACCATAAGCCATATAAATTCTATCCATTAAAAAAGCCTATATCCCCCAATGGGATATTATTGCTATCAATATGAACACACATATCATGTAACAAACATATATAGTTCCAAAAATGCTCGACTGTATTTTCAGTCGGGCATTTTTGCGTTTAATTTAAAGTTTTTTAAAAAAGTTTCTCAAAAGTTTGGCAGTTTTGCAATTTCTACCGTAGTAGTGGTGAAAGGGGAACAAGGAAATCACCACCCGAAAGGGGGTGAGAATGTGAAACCTAGTAACCATGAACAAAGTAAAAGACACACCTTTGATAGTTTTTGTAAAAAAATCCTCAAGCATGAAGCAAGAGATTATTATGACGAATTAAAACGACAACGCAGCAAGGAAAAGACTTTTTCAGATTTGTCTGCAAAGGAAATGGAACAGCTTTACACAGTAGATAAATACTTTGTAACTGAGGAAATTTTCAATGTGCTAGACCTTAATATCATTGTTACAGATGATCTTATCATCAAAGCTTTACAAAGTTTGCCAGAGTGCAAACGAGATATTATTCTTCTTTCCTATTTCTTAGAATTATCTGATAGAGAAATAGGGGACAAGCTTAATATGCTGCGTTCTACTGTGCAGTATCAAAGGACAAGAACTTTACAACAGATAAAAACTTTTATGGAGGGAGATGTCTATGAGTAACAAAGTAAAAAATAATCATCTACTTTCCTACCCACTTATCGCATTAGCTTCAAGTGGTGATGTTGACGCTATCAATACCGTTCTAAAGCATTATGAAGGGTATATAGCTACATTATCTACAAGGCAGCTATACGATGAGAGTGGCAATCCACATCTTTGTGTGGATGAGACATTACGCCGGAGATTGGAAACAAAATTGATTACCAAAATCTTAGCCTTTAATGTAGCTTAACAGACAAAGCCATATGAGAAGTACATCCCCTTTCTATATTTCTCTTTTATGGCTTTCCTAATATAATAGCAATGTTCTTTGACAAAGAAAGCAGGCCAGATAACGGCTTTGCAGTATAAAGTAAAACGGATACATTCCATTTATAAATAGCCAAGAGACTGATGCGCCAAGACCTCTATCTAGGGGGAGCGAAAAATATCCAGCCTTAAAGCAAATGTGGCAGTTTGCAGGCGATGACATATAAATGGGACAATGATACTCCCCTATAGCCACCGTCCGAGCGTTAAAAGCGTCGCAGGCAATGGGTAGGGTTTCAGCAGAATGCTGAAAGGGTAAAACCCCGTGGAGCTGTGCCAACAGCCGTCCGTTTTTACTTAAAATAAAATATTGTGATAGGAGGTATTTTAATGGAAAGAAAAGCAATAAAAAAAGATACCTACCTTCTTATGTTTAAAAAATATCCAGATGTAGTGGATGTGGAACAAATGAGTGAAATGATTGGAATAAGTACAAAGACAGCGTACAAATTGCTTAGAGAAAATAAGATCAAGCATTTCAAGATTGGAAGAACTTATAAAATTCCAAAGCTTAATATTTTACTTTATATAAATGTTCTTTGAAAATTTATTCTACTGCGTCACAAGATTGTAAGCAGTCAATTTAGCTGATATACTTAAGTTGTCAGTGGTAGGTGATTGACTGCTATTATTTTAGGAGGGACTAATATGGTAGCAGGACACTTACGAAAACAAAATGGATATTTTCAAATGATATTAAGTTACAAGGATGGTGATGGAAAAAGGCGTACAAAATCAATTAGTACAAGATTACCAATAAAGGGGAATCAAAAACGTGCTGAAGCTATGCTTTTGGAAACAAGAAAGAACTTTAATCCAGAAGATGCCATGACGGATAAAAATACTCCCTTTCATAAATTTCTTGAAAAATGGCTGAAAGATAATAGCAAAAGTATAGGTATTGAAACATTTGCTTTATACTCATACAACATAAGAATGTTCATTAAACCCTACTTTAAAAAATCAAAGATTCCTATATGTGATTTAAAAAGCTCACATATAGAAAGTTATTACAATCATGAGAAATCAGAGAATCATGCTAGTAAAATGGTTATCCTGCAATTACATGAGGTAATTACTATTTCTCTTGATTATGCAGTAGAACTCGGATGGATTGATAGCAACCCAGCAAAAAATATTAACCCAGCCACAGATGAGGTATCTATACTCTTTACAGACTTTATGCTTGAATGGTTGGAAATGATGAAATCTAGTGTAGAAAAAACAACATACGCTTCCTATAGTAATACAGTAGAAAGACGAATTGTACCCTATTTTTTAGAAAAGAAGTACACACTTACAGAAATGGAAGAAAACCCTAAATATATTCAAGATTATTATCAATATGAATTAAATTTAGGATTAACAGCAAACACAGTTATTCATCGTCATGCTAATATCCGTAAGGCATTGCAATATGCCTTTCAACTTCATCTAATTAAATCTAATCCAGCTGATCGAGTAGAACGACCTAAAAAAGAGAAATATATTGCAAGTTACTATAATCCGGAGGAACTTAGCACATTATTTGAAGTTTCCAAAGGTGATCCTATGGAGCTGGCAATTATCTTAGCATCTTTCTATGGGTTGCGTAGAAGTGAAATAGTTGGTTTGAAATGGGATGCTATTGATTTTAAAGCTAAAACAATCACAATACAATATACTGTTACAGAGGCAAATATGGCTGATGGTAAGGGAAGTATTATTGTAGAAAAAGAACGGACAAAATCTAAGTCTAGTAGACGCATATTACCACTAGTAAAACCTTTTGAGGATTTACTTATCAAAATGTATATTGAGCAGAAAAAAAATAGAAAACTATGCGGTAATTGTTATTGTAATGACTACTTGGAGTTTATATATGTCAATGAGCTTGGTGAAAGAATAAAGCCAGGGTATTTGACACAACACTTCCCAATTTTATTGAAAAACAATAACTTGAGAAGAATTAGGTTCCATGATTTAAGACATTCTTGTGCTAGCCTCTTATATGCTAACGGAGTGAGTTTGAAAGAAATACAGGAATGGTTAGGTCATAGTGATATCTCAACAACCTCAAATACTTATACCCACTTAGACTATAGTAGCAAGGTTTCCTCTGCTAATGCAATTTTGCCTGTATTTCCATCAAAGAAATCAGAGCCACAGGTAGAGATTAAAAGTGACGAAGAAATGCAGGCAATAAAAAAACTCTATAGTACAAACTAAAGAGTTTCTAAAAATGGTGCCGGTAGTGGGACTCGAACCCACACACCCTTGCGGATAACAGATTTTGAGTCTGTCTTGTCTGCCAATTCCAACACACCGGCCTATATTTTAAAATCCAAAACACTTACTTATCCTAAAAGATTTAAGAGGGATATGTAAGAGGGATATTAAAAACAAAGTAATTTATTTAGTTATAGAAACCTTCATATATCAAGGCTTCAGCTATATGTGTATATGGTACACGCAGTTGATTTTGAGTCCAGCACGTCTGCCAATTCCATCACTTCGGCTTGTAAGTGATATAATAGCATAAAATGAATGCTATTACAATAGTTAAAGTTCAATTTCTTTATTTTTAACCCGGCTTATTATATACTAAGTGTAGGGAATAAATAATTTAGAATAATATAAATGGAGGATACATGAAAAGAATTTTACTGATAGATGGATCAAGTATGATTTTTCGTGCTTTTTATGCAATAAGGGATTTAACTACGAAAGACGGTATACCGACCAATGGAGTATACGGTTTTTTAAGCATGTATTATAAGATGATAGATGAATACGATCCCGATTATATTTTAGTGGCTTTTGACAGGTCTGGACCGACTTTTAGAGAAAAGGATTATAAGGATTACAAAGCGAACAGACAACAGACGCCTTCTGAATTAAGTGCACAGTTCGGAATACTAAAGGATGTACTTGATTCCATGGGAGTAAGTCATATTGATATTGATGAATATGAAGCTGATGATATTATTGGGACACTGTCTACTGAATTTAATAAACTTGGTATTGAATCAGTAATCGTCACCGGAGATAGGGACTATCTGCAGCTGGTTGATGGTGATACTAAGGTTGTACTCACTAAAAGAGGTATAACCCAAACAGAAGTCTACACGCCAGATATTATAAAAGAGGAATTCGGACTGGAGCCAAAACAATTAATAGATGTTAAAGGTTTTATGGGAGATCAGTCGGATAATATTCCGGGTGTTCCGGGAGTTGGAGAAAAGACGGCCTTAAAGTTAATAAAAGAATATGGCAGCATGGAGTCCGTGTATGAAAACCTTGATAATATATCCGGTAAGGTATTAAAAAAGAACTTGGAAGACTATCATGAAATTGCACTTATGAGTAAAAAGTTGGGAGAGATTTATGTAAATGTACCACTAGACTTAGAAATTGACAATTACAAATTTAAGGACCCTGATTATCCTGCATTAAAAGAAAAATTTGAAAGATTGGAATTTAGAACATTTGCAAGCAGAGTGCCGATAGATGATGATACAGAAGAGTTCATTACTGAATATGTAGTTCTAAATGATGATTCCATAAAGGACTTGGTAGAAGAGGTTAAAAAGTCAAAATCATTTACTTTTAAACTATTCTATGATGAAGAATCCTATATAAAATCAAATGTATCTGCAATTGGGATAAAAGCAGCAGGCAATCCCGCCATATATGTATCCAGGATTGCAAATGAAGACAATGACTCAGCTAAAGGAGTGCAGTTAAATTTAACAGAAGAGATTGTAGAAGAAGATGATGTAAGCAGTATAAACTATACTGATTTAATAGATGGCAGACTATCAGAAATCTTTACTGAAAATTCTTATACAAAGCTTTCTTTTGACATAAAATCAGATATTTTCTTCTTTCTAAAACACGGTATTTCATTGGAAAACTATAGGGATGTTATGATATCCGATTATCTTGTCGATCCTTCTCAAACCAGTTATAGCATAGAAAAACAAGCTCTCAAGTATCTAAATAAGAGTATTATTTCCTATGAAGAACTTACCGGAAAAGGAAAGAATAAAAAGAAGCTTTCAGAACTGCCCGATGATAAACTCTTCCAATTTATCTCTGAATATGTGACGATAACTGAAAGAGTATATCCCGTACTGGATGAAATAATTGAAGAAAGAGAAATGCACGAATTATATTATGAAATCGAGCTTCCGCTTATAAAAGTACTTGCTGATATGGAGAGAACAGGCTTTAAAGTTGACATTGATGAATTAAGAAATATGGGCAAGGAACTGGAAAAGAAGATTAGCGCTCTAGAGCTCAAGATTTATGAACTGGCAGGTATGGAATTCAATATTGCATCACCCAAACAACTTGGAGAAGTACTATTTGATAAATTGGGACTACCTGTAATTAAGAAAACTAAAACGGGCTACTCAACCGACGCTGAAGTCTTGGACAAGCTCTATGATAAACACGAAATAATTGAATCAATTTTGGAATATCGAAGCGTTTCAAAATTAATGAGTACCTATATAGACGGCTTGATTCCACTTATCGGTAGTGATGGAAGGATACACTCAACCTTTAGACAGAATATTACAGCTACGGGTAGAATTAGCTCAACTGAACCTAATCTACAGAACATACCCATAAAAACAGAGGAAGGCAGAAAGATAAGAAAAGCTTTCGTTGCTTCCAAAGGTTATAAACTGGTGGACGCCGACTATTCTCAGATTGAATTAAGAGTACTGGCACATCTATCGGGTGACAAAGTCATGATAGACGCATTTAAAAATGACGAAGATATTCACACAAAAACCGCTTCAGAAGTCTTTCACGTTGGTATGGACGAAGTAACTCCGCTGATGAGATCAAGAGCGAAAGCCGTAAACTTCGGGATAGTATATGGAATAAGTGACTACGGTCTATCTAGAGACCTTGACATCCCCAGGTCAGAATCTAAAGAATATATAGACAAATATCTAGCTACTTATCCGGATATTAAAAAATACATGGCAGATATTATAGTCTCCGGTAAAGAATTGGGTTATGTTGAAACCATATTAAATAGAAGAAGATACATTCCTGAGCTGAAATCCAAGAATTTCAATATTAGGGGATTTGGTGAGAGAATTGCACTTAATACGCCAATACAGGGATCTGCAGCCGATATTATCAAGATAGCTATGGTAAGGGTATACGATGTATTGAAAAAGGATGGATTAAAATCCAGATTAATCCTACAAGTTCACGATGAGTTAATTATCGAAGCTGCTGAAGACGAGTTAGATACTATAAAACAAATGGTAGTCAAAATCATGGAAGATGCTCATAAACTAAGTGTTGACTTAAAAACCGATATTAATATTGGAGATTCATGGTATGACTCAAAATAAAATTATCGTTATAACAGGAGGGATAGCCTCAGGTAAATCATCTGTATGTAATATTTTAAAAAAATATAATGAAATTGTTATCAGTAGCGATGAAAAAGTTAGTGGAATTTATGATATAATGGAAGTCAAAGAAAAAGTTATTAAAGAATTTGGTAACTTAATTTTAGATGAGAATGGAAATGTCGATAAAGCCAAATTGAGGCTGGAGTTATTTGAAAATCCTGAAAAGCTTCCAGCCTTGAATAAAATCACCCATCCGGTTATAATGGATAGGGTAAAAAACTGTGTCGATATGTATAAAAATAAGAGGATATTTGTGGAAATACCAGTTTATTTTGAATCAAAAGCACTGATTGACAAGGTTTTAGACATTTATAAAGTCATCTATATCGATGCAGATGTCGATACAAGAGTTGCAAGATTAATTAGAAGATCTGGACTTGAAAAAGCAGAAGCAGAAGCATTTGTCAGACTTCAAATGCCTGATGACGACAAGAAAAAAAGTTCAGATATATTAATATATAACGACTTTGATCTGATTTCACTTGAAGAGAAAATCATCGATGTATTAAATTTATTATAGAGATAATGAGGTGAACGATGAAAGCACTCAAAAACCTATTTTTATTGATAATAATAATTGCATTATTGTCTGTAGGTATGTCTTTAGCACTGATAACTATGAAGACAGTTGATACTAAAGTTAAATATATAGATATAATTGATAAGTACAGTAAACAGTATAATTCAGATCCACTTATGATTGCAGCTATTATTAAAGTAGAGTCTGACTTTGATACAAATGCTGTTTCTCCTATGAATGCCAAGGGATTAATGCAAATCGTCCCTGATACAGGGAAGTGGATATCTGAAAGACTGGAAGAAGAGTATCATGATGATAAACTCCATGATCCGGATTACAATATTCATCTAGGCGCTTATTATTATGAATATCTATATGAACATTTTGGAGATGTTGAGATTGCTCTTGCAGCATATAATGGCGGTATGGGCAATGTCGAGGAATGGTTAAAAGATCCGAATATTTCGTACCATGGAGATAAATTGGATAATATTCCATTTGGTGAAACAAAAAACTATGTTGAAAAAGTTATGAATACTTACAAAACATATAAACTTTTTTACGAAAACGAGCTTCCAAATCAAGCAGAATTCGATAATCCCATCAGTTTGATATGGAACAACTACAAAGCATTTGTCAAAGATATAATTAAAAGCTTTTAGAACAATGAATACCTATTAAGCATTATTAATTATTGACTATTGAAAAAATATGAAAATGCTATATAATAAGAACAGTAAGAAAAAAGCAGAAGTGGTGGAATTGGTAGACACGCTATCTTGAGGGGGTAGTGAGCGAATGCTCATGGGGGTTCGAGTCCCCCTTTCTGCACCAATAAGCAATTATAAATTAAATAAATGTGAGGTGGAGTTACATGAGTCTTGAAAACGCAAGTTTCAAAGGCGGAGTACATATGCATGATTTCAAAGAATTGACATGCAACAAGCCTGTGATTACAGGCGAAAGTCCAACATCTGTAACCATTGCTCTCCAGCAGCATATCGGGGTACCTTGTGAAAGTTTGGTCAAGGTTGGGGATCGTGTATTAGTCGGAGAGAAAATTGGTGAGTCTAAAGCTTTTATGTCTATTCCGGTTCATTCAAGTGTTTCCGGTGAAGTAAAATCAATCTCAGAAATTATTACCCCATCAGGAGTAAAATGTAAAGCAGTGACTATCGAGTCGGATGGACTTGATGAGATAGGTTATAATGTCGTTAATAGAACGATTAATGACGTAAGCAAGGAAGAGATAGTAGAGATTATCAAAGAGGCAGGAATAGCAGGTCTAGGTGGAGCAGCTTTCCCAACTTTTATAAAAT
The DNA here is from genome assembly GCA_036321625.1 of Peptoniphilaceae bacterium AMB_02. Taxonomy (NCBI): domain Bacteria; kingdom Bacillati; phylum Bacillota; class Tissierellia; order Tissierellales; family Peptoniphilaceae; genus Microaceticoccus; species Microaceticoccus formicicus. The sequence continues at coordinate 859,648 of CP143259.1, forward strand.
TATCTCCTCCGGAAGGTATAAAAATAGATACCGTATTAGTTAATGGTGCTGAATGTGAGCCTTATTTAACAGCTGACCAAAAAATCATGGAAATGGAAACCGATAAAGTAGTCGGAGGATTAAAAATTGCCATGAAAGCGGTAGATGCTGAGAAGGGCTTTATTTGTATTGAAACAAATAAACCTGATGCTATAGCTAAAATGAAGGAAGCCGTTAAGGACGAACCTTCAATTGAGGTAGTGACTCTTAAGCCCAAGTATCCACAAGGTGACGAGAAAAGGATTATCGATGCAGCTACTAAAAGACATGTGCCTTCAGGTGGATTACCTATGGATGTCGGAGTAGTAGTTATCAATGCTTATACATCTCATAGCATCTATGAAGCAGTAACGACAGGCAAACCGTTATATGAGAGAATCGTAACCGTTACAGGAAATGCATTAAACTCTCCTGTCAACGTGATGGCAAAAGTAGGCGTACCTCTAAGATATCTACTAGAAGCTGCAGAAGGCTTCAAAACAAAACCGGGTAAGGTAATAATCGGTGGGCCTATGATGGGTGAAGCTCAGTTTTCAATAGATGCACCTACTGTTAAAGCAACAGGTGGAGTATTGGTTATGACTGAAGAAGAAGCAAGACCACATAGAGTAGAAGCTTGTATAAAATGTGGTAAATGCTTAGATGTTTGTCCTGTATTTTTACAACCACTCTACTTAGAATCAATGGTTAGATTTGATCAATACGAGTCTGCCAGAGAACTAAAGATAATGGATTGTATTGAATGCGGTTCATGTTCTTTCATTTGTCCTGCAAAAAGACCTCTATTGGAGACTATAAGACTGGGCAAGAGAGAGATTAGAAAAAATTCACAAAGGGTATAATAGGAGGAAAATATGGAAAACACTGAAGTAAGAGGAAATGAAGTCGTCCTGGACGATCTTCTAGTCGTGTCTTCATCTCCTCATATTAGATCTAATGAATCAGTATCGAGGATAATGCTTGATGTAATAATAGCGCTTATTCCAACTAGTATAGCTGCAGTCTACTTTTTTGGTATGAGAGCATTAATGCTAATTGGAGCTTCTATTTTAGCTGCTGTAGTATCTGAAGCGCTTATTCAAAAAGCTTTTAAAAAGGAAGTCACTATAAGAGATTTATCTGCTGTTGTAACAGGATTGCTACTCGCACTAAATGTACCGGTTTCATTACCGATTTGGAAAGTTGTTGTAGGTTCAGTATTTGCAATCGTAGTTGTAAAACAGTTCTTTGGAGGTTTAGGATCAAACTTTATGAACCCGGCTCTTGCTGCCAGAGCGATGTTAATGGCATCATTTGCTAAAGATATGGGTAAGTTTACCGAGCCTTTAACAGATATGATATCCATGGTTACTCCATTGTCTGGAGGACCTACACCTACTGAAATGGAAATGTTTATAGGAAACATGGCTGGATGCATGGGTGAGGTATCAAAAGCTGCATTATTAATAGGAGCTGCTTACTTGGTCTTTAGAAAAGTAATAAGTTTAAGAATACCTGTAGTTTACATAGCTACAACATTGATTTTTGTAGTCTTATTTGGCGGAAAACCAAATGATGCATTATTCCATCTACTAAGTGGTGGTTTAATCTTAGGAGCGTTCTACATGGCTACAGACTATGCTACTTGCCCTGTAACTAAAAAAGGACAGATAGTATTCGCAATCGGATGTGGATTATTAACAGCGGTTATAAGAAAATTTGGTGGTTATCCTGAGGGAGTTTCATTTGCAATCATCATCATGAACATGTGTGTACCGCTAATAGAAAAATTCACAGCTGAAAAGACATTTGGTTCCGGAGGTGCTAAATAATGAAAGAATTAAGAACACTGGTCATCAGACTATTTTTAATAACTGCTGTTGCTGGTTTGGTCTTAGCTCTTGCAAATACCTTTACTGCACCGGTTATAGCTGAACAAAAAGCAAAAAAACTTGCAGAATCACTAAAAGATGCATTCCCGACAGCTGAGAAAATTGAACCAATGGATAAGGATGAAATGACAAAAACCATTGGGGATAATGAGGCTGTAAAAGATATATACAATGTAACTGTTGGCGGTGAAGTAAAAGGCTTTATTTTTAGAACAGTTGCTAAAGGTGGTTTTGACGGTCCGATAGAATTCATCGTAGGAGTTTCAAAAGAAGGAAACATAGAAGGTTTTAAGGTTTTAAACAATACTGAAACACCTGGATTCGGTAAGCAATGTGAGACACCGGCATTTGCTGAAGGAGTAACAGGCAATAAAGTTGATCAAGATTTAACCTATGCAGAAACACCTTCTACAGATTATGACATTCAAGCAATAAGTGGATCTACTATCACTACTAAAGCGATAGTCGGAGGACTTAACAATACAATTGCAATAGCTAGAGAGCTAATTAAATAGGGGTGACAATATGAAGAATGTATTTTTTGATGGGATATTTAAAAATAACCCGGTAATCGTTCAGTTAGTTGGACTCTGTTCTGTATTAGCTATAACTACTACAGTAGTAAATGCTATTGGAATGGGAGCGGCAGTAACTTTCGTACTATTGGGTTCAAACATTGTAGTATCATTACTTAGAAACTTTATACCGGATAAAGTAAGGATTCCTTCATATATAGTAATCATAGCAACATTCGTTACTATAGTAAAAATGATGATGGAAGCATATATGCAGCCGCTTTATCAATCACTTGGTATTTTTATTCCGCTTATAGTTGTAAACTGTATAATACTTGCAAGAGCTGAGTCTTTTGCATCTAAGAGAACAATTATAGAATCTATAGTTGATGCCCTTGGACAAAGTGCCGGTTATACAGTATCCGTTGTTGTTTTAGCGGCAATAAGAGAACTATTCGGCTCAGGAACACTTATGGGAGCAAGAATAATACCTGAAGAATATGTTATAGGAGTATTTACTCAAGCACCGGGTGCTTATATAATACTTGGAGTAATGATTGGAGTTTTCAACATACTACTAACCAGATCTAAGAATAAAGAGTTAACAGGAGGTCATAACTAATGGGAAACCTATTTACAATAATAATCGGATCCATATTTGTTAACAACTTCGTATTAGCTCAGTTCCTTGGTATTTGTCCGGTATTAGGGGTTTCGCAAAAAACCGAAACTGCTTTTGGTATGGGACTTGCAGTAACATTTGTTATCACCATGGCATCTGTTATTACATACACCATCCAAAGATTAATACTTGATACACTAGGACTAGGATATCTTCAAACTATAGTTTTCATACTTGTAATAGCAACATTGGTACAATTTGTAGAGATGGTACTTAAAAAGACATCTCCAAACCTATACAATGCTCTTGGAGTATACCTACCACTTATTACTACTAACTGTGTAGTACTAGGGGTAGCAATACTGAATATTGAAAAAGAGTACAATATCATTGAAGTTGTTGCAAATGCTATAGGGGCTTCAATAGGTTTCATAATTGCAATCGTAATTCTTGCATCAATTAGAGAGAAACTTGAGCATGCTGATATCCCTGAGTATTTTAAAGGAGTACCTGCAGCGCTATTCACAATAGGACTAATGTCCATAGCATTTATGGGCTTCTCAGGACTAGTGTAGGAGGCTGAAATGGAGAATATTAATAATATAATAATCCCCGTGGCAGTACTTGGAGGTTTAGGAATTGCATTCGCAGCATTATTGTCCTATGCTTCAAAAGTATTCCATGTGGCAGTAAATAGAAAAGTTGAAGAAGTTAGAAATGCACTTCCCGGTGCAAACTGTGGGGCATGTGGATTTCCAGGTTGTGACGGACTAGCTAAAGCCATAGCACTGGATGGAGCTCCTATCAACAAATGTCCAATAGGAGGACAAGCGTTAATCGATGCTCTTGCAGTAATTATGGGACAAGATGCAGTCGAATCTTCAAAACAAGTTGCTGTAGTACTATGTCAGGGTACAAATGAGAGAACCGGCAATAAGTATGATTATGAAGGAATAGCTGATTGTAGATCCATTGCAGCATTACAAGGTGGTAACAAAACCTGTTCATATGGATGCCTGGGAGGCGGTACTTGTAAAGATGTATGTCAATTTGGTGCAATTCAAATGATCGACGGACTTGCAGTAATCGACAAAGATAAATGTACAGCATGTTTAAAATGTGTTGAGATATGTCCTAAGCAAATAATAGAAATGGTTCCTTATGAAATGGAATCAGTAGTTAAATGTAAGAGCCATGATGCAGGTAAAGTAGTAAGAGCTGCTTGTAAGGTTGGATGTATCGGTTGTAAGATATGTGAAAAACAATATCCTGAAGGATTCAAAGTAGAGAACTTCCTGGCAACTGCAGTATATGATCCTGAAAATGTCGACATCGAAGCACTTGATAATGCAATAGCTAAATGTCCTACCAAATGTATTTATCCGGGACTTGAAAGAAAAGCTGAAGCAGACAGGATAAAAGCTGCTGAGAAAGCTGCCGAAGAAGAAAAAGTAGGTTAATATTAAAAGAGATAAAATGGTTCTTTGTCAAATAGTGTTGGTATATAAATTAATTACAAACTATTAATGTCAGGCAGCGTTAGCTGCCTGACGTTTTTTTACACTTACAGTGTCTTTTGGTACTATCATTTTCTTGCAAATTAATATTCGATTCCTAAAATGATAGTACGACCTGTATCCGAAAAGAGTTCTTTGTTAAACACTTAATATAATTATTAATACCTATCAAATATTTAATCTTCTCACTTATTTCAGAAATCTTGATATTTTCATCTTTTAAATCTAATAAATTTAAGATATAATTACTTATAGACATAGTGGCCTCCTTATTTTTTGGTTGTGGTGATTAAATTATAAAGGAAATTGGTCACTATGTCTTTTTTAAAAAAGAAAATAGTGCCAGCAAAGAAACCAATACTTCTTCACCAACACTATAAATTATACAGCATAAATTATAGAGCTTAAATAAATTGTATAGATAGTACAAAAAAATTTTGTCTTTATCCCGGGTAAATAGGCAGTGAGAGTAAGTATCATTAGGTAGATGTAGACATACGACATCTAAATTAGGAATCTTGAGTACAGGAGATTTTTGGTTTGTAATGAGACTACAAATCTGTAATAAAATGCGATGCTTACAACGAAAACAATGCTTTACGCCTTGTTAAATACATCTAAGAGTGATAAACTATATCTATAATGTTTTAGGAGAAGATGATGAAAAAAGGCGATAAGATTTTAATTATTATTATTTTAGTGTTTTCAATTTTTATGATGTATATAGTTAACAAGGCCCCTGAGCTATCTGACAGTGCCTATGTTAGTGTACAAGTAGAAGGCAAAGAAGTTAAAAAAATAAATTTCGATAAATCAGTAATCGGAAAAACATATAAAATAGAAACGGACCATGGTTACAATATCATTGAAATCGGTGATAAAAGTGTCCGAGTTATCGAGGCGGATTGTAAGGATAAAATTGATGTTAAACAAGGCTGGATTTCAAAGCCGGGTGAAACTTTGGTTTGTTTACCGCATAAACTTGTGATTGAAATCATCAACGAAAGCGAAATAAGTGATGTAGATCATATTAATTATTAATAAAAGGTTTTTTATGAGAAGATATATATATTTAGCAGTTCTAGTTGCAACTGCACTAGCTCTATCGATAATTGAAATGTCAATACCCTTACCATTTATTGCACCGGGCGCTAAACTCGGATTGTCAAATATGGTAATTTTAGTGACTCTTGTTTTATTTGGTTTCAAAGATGGAGTATTGGTGGCTGTCATGAAATCTGTAGTACTAATGCTTGCGACAGGAAGCATTAGCAGCATGCTATACAGCCTTGCAGGTTCGGTATTGAGTGTAGTTGTTATGCATATAGCATATAAGTATTTTAACAGCTTCTTAAGCATAATAGGTGTAAGCATATTGGGAGCGGCAGCTCATAACTTTGCTCAAATTACCGTTGCTGCATTAATCACAGAGAATATAAGGATGTACACATATTTACCTGTACTGACCATAGTTGGAATATTTACCGGATATTTTGTAGGAATTTCTTCAAAATATATATCCGAGCATCTTTACAAATTGGGAGTCTATAATTTGCCGAGGAGGAATGAATGACAAAAGATATTATAGTAGATGAAATTTTAGAGATTATTGAGCCGAGTGATATTGAAAAAACAGCCAAGGAATTGGAACGAGTTGAAAATACCGATTCCGATGGTTATAGAATAAAGGATTTAAACGAATTTGACAGACCAAGGGAAAAACTTATGCTGGAAGGCAGAGAATCTCTTAGTGATGCAGAATTATTTGCCATTCTAATCGGATCGGGAACCAAGTCTTGTTCTGCTATTGAATTGGCAAATAAGGTGCTGGTACATATTGGCAATCATGAAGCACTAATGGATGCAAGTTTGGAAGAATTCATGGAAATTAAAGGCATAGGAATTTCGAAAGCATCCAGGTTGGTAGCAGGATTAGAGCTTGGAAAGCGTCTAAGTAGACGAAATTCTATCAGAAATATCAAAATAGGTTCCCCGGAATCTGTAGCTGATATTTTTATGGAAAGATATAAATATGAAGAAAGAGAACATTTCTCACTACTTCTTTTAGATACAAAAAACCAAATAATAGGAGAAGTAAGAATTTCTACGGGTGACTTAAATAGATCCATTGTAAACCCCAGAGAAGTTTTTAAGATTGCAGTAAAAAGAAGTGCAAATTCTATTATCTTAATCCACAATCATCCTTCTGGAGACACAAGGCCATCAAAAGAAGACATTGCCGTTACTCATAGGTTGATAGAAGGTGCTAAGATTTTAGGAATTAATATACTTGATCATATAATAATAGGATATAATGAGTATTTTAGTATGAGAGAGTCCAATATTATTTAAATGGGAGAAACTTATGAGAAGATTATTTAGCCTAATAGCCGGAGACATAGGCATAGACTTGGGAACGATAAATACACTTGTATTTGTCAATAGGAGGGGAATAGCTATAAATGAACCTTCTGTTGTTGCAATAGATATAAATAACGGAGATATAGTAGCTGTAGGACAAAGAGCATGGGACATGGTGGGCAAAACGCCTGGAAATATAGTATCCATGAGACCACTTGAAGAGGGAGTAATCTCTGACTATGAAGTTACACAAGCAATGCTTAAATACTTTATAGACAAGTCATCTTCAGGTTTTTCTCTGTTGGCTGCAAGAGTTGTAGTTTCAATACCGTCGGGAATAACCGATGTAGAGAAAAGAGCTGTAGAAGATGCTGTTCTTCAAGCGGGTGCGAGAGATGTACTTTTAATAGAAGAATCACTTGCCTCAGCTCTAGGTACAGGACTGCCCGTTTATGAACCCGCAGGAAATATGGTGGTTAATATTGGTGGTGGAACCACAGAGGTCGCAGTTATTTCACTTGGTGGAATAGTATGTTCAAAATCCATATTTATAGGTGGGGACAGATTTAACCAAATAATCATAGAACATGTCAAAAATGTATATAATATGATGATTGGCTACAGTACAGCTGAAGAAATAAAGCTGGCAATAGGTACAGTAAATGTGAACAGAGACGATATGAAATATGAGGTATCCGGTAGAGATCTAATTACAGGACTACCTCAAAAAACCATGATCAGTTCCAAAGCGCTTGCAAAAGTACTGGAACCTGAGGTTTATGAAATCATAGATGGTATTAAGTCTGTACTGGAAAGAACGCCTCCTGAATTATCCTCAGATATAATGAAAAACGGAATAACCCTCACTGGTGGCAGCTCGAGACTGAACGGATTGCCCGAAATGTTATCCAGAGGAATTAATATGGCATTTGTCTTGGATGATGATCCGATGGTTAGTGCATGTATTGGTACTGGTGAGATACTGAAGAAATTTAACGAAGTTAAAAAATCCAGAAGAATAAAGTAGGTTTGTGATATGAATACTGATAATAGAAAAAAAATCATAGTTGCAACGGTCACAGTTTTTATCCTCTTGATTATGATGGCGATATCATCAAGATATAAAAATATAATTCCTTTTGCTGAAGATACAGTAGGAAGAGTTTTTGAACCGGCAAATAAAGCCGTGAGTTTCACTTCTACAAAGACAAAGGAATTATTTGTGTACCTATTCGGTACTAGAAAAATGAGAACTGAAAATGCTGAATTAAAACTGGAAAATCAGAAATTAAAAGAAGAGATAGCAATTTATTCTTCTATTATTGCTAAAGCAGAGTTTCTTGAGGATGAGTACAATCTACTTAAAAAGACTGAATACGACCTAAAACCCGCCAATATCACTGCAAAAGATCCAAGCAATTACTTTATTAACTTCACAATAGATAAAGGAGAGAACGACTCTGTCAAAGTAGGAGATGTAATTGTAACGGGAAAAAAACTGACTGATTCAACCTTTATAGAGGCAATCATAGGTAAAGTAGAAAAAGTCGGTAAGAGTTGGGCTAAGGTTACTTCAGTTATAAGCGAAAGTTCAAATATTTCTTTTATTAACTCCAGAACTCTAGAAGCAGGTGTACTTACCGGGAGAAATGAGAAGGGTATGTCAGGTTATGTATTTGAGCCCAATTCAGATATAAAAATCGGAGATAAACTAATGACCTCGGGAGTTGGTGGAGTTTATCCCAGAAATCTATATATAGGCGATGTAGTAGATGTTAAATTGACAGAAGATTTAATAGTTGAAATCATTGTCGAAACAAAAGTTGATTTTACAAGCCTTTATAGAGTACTGATACTAGATAGGAATGAGGGGAAATATGAACAGGATTAGAATATTATTGGTTATTATAATAAGTACCATACTACAAGTGACAATCTTTTCTAAAATAAAAGTTCTTGGTGTAAGTCCCAACTTTGCACTACCGGTCATTGCAGCATTGTCAGTCGGATTCGGATCCTATATAGGTGGTTATTCAGGTTTGTTTTTTGGTTTAATTGAAGATGTACTCTTTTCTAAATTACTTGGATTTAGAGCGCTTATTTATTTTATAATGGGCTTTGTTATAGGAAACAATGAATATAGATTAAACTTTAAAGACAATAGAACCGGGATGTTGATAACAGCCGGCATGACTTTAGTTTACTTTTTATTTATGTTGGCTCAGGGTTTTGTAACCGGAACATACTTAAATGTACTAAACTATCTAAAGGGACCGATTATAATTGAAATAGTATTCAATTCAATGCTGTACTTTCTTGCGATGAAGGTATTCCGTAAGATATTTATTTTCCCAAATATCAGATTTTACTAGGTGATACGATGAATAAATCACATGATCAATTAAAGAGATTCAGTGTAATAACTGTCATTTTAATTTTAATGATGACAGCTCTTGTCGTGGGTTCATTTAAATTAATGATAGTTGAAGGTAAGAAATACAGAGAGATTTCTGATACTAAAAGGATAAAAGACATACATGTAACAGCTCCCAGGGGAAATATATATGATAGAAACGGAGTATTACTGGCCGGAACGAGACCTTCCTTTACAGTGCAGCTATTGGCAGATGAGATAAAAAACTTGACTGCCAAGGAGAGAAATGATGAATTTTTAGCTTTAATCAGGCTTTTAGAAGTAGACGGAGCTAATTATATAGAACAAACACCCATACAATTAAATACATTTATATATGAGACAGAAGAAGATTATTTAAAGGAAGAATTATCACCTGATGACAAAGTTTTAGATATTATAGTTAAAAATGAATTGGTACCGGAGCTTTTAACGAAAACCAAATCGATTAGAGGCGATTTAAATTATGATTTTATAATTGCCAATAGAGCACTAAATGCATTGGAATCCAAGGGTACGGCATTACCAATAAATATAGAATTTGATGGACAAATTAATGCGAAATTTAAAGGCGTTGAAGTTCTCGACGAATTTCTAAAAAAGCATGAATTGACAGGTAAAGAAGATCCAATTTCAATAATAGGTCAGTTTATAAATAATGATAAAACTACAATTAGAAAAATAATAAATCATCCATATGCCAGAGAAATAGTTTATGATTTATTAAAATCCAAGAATTTAGTAGAAAATATCAAACTTAGAGATTTTGAATTATCAGATGACAGAAAATATTTGTTGAACAAGGTAGAATTGAGTAAACTCTATCCGGAAATTACTTTAACTAGTAGTCCTAAAGATGATTTTGTAAATTTGGTAGCCAAGAATTCATTAAAACTATTTCTTGAGAAGATGGATATCACTGACAATAATGAGGTAATTAAACCTGCTGAAATCTTAATCAATATGATTGAGAAAAAGACAGGAATAGATACATCCCTTGTTGCAAATGTGAACCTTGTATCAGAGGTAGTGACGATAGAGTACAAGGACGCTGATGAAAGCACATCCGAGAAACCTCTGGATAAGCTTATAAGACTGGCTAATGAAGCCGGAGTTCTTAGTGAATTTATAACAGATGAAAGGATAAAATACTTAGCACAGGAAACTAATACGAAAGCAGGAATCATTCCTCAAATATCTGTTATAGAATGGGATTATATTTTTGTTAAGAATAAATCCGATTTACTTGAAAAATATAAGCTGAAAAATGATGCAAGTCCTGAACTTTTACTCCAAAAAATGAAGGAGTACTACGATATAGAGCATAGTGATGAGTATATATCACTTTCACTTGTTTCATTAAACAGAATGCTCGAAGGACAAGGCCATTTAAGCTATCAACCTATAAATATAGCCTATAATGTTAAGGAAAAAACCGTAGCAAAAATAGGCGAACAGATTAAAAATAATGCGGGAATTGCCGTATCAGTTCAACCGGTCAGATATTATCCGGAAGGAAAATCTGCGGCGCATGTTTTGGGCTACATGGGTAGGATTTCACAACCGGATGAAATCCAAAAATATGTTAAAGAAAACAAATACGATCCAAATGAACTAATAGGTAAAACAGGTGTCGAAGAGAGTTTTGAGTCTGTACTTAGAGGACAAGACGGCAAAAGAGTAGTAGAAGTTGACTCTTTAGGTAATAGAACCAGGACTCTTGATGAAAAACCTCCTGTTCCGGGAGGATCGGTCTACTTAACCAATGATATAAAACTTCAAAAAGTTGCTGAAGCAGCACTTAAGCAAACCTTGGAAAAACTGCGTACAGGAGGAAGTTTTGAGTCCAAGTGGGGGAATGCTCCACTTAGACATAATGAGCAGGAAGGCAGACCTTACTATAATGCGACAAGTGGATCGGTAGTAGTACTGGATGTAGAAACAGGAGAAGTCCTTGCGCTTGCAAACGAAAAATCATATGATCCAAACCTGTTTGCAACCGGTATATCCGAAAGTGATTGGAAGAGTTTATTCCCCTCAGATGATAAAAATCCACTAGCTGACAGACCGCTTCTCAATATTGCAATGCAGTCACAAATTCAGCCCGGTTCAATATTCAAGCTGACAACTTCATTAGCAGCTCTTGAAAAAGGTTTTGATCCTTATAGAGAGATAGAAGACAAAGGCTTTATTGAAATAGGAGATACTATATTTGGATGCTGGATTTGGAATACTGTAAAAGGCACTCATGGTAATGAAAATGTCTTTAGAGCTATAAGAGACTCGTGTAACTATTACTATTACTGCTTGGCACTGGGTGAAAATCCACAAACAGGAGATCAGTTAAATGTCAAACTAGATATTAACGATATAAGAGCCAGTGCAATAAAACTCGGACTCGATGCTCCTACGGGTATAGAAATTAACATCCCGTATGAAAGCGGTGGAAGACTTCCAAACCCTGAAGAGAAGAAACAAACCATGAAACAGCTTTTGCATTATTTCCTGGAAGAAAATATTGAACAATATATTAAACCTGACAAGAAAACAAATCCAATAATAATAGAAGAGATGATAAATAAGATCACTTCTTGGATTGAAGAAGAGGAGACTATAACCAGAGAGGATATAGAAACCAGGCTGGATGAACTAGGTATTGACGCTGAAAAGGTACTGGAAGGAAAGACGGAAACCTTGGTTGACATCATAAAGTATACCTATATAGATCAATCAGGCTGGAATATAACCGACATGTTAAATGTTGTAATAGGCCAAGGTCAGAATGCGTACACACCACTTCAGATGGCAAATTATGCCTCAATATTTGCAAATGGCGGATACAGAAATAAGGTGTCTGTAATAAAAGAAGTAAAAAGTCATGACAATACACGAGTGTTATTAAAAAATGAACCTGTAAGAAATAGGCTTGATTTAAATAATTACGAGAACTTAAAACATATTGGAGAAGGTATGAATATGGCTTCGCATTTCGGTTCATTGCAATTGGTATTCGGTAACTTCCCGATAGAGGTTGCTTTGAAAACAGGAACAGCTGAAAGAGAAGGTATAAATCCTACTACAAATAAGGGATTCGATGATTACAGTTGGATGGTCGCTTTTGCTCCATATGATAATCCTAAGATTGCAATAGCCTCGCTATTGTATCAAGCGGGATCAGGATCAAACAATGCTGCGATTGTTCGTGAGATTGTAGGAGAATATCTAAAACTTGAGCCTAAAGCAGATCAAAACACAGAAGAAATTAAAGTTCCTGAGGGTGAGAGAGTAGAATGAGAATTATCAGAATATTCGGAAAAGAAACACTAGCTACCAAGCTAGTGATTTCTTTCTGTAATGAAATAAAAAGTGAAGAAAGAGTATTAATTATTGATACCATATGTGGAAAAAGGCTAATTCCTATCCATTTTGGTGTTGAGGATGAAACGATATACGATATCTATGACTATTTCAACGGAGTCGTGGATTTTTATAAGACATTTGTGGAAGTTGATAGCAGCTTAGGAATAATTGCATCTTCTTATTTGGAGGATAAATTAATAGCCGAAGAAATAGACACAGAGAAATTGATTGATGACGCAGCTGAAGATTATGATGTTATTATTATTTTAGCAAATGAGGCTGCCAAAAACTGGGGATTTGGTGACGACTGTAAGAATATTCAAATTTACGGTAGAAACAATAGCATCAGCAGTATCAAAGGCGACAATAAAATTGTAGTAGATAATACAGACAAGCTGCTTTCAGATGGTGTTCATTTACAGGAATTAAAATGGCTTGTTGAAATGGGTTTTGGTATAGTGGGAGTCTTGGAAGATGAGAATTCATCTCAAAAGGTATATCAAGAAATCTATCAGAACACCATAAATGATAAGCACATTGAAATTAAACCGAAGGGTTTTTTCAATAGAATAAAAGAGGTTTTTAAAAATGATTGATATTAATAAATTAAACAGAGTTTTAAACAGAGTAGATAAACCGGCGAGATATGTTGGAATGGAAGTAAATTCTGTAAATAAAAACATCTCTGAGGTAGATGTAAGTGTAGCTTTTGCCTTTCCCGATGTCTATGAAATAGGGATGAGTTATAACGGTTTAAATCTTCTTTATGGCCTTATAAACGGAAAAGAAAACATGCTTCTTGAAAGAGTATTTTCACCATGGACCGATATGCAGGAAGAGATGCTAAAAGAGAAAATAAATTTATTCACATTGGAGTCTAAAACAGCAGTATCCGAGTTCGATTTTTTTGCTTTTACCTTTCAGTATGAAATGAGCTATACCAATATACTTAGACTATTGGATTTAGCAGGACTTGAACTTAAATCAAGCGATAGAAGCGAAGAAGATCCTATAATCATCGCTGGAGGACCATGTGCCTATAATCCCGAACCTATGGCGGATTTTATAGATCTTTTCTTTATAGGTGAAGCAGAAGAAGGATTACTGGAATTATTAGAACTCTATATTGAATTGAAGAAGTGTGGAGTCACCAAGTCTGAATTTCTTAAAAAAGCATGTAAAATCAAAGGCATCTATGCTCCTAAGTTTTATACTGAATACTATAATGAAGACAATACCATAAATAGAAGAGAAAAGAATTATCTTGAGGCACCTGATATTATCCAAAAGAGGTATATAGAGAATTTAGATGAGGTCTATGCAACTGAAAAACCGATATTGCCGAATATAGAGGCAATTCATGACAGAGTAGTTGAGGAAATTTTTAGAGGCTGCACAGCCGGATGTAGGTTTTGTCAAGCCGGTATGATTTATAGACCAATTAGAGAAAAGAAAATAGACACTATTGTAAATCAAATAGATACTATGCTGGTTAATTCAGGATATGATGAGATTTCTCTTTCTTCACTGTCCACATGTGATTTTCCGGAGCTTGAATTATTAGTAAAGAAGTTGGTGGAATCCTATTCTGACCAGAATATAAGGATTTCACTACCATCTTTAAGGCTTGACTCGAAGAGTCTTGGAGTACTTAAAGAAATCGAGAAGATGAAAAAAACAGGACTTACATTTGCTCCCGAAGCAGGAACTCAGAGACTTAGAAATGTAATAAATAAAAATATAAGTATAGAAGATATTGATAGAGCGGTGAGATTTGCATTTAGTGAAGGATATACTACTATAAAACTGTACTTTATGATAGGTCTCCCAACGGAAACCATAGAAGATGTACTTGGAATAAAAGAGATAGCTTATATGATCAAGGACATCTTCTTTGAACAGGATCTAACAAATGTTAAGGGCAACTTAAAGATAACTGCGAGTAGTTCATGTTTTGTTCCAAAACCATTCACTCCATTTCAATGGGAAGCTCAAGACGACATAGAAACTCTATATGAAAAAGCAAACCTTTTAAAATCGGAGATTAGAGACAAGAAAGTCAAATACAATTTTCATGACCCAAGAATAAGTAAACTCGAAGCGGTAATTGCAAGAGGAGATAGAAGAGTGGGTAGAGTCATAGAAAATGCATATAGAAGAGGTTGTCATTTCGACGGTTGGGGCGAACATTTCAAATTTGAAAAGTGGATGGAAGCTTTTGAAGAAGAGGGAATTGATCCGGATTTCTATGCTAATAGGCAAAGAAGTACTGATGAAATTCTACCTTGGGATTTTATTGACATTGGGGTTAGTAAGAAGTTCTTTATAAGAGAAAGACAAAAAGCCTTAAATGAAGAAGTTTCAAAAGATTGCAGAGAAATCTGTCATGGTTGCGGTGTGAATAGAAGTTATCCCGGAGGGTACTGCCCATGCATATAAGAGGAAAATTTATTAAAATTGGATTTATGCGATTAATAGGTCATTTGGATTTAATGAAACTATTTCATAGAGGTCTTAAAAGGGCAGGTATTGAACTAAAATATTCTGAAGGATTTACTCCATCTCCAAAACTTTCAATACCCAATCCATTGCCACTTGGAACGGAGTCGGTTTGTGAATATATAGAATTCGATACAGATAATACATTCAATCCTAAAACATATATCGAACTGATTAATGAACAATTGCCTAAGGGGATAGAAATTATTGATCTATATGAATCTAGTATTTTATCTTCAATCTCAAGAGAAATAGTCTTTTCCTCTTACAGGATATATATTCCCGATGAGTACAGTCATAAAGATATTGAGGCAGCAATAGATGCATTATTGAAATTGGATAGTTATGTAGTAATTAGAAAAAAGAAAAATAAGAAAAAGAGAAGAATTGATGAAATTCCGATAGATATAAGAAGTTTGATTATAGATATAAAGGCATCGAGTGATGATAGGGGCTTCTATATTGAGTATGTATGTCATTCAAGTGACGGATCAAATCTTAGAGCGGATGTATTAATTAAAGGGATATCTAATATCTTGGGAGTAGTTATAGATATGACGGATTTGTCAGTGGTAAGAACAGGACAGTATATTGACGAAAATAGAACAGAAGTTTCGTTGGAGGGTTAAATGAATTACGGATTTATTGATATTTGTGACACACCAACTCTTGGTGTATTGATAGATGGGAAATTAAGACATTATAAAGAGTATAAGACAGATGAACTTCCAATAGGATCGATAATAAGGGCTAGGGTAGTAAAAAAACTACCCTGGCTTGAATGTTTTGAAGTCCAGATAAGTGATGAGGAAACAGCACTTTTACCATATAAACAGAAACTTGATGAAACTTCATCGGATCAGATATTAGTACAATTAGTTAAACCTAAGCTTGGTAAGAAAAATGCCAGAGTAACTGAAAAAATAAAATTAAAAGGAAAGTATATAATAGTTGACCCCTATACTAAAGGAGTTAATATTTCCAGAAAAATAGAAGATGAATATAAAAGGGAATTACTTATCAGTACCGTATCAGACTGTAATCCTGAATATGGGATAATTATAAGGACTGATGCTGAGTATGCCGACATTGAGTCAATAAAATCTGAGCTTAGAATACTTGTGATGAGAACGGAAATGATTTTGAAAGAGCTGAACTTTCTACCCACACCAAAAGTTATATACTGGCAAAAGCCTGACTATGCAGCAGAAATAAAAACTTTTGCAAATGATTTAAATCAAGTCATCACAAACTCTACCTCCGTTTTTGAAGAATTGTCTAAGGATCATCTATTAAAAGACAAAATAGTAATAAAAAGAGCTTATGATGTATCAGAGGACAGAGAAGTTCAATTTAGATTAGGGAATAGAGTAAATAGAGTTATTGAGCTTAACTCAGGTGCTAATATCGTAATTGATGAGTTGGAAGCTTTGACGGTAATAGATGTAAACTCGAGTTCATTCACATATGGTTCTAATAAAGAAGAAAGTGCATTAAAAGTTAACCTCGCTGTGATAGAAGAGATATTGAACCAAATAATGATACGCAGCTTAGGTGGGATAATAATTATCGATTTTATTAGGATGAATAGTGGCAACTCAGAAATTGTTAAGAATATATTTATATCTACCTCTAAAGAATATAATTTAAACATAAATTATATCGGTTTTACTAGATCAGGGTTATTAGAAGTAGTGGTAAATCGTTAATGCTCTATAACTTGACAAAGGACGGCTTAATGATATAATTTAAGTAGAATGCAAATGTTTTCATTTGTAAAAAAGGAGGGAGAATATATGAATAAGAAGTGGATTGCACTTCTATTAGCACTTGTAATGGTGTTAACATTTGTTGTAGGTTGTGGAACAAAACCTGCTGAAGATGCAAAGAAAGAGACTGAAAAGGTTGAAGAGAAGAAGGAAGAGCCTAAGGAAGAACCTAAGGAAGATGCCAAAGAAGAACCTAAAGAAGAACCTAAAGATGAGAAAAAGCCAGCGAGCGGTGAAACTCAGTTTATCTCTATAGCTACAGGTGGAGTTGCGGGTACTTACTATCCTCTTGGTGGTGCGATGGCTACAATCTTAAACGATGCCGGTCTAGGATTACAGGCAACAGCTCAGTCAACAGGAGCATCTGTAGAGAACGTTGAACTAATCACTAGGGGAGATGCAGAAATAGCATTCGTACAAAATGACGTAACATACTATGCTTATAACGGAATCGAAGCCTTCAAAGACAAGGGAGAAATGAAGGACATAGCTGGAATGGCAACTCTATATCCGGAAGTAGTACAGATAATAGCTAGAGGCGATTTAGATATTAACTCTGTCGAAGATCTTAAAGGTAAGAAAGTTGCAGTAGGAGCTCCGGGTTCAGGTACTGAGGTTAACGCAAGACAAATACTTGAAATTCACGGATTAAGCTATGATGATCTTGCTAAGGTTGATTATCTATCCTTTGCAGAAGCAACCGACCAGTTGAAAAACAAACAAGTAGATGTAGCATTTGTAACTGCTGCAGTACCTACTTCAGCTGTAACAGAAGTTTCTACTACTGCAGATGTAAAATTAGTACCTATGGATGAAGCTAAAATCAAAGAACTTAGCGAAAAATATCCATACTACATCCAAGTTGATATCGAGCCGGGAGACTATAAAGGCCAAGAAGAGAAAGTTGTAGCAACCGCAGTAATGGCAATGCTTATAGTTCCAAAGAATATGGACGAAGACTTAGTTTACAATATGACTAAAGCCATCTTTGAAAATACAGATGTTATTGTAGAAGCACATGCCAGAGGAAAAGATATTACCCTTGAAACAGCTCTTAGCGGTATGCCGATAGATGTTCATCCAGGTGCTCAAAAGTACTTTGATGAAAAGGGAATAAAAGCTGATTAATGGATAATAATAAAGAGGAAGTGAGGAGTTTTCCTCCTTCCTCATATTTTTTATTTATTTTAGTTATATTAATTGCACTTGCAGTATTAATACTGACTCCTGTAAAAATACTTGTGGCAGAAAATTTTGAGTCGAAAGAAATCTTAACATTTTGGAAGATAAGAGAAGATGACGACTTAGCCATTTCCTATACCCATTCTGTTGAAAGAACCGAAGTGTCCGAATGGTATAAAGTCAAGAATTCCAAGCTTGTTTTGATGGAAGAGCATTTTAGTTCATATGGAGCGGGACTGCCTGCAGACAATACTTATCCTTTCAAGATTACAGATAAAGGATTTGTTATTTATGATATAAATAAACCGATGGATGAAGTAATATATAGAACAGGAGCTGTTAGGGCAAATCACAGACTGAAAATAAATAATGAGGATGTAGCCTTTGTTAGTTTTAGCAAAGCAAGAGAAGCTGTATGTTTTAAGATAATGGATATTAATTTGATGAGGTATTTAATAGGGAGGTGTAGGAATTGAATGAAGAAAACAATCACAATCCTCTAAATGATAATCCGGAAATGAAATCAGAAGATCCTATAGAAACTAAAGACGAAACAAAAAAAGAAGATGTGGAAATTTCTATTGAAGATCTGATACCTGAAGATACTGATGTCGATGAGTTATTGGATAAATACGATAAAGATAGTTCAAAACTAAGAAAACTCACTGGACCAATAGCCTTAGCAGTTAGTGTGGTGGCAATTTTTATGTCACTATTCCATCTGTATACTGCATATTTTGGAACACTATTGTCCATGAAACAGAGATCTCTACATATTCTGTTAGCATTCGTTCTAGGACTGGCATTATATCCGGCTACAAAACGCAGTAAAAAAGAAAGACCTACTATAATAGATGTTCTACTGATGGTCTTAGCCGTAATCGTATTTGGATATATATTTATGAATGTCGAGACAATTGCCATAAAGGGCGGACAAATGACCAAGATCGACTATGCATTCGGAGTTATAGCAATTTTATTAACACTTGAAGTTACTAGGAGAGTTGTTGGACCGGAGCTTCCAATAGTAACTATTGTATTTTTATTATATGCATATTTCGGTAGAAAACTTCCGGGACTTTTTGCTCACAGGGGCTTTAATGTACAGAGGATAGTTTCACATATGTACTTGACTACTGAAGGTATAATGGGAACACCTATTGCCGTATCGTCAACTTTTGTATTTATGTTCATCTTGTTCGGATCATTCTTAGACAAGACCGGGGTAGGTAAATTCTTTATAGATTTTGCATTTGCCTTAACGGGAAGTACAAAATCAGGACCGGCTATGACTTCCGTACTATCTAGTGGACTAATGGGATCAATATCAGGTTCATCTGTAGCAAATACGGTTACTACAGGTGCATTTACCATTCCGCTGATGAAGAAAACGGGATATGAACCTCATTATGCGGGTGCAGTTGAAGCGGCATCTTCTACCGGAGGACAGATAATGCCCCCTGTAATGGGAGCTGCAGCATTTATAATGGCAGACTTTACCGGGTTTAAGTATGTTTCAATAATTAAAGCAGCACTTATACCGGCTATTCTTTACTATATTGCTATTGGAACCATGGTTCACTTAGAGGCTTCTAAAAAGAATCTGAAAGGTCTACCTAGAGAGCAATTGCCAAAGATGAAGAATATATTCCTTTCGACAGGATACTTGGTAATACCGCTAATTATAATCATTTATATGTTGATTATGCAGTACACACCTACTTATGCTGCTCTAGTTGGAATCTTTTCGGCAGTTGTAATAGCGTCAATAGTATCTATAATTAAAAAAGATAAGTCGTTTACTTATAAATCTTTGCTGGATGCACTCGATTCAGGAGCTAAGGCTGCACTAGGCGTTATTTGCGCCTGTGCCTGTGCAGGTATGGTAGTTGGAGTAGTTACACTTACAGGATTTGGACTTAGAATTGCTGAATTAATTGTTAAGATTTCAGGTGGAAACCTGTTGTTGACACTATTTCTAACCATGATCGCTTCGATTATATTGGGAATGGGACTTCCAACAACTGCAAAATACATCGTACTTGCAACTATGGCAGTACCCGCTTTGACTAAGTTAAATGTAAACTTAATGGCAGCACATTTATTTATACTCTATTTTGGAGTTGTTGCAGACGTAACACCTCCTGTCGCTCTTGCAGCTTATGCCGGGGCGGGAATTGCGGGGGCAAACTCCATGAAAACGGGGGTACAAGCCTTTAAGCTGTCTATGGCGGCCTTTATTATACCATATATCTTTGCACTTAATCCGGCACTCATATTGGTTAAGGGGACAGTGGGAAGTACTATTGAATGGTTACCGTTTACTGCAGCATTGCCTAATATAGCAACGGCCATAATCGGTATAATATGTCTAGGTGGTGCTATGGAAGGGTACCTGTTCTACAAGGCTAAATTCTATGAACGGATTATCCTGTTAGCTGCTGCACTTTCATTGCTAGTACCTGGATGGATATCTGATATTATAGGAATAGCAGTTATAGTATTATTGTTCTTCTTGCAGACTAGAAGAAAGAAAGCAGATATGGCTGCAAGTGCATAAAAAAAGCCCGCAAGGGCTTTTTTTGTACTATTTATTAACCATGTAGCAAGCTACGAAATGATTAGGTTCTGTTTCAATAAGTTCAGGATCTGCTTGCGTACATTTATCGAAAGCGTATGGACATCTTGAAGCAAATCTACATCCCGGTTTCGGGTTGATAGGGGAGGAGATTTCACCTTTCAATAGTATTCTCTCTCTCTTACGTTTTAAAGACGGAACCGGAATTGCAGATAATAATGCTTGTGTATATGGATGCAGCGGTTTATCAAAGAGTTTATTCTTTGGAGCTTTTTCAACCAATTGACCTAAGTACATAACAGCTATATCGTCAGAGAAGTGTTTAACTACTGAGAGGTCATGTGTTATAAATAGGTAAGTTAAACCAAATTCGTCCTGTAGATCTTGCATCAGGTTTAATATCTGTGCTTGTATCGATACGTCAAGGGCAGATACCGGTTCATCAGCAACTATAAACTTAGGTTCAAGTGCCAAAGCTCTAGCAATACCGATACGCTGTCTTCTTCCTCCGTCAAGTTCATGCGGGTATGAGTTGATAAGTCTATCAGCTAGTCCAACTCTATCCATAAGACTCTTTACAGCATCTGCCAACTCTTTTGAGCCTTTTACTTTATTGTGGATGATTAGTGGTTCTCCTATGATTTCTGAAATACTCATTCTAGGATTTAATGAGGAGAATGGGTCCTGGAAGATAATTTGCATATCTCCACGCATTTTAACCATCTCTTGCTTGGAAAGATTAAATATATCTTTTCCATCAAATTCTACTCTACCATCAGTGGCATCTAAAAGTCTTAGTATAAGTCTTCCAATTGTGGATTTACCACATCCCGATTCTCCTACCAGACCAAGAGTATCACCTTTGTTGATAGTAAAGTTTACTCCGTCAACTGCATGTAGTAGTCCTTTAGGTGTATTAAAGTATTTTTTAAGTTTTTCAATTTTTAGTATGGCTGTCATTATTCTTCCTCCCATAAGTTCTTATTAGGGCCAAACATATGACATTTAACAATATGTTCATCTTCTATCTCTGTATACATAGGATTCTCTACACTGCAAAATTCTTTTGCATGAGGACATCTAGGGTGGAATCTGCAACCTGATGGTAAAACAGTTGGATCCGGCATTAATCCCTTAATCGGCTCAAGTCTATCAACATCTGTATCCAAACTAGGTATTGAACCAAACAGACCCTTTGTATAAGGATGAGATGGATTTTCAAATAGCTTTTCTATAACTGCATACTCAATTATTTCTCCGGCATACATTACGGCGACCTTGTCACAAGAGTCGGCAACTACTCCCAAGTCATGTGTAATCATAAGCATGGCAGTATTAAATTCTTCCTTAAGATTTCTCATAAGTTCCAAAACTTGTGCTTGGATGGTTACATCAAGAGCAGTAGTAGGTTCATCAGCTATAAGTAGTGTCGGATTACAGGCAAGTGCTATGGCGATGATTACCCTTTGTTTCATTCCACCTGAGAACTGATGGGGGAATTCATGGTATCTTTCACCGGGTATACCAACCATCTCGAGCATTTTCAAGGCTCTTTCCTTGGATTCTTTCTCGTTTAGCTTTTGGTGGATTTGAACACCTTCGGCAATCTGATCTCCAACTGACATTACCGGGTTTAATGAAGTCATTGGATCCTGGAAGATCATTGAGATTTTGTTACCTCTAATCTGTCTGACTTCTTCCTCTGTCTTTGTAAGTATATTTTCTCCTTCAAAGAGGATTTCTCCGCTGATTATTTTTCCGGGCGGATCAGGTACCAGTCTTAGCATACTAAGTGCTGTAGTTGTTTTTCCGGCGCCTGTTTCTCCTACAAGACCCATGGTCTCACCATAATCTATACCGAAATTTAATCCGTTTACGGCTTCGACTGTACCTTCTTCTGTTATATAATGGACAACTAAGTCCTTAATTTCTAAAATTCTTTCTCCCATAAGATCCTCCTTTATTGCTTAAGTCTTGGGTCAAGAGCATCTCTCAAACCGTCACCTAACAGGTTTAATGCTAGAATAGTAATTACTATAGCCAATCCCGGGAAAGTTGCCATATGAGAGGCATTTCTCATATAGTTCCTCGCGTCGGCCAACATAGCACCCCAGTCAGGTTGTGGTTTTGGAACGCCAAGACCTATAAAAGCAAGTCCTGCAGTAGATAGTATAGCACCTGCAACTCCCAGAGTACCTTGAACTATAATTGGTGCCAGTGAGTTTGGCAGTATGTGTTTTCTTATTATTCTTGCATCGGAAGCACCTATTGCTCTGGCAGCTTCAATAAATTCTTCATCTTTTACTTGCAGTACAGAGGCTCTAACAATTCTTGCATAAGATGGGATAGATGAAATACCTATGGCTATCATGAGGTTAAAGAGGGTAGACCCGAGCGCTGATACAATTGCAATCGCAAGCAGTATACTTGGGATTGCAAGAAATATATCCATTGCTCTCATTATAAAGTTGTCGATTCTACCACCATAAAATCCTGCTATTGCTCCAAGGAAACCACCTATGACAATCGCAAAACTCACTGCAACGACCCCAACGGCGAGCGAGATACGGGTACCATGTACCAATCTGGCAAAAATATCCCGACCAAAGTTATCGGTTCCAAGCCAATGAGCTGCTGAAGGACCTTGTAGTCTCTCTTTTGTGTTTTGTTTAATTGCTATATCGTTATAATCCGCAATCTGATCGGCAAATACCGCTACTAAAATCAATGCTAAAATTATTGCTAAACCGACCATGGCCATATGATTCTTTTTAAGTCTTCTCCAAACCTCTCTCCATGGTCCTCGTTTCACTTGTTTAGTGGATTTAATATTCGTATCTGTTTTTGACATTAATATCCTCCTTATCTATACTGGGACTTGATTCTAGGATCAAGATATGCGTATAGGATATCTACAAATAAATTAACTATACTGAAAGTTACGGAAAGGAAAACTACAGAAGCCAGTACTGTCGGAGTATCCTTTCTTTTTATTGCTTCAACTAAAAGTCTACCTACTCCAGGCCAAGTAAATACCGTTTCTGTAAGAACAGCACCGCCTAAAAGATAGCCGAATTGAAGTCCTATAACTGTAACTATTGGAATAAGTGCATTTTTTAGAGCATGTTTATTGATTACAACACTTTCTGCAACACCTTTTGCCCTAGCGGTTCTTATATAATCCTGTCTTATTACCTCAAGCATCGAAGATCTTGTCATCCTGGTGATAATAGCTGCAACTCCTGTTCCAAGTGTAATAGCAGGAAGGATTAGGTGTGCCAAGGTACCTGATCCACCGGAGGGGAGCATTCCATACCGTACTGAAAAGAACAGTATAAGCATCAAACCGAGCCAGAAGTTCGGCATCGATACCCCTAAGAGTGCAAGTATCATGGTAGAGTAGTCCATAATGGAATATTGTTTAGTGGCTGAGATTATACCAACAGGTATACCGATTAAAACTGCAATTATTATTCCCGCAATTGTCAATTTTAAAGTTGCAGGGAATCTTGAGAATACTTCATGGAATACAGGTTTTTTAGTGTCGTAAGATCTACCGAAATCACCGGTAAGAGCTTTTCCTACGAATCTTGCGTACTGAACGAGAAAGTGGTCATTAAGTCCCATCTCTTCTCTCATTTTATCTACCTGTTCCTGAGGGGCATTTTCCCCTAATGCTATCTTTGCGGGGTCACCGGGTGTTAAATACATTATGAAGAATACAATGAAAGTTACACCTAGAATTACCGGAATTAAAAGAAGTAGTCTTTTAATTATGTACTTATGCATTTCGTCACTCCTTTTACATGATAAATAATAAAGGGCCCTTGAAAGGGCCCAGTTGACTCAATTATTGAGCTTTTTCAACAGTGTACAGTCTATGGTGTCCTGCTGGATGTAGTTCGAACCCTTTTATAGTTTTTTGGATTCCAGCATTTTGGTTCTGGAAGTATAGGAAGATTTGAGGAGCTTCTTCTACTATAATTTCTTGTGCAGGTTTGTAAGATTCTAATCTCTTTTGAGGATCACTTTCTTTTCTTCCAGCGTCAAGTAGCTTATCTACTTCAGCGTTTTCGAAGAAGGTTCTATTTCCAGCACTACCTTTTTGGCTACTGTGGAATAATGCGTATAGACCGTAGTCAGCATCACCTGTTACAGTTACCCAACCAAGTATAAACATGTCGTGTTCACCAGCTGCTGTTCTGTCTAGGTAAGCACCCCACTCAACGATATCGATTTCAGCTTTAACCCCAACTTCAGCCAATTGAGCTTGAACAAGTTCAGCGATTTTAACTCTAACCGGGTTGTCATTTGTCCAGATCTTAGTTTCAAATCCTTCACCTTTACCCGCTTCTTCAAGAAGAGCTTTAGCTTTTTCAGGATCGTAGTCATATGACTTTAATGATTCGTCATATCCGAATACCTTGTTATTGATTGGTCCGGTTGCAGGTTTTCCTGATCCTTCCAGAACTACCTCGATTATTTCTTCTACATTTACTGCATGGTTAAGAGCTTTTCTAACTTTAACATCAGTAAATGGCTCTTTTTGAGTATTGAATCCGATATATGCAGTTGAAAGTGATTCGTCATCGATCAATTCAAGCTTGTCATTATTTCTAACAACGTCGAAATCATTTGGCTCTATATCATAAGCGATGTCAATTTCGCCTGTTTCAAGACCAATTGTTCTGGTTGCATTTTCAGCAACGTTTTTAATAATTAGAGTTTTAAATTTAGGAGCTCCTTTGTAGTAATCAGCAAAAGCTTCCAGTGTGACTTTATCACCGGCGTCTTGGCTTACAAATTTGAAAGGACCGGTTCCTACAGGATTACTAACATAATCATCACCAGCTTCAGTTACAGCTTTTTCATTTAATATTGAAGATGCAGTATGAGCTAAGTGAGCTAGTATTGGTGCGAATGGCTCTTCAAGTTTAATAACTACAGTGTGATCATCTTTAGCTTCAACTTCTTTAACAAAACTAACGATATGTCCTGTACTAGCAGACTCTTTTTCTCTATTAATTGAGAAAGCAACGTCAGAAGCTTTTAATTCTTCTCCGTTGTGGAATTTAACGCCAGTTCTTAGTTTAAATTCCCAAGTAGTTTCGTCGATTTGCTTCCAAGATTCAGCAAGACCCGGTTGTAATTCCATATTAGTATCTTGTTCTACTAATGTGTCATAGATCTGCTTATTAACTCTTGATGAAGGTTGGTCGTTTGTCGCATGAGGGTCAAGTGATTTAGGATCAGCACCTTGAGCTACTATTATAGTACCTTCACCGGCATCTCCGGATGGAGCAGGTTCTTCTTTCTTGTCCTCATCCTTCTTTTCTTCGTCCTTCTTTTCTTCATCTTTTTTCTCGTCTACTTTTTCAGTAGTCTCTTCCTTTTTGCCTTCATCAGCAGGTTTAGTAGGGGTACATGCACTTAGAAATACAGAAAATACCATTACTAAAGCTAAAATAAGGCTTAACTTTTTCAGTCTGTTCAAATCTAATTCCTCCTTTTTTTGGAATAAATTTACATAGTGCAACCAAAACATTATGCATTTTTACTCCGGTTGCTGAACTCATTATATAATATTAAAAGAAATTTAGCAACAATGATTTAAACGTTTTCATTTAGCTATATGCTTATTCCTTGAGAAATACGTCAATTTCGTATAATAATACTATTATGAACTGTTATATCTATTAGTAATAGTTCTTTAATGAATTATCACAAAGTAACAATAATTGAAGTACAAAACGATATTTTTTAGAGTGATGATACAGCTATGATTTACTTTAAGATTAAAAATAAAAATTTAAAGCTTATATTTATGTAAGATTGGATGATAAATCATAATGCAAAACTATGATATATTAACAAAAATTATAAAAAACACTCAAATTATAAGTCAATTATTACAAAAAAGTTACAATGTAACAAAACGTAACCAAATTGTAACCTTTCTCTTGACATAAAAATGCAAGTAATTTATCATTTACTATAAGCTTAAATCTTAAAAACCTTTGGGAGGTACACTGTGAAAAAAGGAAAGATAGGCTTAGCGGTTGGTTTATTGGCAATAACATCATTTGCCGGATTAAAAGCACCTGCTGTTAAAGTAGTTAATACAGAGGCAGCTAGACCAATCGATAAGTCAGTGATTGAAGAGTATGCAAATAAGTCAAAATCGAATATTGTTTATAAAATTAATGATAAAAAAATTGTAAAAGCAGAAGAGTTCAAGGAAATAAAGAGCAATGAACTACATGAAGTAAGTGATAATATTACTTTAGCCGCTGCTAAAACTGAAACCATGGTTAAAAAGCCTGAAACAGTAGCTGTAAACAATCCTATCGAAACGATAGATGTCGTAGAACCTAAAGCAGATGAAGTAGTTCATCTATCAACTGCAGAACCAGATGAAGAAAAAACAGTAGTGAGTAATGAAGAAAAATCTTCCGAATTAGACCTTGCAGAAAAAACTGAGTCACTAGAAAATAATGAAACTCAAGAGTTTTCAGAAGTAAAACCAGGTGATGAAACAGAAGCTGAAACAGATGTTGCGAAAGAAGAGACAGTATCACTTTCAGTAAAAGGCTTTATAAAAGAAGATGTTGAAGTAAAAAGCGGAAGAGGAGACTCAGCTCAAGTTATCGGCGTTCTTGATAAAGGACATGAAGTTATCGGGGAAGCTCAAAACGGATGGGTCAAAGTAAGTTTTAATGGTATGATAGGATACATATCCGAGTCGCTTTTAAGTACAACTGAAGCTGTTCTTACGGATGAAGAAGAACCTAAGACCGATGAGAATAAAGAAGTAAAAGATACAGAAGATCCGAAGGTAGAAGAACCTGAAGTTCCGGTAGAAACACCTGTAGTTGAGGAACCTGTAGTTGAGGAACCTGTAGTTGAGGAACCTGTAGTTGAGGAACCTGTGGCCGAAGAACCAAAAGTAGAAGACCCTGTGGCAGAAGATCCAAAGGTCGAAGAACCTGTAACTGAAGAGCCTGTTCGTGATAATGAAGTATCAGGAGATGCTATTACCAATATAGTAAATGCAGCAAGATCCTTAGTAGGTTCGAGTTATGTATGGGCAGGAAGTTCCCCAGATGTTGGTTTTGACTGTTCAGGGCTAACTTCATATCTATATAGAGAGTATGCCGGAGTTGAACTATCCAGAATAACGACGGGTCAAGCCGGAAATGGTTATGCTGTTTCGAAAGAAAATATACAACCCGGAGATATCATATTATTCCAAAATGACTGGTCAGATCATGTAGACCATGTCGGAATTTATGTTGGTGGTGGAAGTTATGTTCATGCAGCTACTGAAGAAAGAGGAGTAGTTATAGACAGTGCTGAAGGTTCATATTTCCAAAACAATGTAGTTGGAGTTAGAAGAATCTTAAATTAATAATAAAATACCAATCGACAGCTTAGCTGTCGATTTTGTTTTTTATTGTGAATGGGTTATAATAATATTAGCTCAATTATATTTTAATAAATAATTCATAAACGGAATTCTGAGTTGTTATATAGTTTTTCTTTATGAACTACTTATTCTACTAAGCTGTATAAGAATAATATAGCTAATTTTAAAAATGGAGGGATGGTATGACTGAAATTTTGAGAGGTAAACCGGTTGCGGACAAACTGAAAGGCGAAATCATTGAAAGAGTCGGCAAACTTAAAGAGAGAGGACATAATCCTAAACTTGCCGTTGTTCGTATAGGTGATAATCCAAATGATGTTTCATATGAGAGAGGAATATTAAAGAATTGTACCAATCTTGGAATTGAAACAGAGGTTTTTGAAAAACCGGTTGAGGTAACAACTGAAGAGATGCTTGAGTTATTTGACAAATTAAACAATGATGCAAGCATTTCAGGAATACTTTTATTTAGACCTGTTCCAAAGCATGTAGACGAAGAAGCCCTAAGATATGCTATAAATCCCGATAAAGATGTTGACTGTATGCATCCTATAAACTTAGCCAGAGTTTTTGAATCTGACTTTTCTAAGCTTGTTCCAGCCACTCCAATGGCTGCAATGAAAGTTATGGAATACTATGGTATTGAATTGGAAGGAAAGAATGTTGCAGTTATAAACAGATCATTAGTTTTTGGTAGACCAATTGCAATGATGCTATTAAGTAAAAATGCGACTCCAATGATCTGTCATTCGAGAACAAAAGATCTGCCACAAGTAACCAAAGATGCCGATGTAGTGGTAGTGGCAATAGGAAGAGCAAGATCACTCGGGAAGGATTATTTTAACGAGGACAGCATTATAATAGATGTAGGGGTAAGCGCTGATAAAGACGGAAAAATCGGCGGAGACGCTGATTTTGAAAGCCTGGAAGAATATGTAAAAATGATTACACCTGTTCCGGGTGGAGTTGGATCAGTTACCACTACCATCTTACTGGACCAAGTTGTAAAGGCTTGTGAACTACAAAATAGTTAATAATTTATAATTTAAAAATGAGTTCCCATTATTAGGGAACTCATTTTTGTCTTAAAAATTTCTAATCATCATCGTTAGTATCATCGTCCGAGTTTGAATCATCAGGATTTTCTTGTTCGTTTTTCTTTTTATCTTCTTCTTCCTTCTTCTTTTTCTCCTCTTCTTCTTTGGCTTTTTTCTCAGCTTCTATTTCTTCAGGAGTCTTATAAACAATTGGGGAATAGGAAGTAGGTGGCATCATAGACCAGTCTTCAGGTACTATTCCGTCGTTATCCTGAGGATTGTATTTAATAAGTCTGGTTATATAAGATCTTACAGACTTTTCTGAATCAGGAGTTTTTTCGGTAACCAATAAACCGTCATTTTTGTCGACTGTTCTCCAAACGTGAACATTACATTCTTTTTTAGGTTCGGTTCCCTTGACGAAGATTTCTTTCTTAACTACATCTCTATGATCTGCACGGCAAGCATCTGTTGGGAGCATACCTGATTTTGTACAAACTTCAACCTCAACTATATTGGATGGTTTAGAGAATGGTATACTTTGTTTTCCTTCAAGGATGGCTTTGTTTATAACGCTCCAAAGCTTTGTTGAATATATACTGACTTCTTTAAGTTTGAGCTGAGGATCGTCTGAACCCATCCAAACTCCAACGGTATAGTAGGGGCTGTAACCAACAAACCAAGAGTCTTGGTTTTCCGTAGCTGTACCCGAGGTACCTGTCTTTCCGGCTATTTCAAAACCTTCAACCTGTGCATTCTGTGCAATACCTTGTTGAGTGGTGGTGTGTAGAGCATCAGTTAATAGATAGGCCACTCCTTCGCTTAATACTTCTCTTGATTCAGATTCGTTTTCAAGTACCACATTACCACGTCTATCGGTAACTTTAGAGAAACTGAGTGGTTCTAGGTAGGTTCCTTTATTGGCAATCGTAGCATATGCTGCTGTAAGATCGACATTGGTTACTCCGTAGGTCATACCACCAAGGGCCATTGCCGCTGTATTTTCATCGTTCGTATATGGGTCTTCAGCCTTAGAGATAAAGTTATCAGCTTCAGGATTTAATCCATTTATCAAACCGAATTTTGTTAGATATTCTTTTGACTTTGGAATCCCGATTTTTTCGAGCGTTTTTACTGCGTTTACATTGGCAGATACTTCTATACTCTCTCTTAAAGTCATCAATCCTTTATAATTACCGTACCAGTTCACAGGCCAGATTTCATGTCTGTCATTATAATGAGGAAGATCGTCTATAATGCTGGCTAAGGTATAATCATTGTCTAGCGCGGGTGCGTAGACTGCAAGCGGCTTCATGGTAGATCCTGGTTGTCTAACTGATGTATAAGCTCTGTTTAGGATGCTTGATCCTGATTGTCCTCTTCCACCTATAATCGCTTTAATAAGGCCGGTATTATGATCTATTACGACAGTTGACGATTGAGGCTGCAATGTACCGGTTGTATCAATCGTATAATAGGATTTATTGAGCGTAATCACACCATCTGCTTCATTATAGAAATCTGGGTGTTCAGCCAAATAAGCTGAGCTTATAACAATTCTATCATCACTTGATAAGCTTAGCATTTCAGAATCTATTGAAATTGAAGATCTGGAATGCGTTTTTAAATCTCCATCTTCTGTCTTTGAATAAAACGGTTGTAGTATTATATTTCCTTCTGTATGTTTAAGTGATGATTGTTTAATATATAGATTTCCGTCGACGAATTCGTAATCGCCTGAAGGTATCATAATACTATCATTTTCATCGAGTATATTAGACTTTTTAAAATAGATTACATTATCATTCGCATTTGTAATATCACCGGCTTCATTTAATTTCCAGTCCAGGAAGTTTACGCCTGATTCATCTGCAGTATCTGAGCTAAGGATATTGGCTGTGAAATTAGCATATACCTCTTCTAATTTTCTCTGCATTTCTAAATCTATAGAAGCGGTTATCTGTAATCCGCCGTGATACAGTTTGTCCTGTGCTTCTTCTCTGGTGAGATTATATTTCTTCATGAGCTTGTCAGTTACTTGTGATTTAACCAAGCTGGTAAAGTAACTTGAAAGATCAGCCATTCTTCTTTCAGGGGGATTAAGAGCTGAAGCTATATCTTCATTAAGTGCAGATTGATATTCTTCATCGCTTATCATTTCTAATTCCTTCATTTTAAATAGTACATACTTCTGTCTATCTTCAAAGTACGGATTGTATACTGCAAAGTACTTCTCTCCGCTTAAGTTGATTTCACTTAAAACTCTTTGGTCGCCGGCGTCTTCCGGTGGAACGGTATAGTAAAGTGCGTAATCAGTCGGTGCTTTAGGAATGGAAGCTAAAGCGGCTGCCTCGGCTATGGTAAGTTCCGAGAGGTCTTTTGAAAAGTAAGTATTGGCTGCTGCTTGTACACCGTAAGCATTTTGTCCAAGGAAAACTCTGTTTAGGTATATTTCTAAGACTTCATTTTTATCGAGCGCTTTGTTCATTTTCATTGCAATGTATGCTTCTTTAATTTTTCTGTCCAATGATTTTTCGTCATTTAGATATAAATCTCTTGCCAACTGTTGGGTGATAGTAGAGCCTCCTCTAACGATACCCCCGGCAGAGATATTATCCATTACCGATTTTACAATACCAACTAAATCTACACCAATATGATTATAAAATCTTTCATCTTCTACTGCCACAAATGCATCCCTAACATGTTTAGGTATGTCGTTGATGCTCTTTACTTCTCTATACTCCACAGTCTCAATTTGTTCCAATAAGTCTCCGTTTGAATCTACAATGGTAGAGTTCTCACTCAGTGCTTCACTAATTTTGGATAAATCTATTGGTGGAGTTTCTTTTATTACTGCAATTACAGACGCCCCTACAGATCCTGCAAAAACAGCAACAAGCATAAGTAATAGGAGCACTAAAATTTTTATATATTTTAAAACTCTTTTTAAACCAGGTTTCATTAATACAACCCTCCTAAATCGTATTAGTAATTTATATTCAATAAATAATCTAATTAGCAAGACAGCTCTGTTATTACCTAAATCATAAAATTTATGCTTTAAACATAGTTATAGAAAATAACCTAACTGCCACTATCTAATATTGTAATATAAAAAGACATTAATACTAAAATATTAATAAATTAATTATAACATAAAGACGAGAGCATAGTCCATTATACCAAGATTACTTAATTGTAAGCTTTAGTAAAAATCATTAAATAATATCGACATATTATGATGGTATTGTTAAGATATTCAGTCAAATCTTTACCTATATTGCTAAAATTAACCTTAATCATGTATAATTGAAATGAGTAATTATGTATGGATGTGAGAGAATGAGTGAAAAAGTATTAATTGTAGGTTTAAAAATGCCGGAGAACAGGCATTCATATGAGGATTCCATGCAGGAACTTGAGGCTTTGGCAGAGAGCGCCGGAGCAGAAGTACTTGGAAGGGTCGATCAATCAGCAGACAGGATAGATTCCAAAACCTTTATCGGAAGTGGTAAAGCTGTAGAGATTGGAGAGTTGGCTGAAAACATGGAGATTGACACGGTTATAATTAACCATGAACTTTCGGGATCCCAGATAAAAAACCTCGAGGATGTAATAGGCAAGAAGATAATCGATAGAACAAATCTTATTTTGGATATATTTGCTCTCAGGGCAAAAAGTGTCGAATCCGTTTTACAAGTTGAGCTTGCTCAAGCCAATTACCGGTTGCCGCGATTAGTCGGTTATAGAAATTACCTAAGTAGAACCGGCGGAGGAATAGGGACAAGAGGTCCCGGGGAACAAAAACTTGAAACGGATAGAAGACATATCAGAAGAGAGATTGCATCAATAAAAGCCAGACTAAAAAAGCAAGTTGATAATAGGGAGATAACGAGAAAACAGAGAAAATCTTCAGAACTTCCCGTCGTGGCTTTATTAGGATATACAAATGCAGGAAAATCGACTATTATGAATCGGTTAATAGAATATACAGGAAGAAGTGCAGATAAAAAAGTATATGCTGATGACAGACTATTTGCAACACTGGACACCAGGCATATACGCATTATGCCTGAAGAACACGAGTCCTTTATACTTGCTGATACCGTAGGACTAATCAGAGATATCCCTGTCAATCTGATAGAGGCTTTTAAAAGTACCTTAGAGGAGATTAAGTATGCAGATTTAATCCTCATAGTTTTAGATGCATCGACAGAAAGCCTGGATAGACAAAAAAGTGCAATAAATGAGACTATTGAAGATTTAAAAATTGGCGGTATACCGATTATTGAGGTCTATAATAAGATGGACCTGGTAGGAGATGATCTTCTTTTAAATTCTAAAAATTCAGAAAATGAAGTAATATATATTTCGGCTCTTGAGGATGCCGGAATAGAAAAACTGCTTCAGAGTATAGATAGTGTATTAAATCAAGATTCGATTGAGGTAGAAATAATTATACCGTATTCTGAACCTGCTTTGATAAATCAAATAATAGAAAAATATAAACCTCAGATAAAAAAATCTGTTGATAATGGAATGCAGATGCGTATAATGATAAACAGAGATGATTATGACAAGCTTGAAAGGTATGTGATATAGTATGTCTGAAAAGTACAAGTCGGTAGATTCCTATGGTGAGGATGAGGTAATAATAGAAAAATCCAGGTTTATCGGGTATTGCAAACCTGTAGAGACAGAGGAAGAAGCGAATGATTTTATTAATGAAATAAAGGAACTGCACAAGACTGCAACTCATAATTGTTATGCATATGTAATAGGAAAGAATGTACAGAGGTTTTCTGATGACGGTGAGCCTTCGCATACTGCAGGAATGCCCATACTGACTACTCTTATGAACGAGGGTCTTACAAATGTTTGTGTGGTTGTTACCAGATACTTTGGCGGTGTGCTACTAGGTAAAGGCGGACTGGTTAGAGCTTACACAACCGGATGTAAAATTGCCTTGGAAAAATCTGTAATTGTAGACAAGATTATGCATTATAGAGTGAAACTAAAGCTGGACTACTCAAATCTTGGGGTAATAGAAAACTATTTAAACAATGCAGAAATTAAAATCCTGGAGAAGGTTTTTTTAGAAGATGTGGATATTATCCTATATATGGATGTAGAAAAATACGATTCTTTTTTAGAAGATATGCTGGAACTTACGAGCGGAAATATCAGTTCTGAAATTATAGATAGTGAATATCTATCAATACTAAATGGCAAAATAATATAGTGAGGAGATAATAATGGCTGGACATAATAAATGGAGTACTATTAAAAACAAAAAAGGCAAAGAAGATGCAAAAAGAGGTAAGGTTTTTACAAAACTTGCCAGGATGATTATCGTCGCTGCAAGAGAGGGAGGAATTGATCCTGAATACAATTCGTCACTTAAAACAGCAATAGAAAAAGCTAAAGCTGAAAATATGCCTAATGACAATATCGAAAGAGCACTGAAAAAAGCTGCCGGAGATGCTGATTCAGATAATTTTGAAGAAGTTATCTATGAAGGATACGGACCTGAAGGAACAGCTGTATTGGTAAGCTGTTTAACTGACAACAGAAATAGAACTGCTGCTGATGTGAGACATGCTTTTGATAAGTACGGCGGAAATCTAGGTCAGACCGGATCTGTTTCATATATGTTTGAAAGAAAAGGTCTTTTGGTTTTAGATGGAGAAAAATTGGATGAAGAGGAATTTATGATGGAGGCTCTGGAAGCAGGAGCTGAGGACTTCACTTCTGAAGACGGTATCTTTGAAGTGGTTACGGCTACAGATGATTTTTCAAGTGCTAGAGATACACTTTCAGCTGCCGGACATGAGTTTTTAAAGGCCGAATTATACTACCTTCCATCTAATTACAATGATATCAATTCAGAAGAAAATATTAAGAATATGGAAAAAATGATTGATGCACTTGAAGACAATGACGATGTACAAGATGTTTATCATAACTGGAATGAACCTGAAAGCGTGGAATAATTGAAGTATGTACTAAGTTTCATAATGTGTTTGTCCTTGTCATTGGTATTATTGTTGACAAGTTTGGACTACTATTCCGGGAATGAGAAATTTTATAAAAATTTTCAAAACAGAAACGATATTGCTAAGGAAGCAGGACTAAGTGTGGAAGCACTGAATACTGTAAATTCCGATCTGATTCAATATCTAAAAACCGGTGAAAATAATTTATTAGAGAAGCATTTTAATACTCGTGAGATAACACATATGGAAGATGTATTCAAGCTTTTTGAACTTGGAAGGACAGTTAGAATTGCACTGGTAGTAATAGCTGCGTTACTTATTGCCTTTTCTATATACAGATATGGGGCAGAGAGTACTTTTAAGACTTCTTCCATTACGATGTTATTTGTTTGGGGTTTGGGAGCGGTTCTGGCTCTATTGATTCTTTCTGATTTTTCAGAAAGTTTCATAAAATTTCATCATATTTTCTTCGATAATGATTTGTGGTTATTAAATCCGGAAACCGATATGATGATCAGGATGCTTCCTCAAAACTTTTTTATGGAGATGGTATATAAAATTCTTATGGGATTCGTTACCGCTTTGGCGTCTGTGCATATTTTGTTTTTCGTAATATTTAATGTAATAAAAAAGAGAGGTTAAAAAATGAGTCCTACAGTTGATAGAGTAGCGTTTACGCTATTTGGAATAGAAATAATGTGGTATGCCGTCCTAATCGGTCTAGGTATGCTGCTAGGAATTTATTTGGCGGAAAGAGATGCAAGGCGTAGAGGAGTAAATCCTGATAATTTAATGGATGTCCTAATTTGGGCACTGCCATTGTCGATAGTTGGAGCAAGACTTTACTATGTAGCTTTTGAATGGAATCAGTTCAAGGACAATCCGATTCAAATTTTAAATATTAGAGGCGGTGGACTTGCAATCTATGGAGGAATTATCGCAGCTTTCCTTACGGCATATATAGTATGCAGAATAAAAAAGATTTCATTTATTGAAATGGCGGACATTACAGTACCTTCGCTTGCATTAGGACAAGCAATAGGAAGATGGGGTAATTTCATAAACCAGGAAGCCCATGGATATCAAACTGATTTGCCTTGGGCGGTGATTATTGATGGTGTGGGTTATCATCCTACATTTTTATATGAATCAATCGGAGATGCAATAATATTTGCTTTTCTGTTTTACTTCGCAAGAAAACGTCAAAAATATATAGGAGAAATATCTGCGATATACCTTGTACTTTATGGCATATTAAGGTTTTTTGTTGAGGGACTTAGAACCGATAGTCTATATTTTATAGGTTTCAGAGTATCTCAATTGGTAAGTATAGCAGGGATAATACTTGGAGTATTTTTATGGTTTTATAGTCGTAACAAATTAAAACTTGAAAATAAAATTAAAAATTAAACCACCACTTACCACCACCAATTCAATAAAAATATAAAAAGTCTTTAAATCGGCTGATTTAAAGACTTTTTTATTTGGAAAATTTATCTGATTAAAGTAAAAAAAGACTTGTATTTATCTTGAATTTGGGGTAATATATATACAAGTGGTAGAAAGTGGTAGAAAGTGGGTAACAATTCCAAAAGAGGATGATTCCATGTTTATAGGTGAATATCAACACAGTATGGATTCAAAGGGTAGAGTTATAATGCCTTCCAAGTTTCGAGAAAGCTTGGGGCCTAGTTTCTATGTCACAAAAGGCATGGAGAATTGTCTTTTTATTTTCGATAATGAAGAGTGGGAAGAACTTGCTACCAGAATAAATTCAATGAACCAACTTAGCAGAAAAGAAGCTAGGGGTTTTGCCAGATTATTTTATGCAGGGGCGAGTAATATAGAACCCGATAAACAAGGTAGGATACTATTGCCTCCAAATCTTAGAGAATACGCAAATATAGATAAGGAAGTTTACATTATAGGAGTAGCAAAACGAATAGAGATATGGTCTAAAGAGAATTGGGAAAATTACAATGACGATGATTTCCTCAATTACGATACTTTAACTGAAAAAATGGCCGATTTGAATATTTAGGAGGTAATTATGTCTTTCAATCATATACCGGTATTGCTAGATGAAACAATTGCCGGCTTAAATATAAAAAGTGACGGTATATACCTGGACTGCACTCTTGGGGGTGGAGGACACTCCTACGAGATTTTAAAGCGACTGGATAAAGGTATGCTTATCGGTCTGGACCAAGATCGTGATGCAATAGAATATGCTTCAAAAAGACTTAGTGAATTTGGAGATGCATTTAAAGCAGTGCATTCAAATTTTGAAAATGCTGTTGATATTTTAAAGGAGCTGGAAGTAGGGAAGGTAGACGGTGTTTTAATGGACATAGGTGTTTCTTCGTATCAGATTGATCAAGGATCAAGAGGTTTCTCATATAGAATGAATGCGCCATTAGATATGCGAATGGATAATAGAAGTAGGTTTTCAGCGAGCTATGTCATAAATGAATACACCAAAGAAGAGTTAGAAGATATTTTCTGGAAGTATGGCGAAGAAAAATGGGGGAGAAGAATTGCTGAGTTCATAGTCGAAGAAAGAAAGGAACGAGCAATCGAAACTACTATGGACTTAGTCGCTATTATAGATAGAGCTGTCCCTGCTTCAGTTCGCTCCAAAGGTGGGCATCCTGCTAAGAGGATTTTCCAGGCAATTAGAATAGAGGTCAATAAAGAGCTGGATGTACTGTCATCTACCATACCGAAAATAGTAAAAATGATTAAACCGGGTGGTAGAATTGCGATAATTACATTCCACTCACTAGAAGATAGAATAGTAAAGAATATATTTAGAGAACTGAATACAGGTTGTATTTGTCCGAGTGATTTTCCTGTTTGTGTATGTAACCACAAAAGATCACTAAAGCTAATCAACCGAAAGCCAATTATTGCGTCGAATAAAGAGCTTAGGCAAAATCCACGTTCAAAATCAGCTAAGCTTAGAATCGCAGAAAAAGTCTAGAGCACTAAAATACATAAGAGCTCAATAGAATGGAAATTTATTTACTTAAAATGTAAGGAGGAGGATCATGGGACTTGCCGTTAGAGAAAGAAATGAAAAGCAGAGCCAAATAAGAAGCAAGCAGATAAAAGTCATCAATGATGTTAATAATTTCAATGAAATGAACAGGAATATAAAAAAATCAAACTTAAAAAAGTTCTTGATCTTCTCTACATTGGGTAGTATAATCATCGTCATGACTATGTTGGTACTGATGCGGTATACAAAAATAACCGAATTGAACAGTCAAGTAAAAGTATTAAATAAAGAAGTAGAAGAATTAAAAACCAAAAGAGATTACTTAATTATCCAATTAGAACCGTATAAAGCAACAGCTAGAATTGAAACATTAGCAAAGATAAACCTGGGTATGGACTATCCTAAATCTCAGCAACATGTTAAAATTGAATCCGGCTATACTGAAGTAAAAACTGCAAATGCAGATACATCGGATACCATTGGAGCTTTTAAATCATTCTTTTCTGCACTCTTTGGTGTTTTTAATGAGGAGTAATTATGAACTTTAATAAAGGATCTAAGAAACCAAACTACAAAAAAAGAGTGAATTCTGTATATGCCATAATTGTTATTATGGCATTAGTTTTTGTGGGAAGACTTTTAAGCCTTCAAATATTTGGAGGCGATGAATACAAACAAAAGGCATTGGAACAAAGGAAATCAGTCGTAGAAATTGCACCTACAAGAGGGAAAATTTACGACTCAAACATGAATCCGCTTGCCATCTCCGTAAAAATTAATACATTATTTATTCTTCCAAAAGAAATAGAAAATAAACAGAGTACTTCCGCATTCCTTGCTGAAGTGCTGGATAAGAGACAAGAGGATTTATTGAGACTTATGGAAGGTGATGAAATGGTTAGGGTTGCCAACAAACTCAGTAATGAGCAGACTGATAAAATAAAGGCGGCCAAAATCAGAGGAGTCTCTATTGCACCTGAAACAAGTAGATTCTATCCGGCAGGCGAATTTGCACCATATGTGCTAGGATTTTTGGATCATCAAAATCATGGTTCTTATGGCGTAGAAAGAAGCTTTGATTCCGAGTTATATGGAAAGAGTGGATTGAATATTGCCTCGGTTTCTCCATTTGGAGACATAATACCATATGAGGACTTCGAAAAACACAATGCCAGAGAAGGGTCGGACATAGTTTTAACTATAGACGATAGGATACAAGAACTTGCGACAAGATTTGCAAAAGAAACCTATGACAAATATAGACCAAAGAAACTAACCATCTTGGTAATGAATCCTAAAGACGGTGATGTACTCGCTCTTGAGAATCTTCCAAAATATGATCCCAATAATCCAAGAAAAGCGAGAACCAGTGAAGAAGAAAATAAATGGAAAGAGTATTCCGAAGAAGAGCTGCTTCAAACATATTTCAATATATGGAGAAGCTTTGCCGTAAATGATATATATGAACCCGGCTCTGTATTTAAGTTTATTACCGCAGCAGCAGCTGTAGAAGAAGGGACTGCAACTGATGACTCTGTGTATCATTGTAATGGTATAGTTACCGATATACCGGGTGTGGTTCTAAAATGTTATAGATGGTACGATCCCCATGGAGAACAAAATCTTGTAGAAGCTATGGACCATTCATGTAATCCGGCATTTATCCAAATGGCTAGGGAATTGGGGCATGAGAAGATGTACAAGTATATAAGGGATTTTGGTTTTGGAAAACCTACCGGAATAAGATTGCCTGCTGAAGCAGAAGGACTGATTCCGGAAGCTGCCAGTGCAATAAATTTACCGCAGCTGGCAACCATGTCTTATGGTCACGGTATAGCTGTAACACCGATACAGATGATATCTGCAATATCTGCTGTAGTTAACGGCGGGAAACTCTATACACCTAGAATCGTAAAAGAAGTTATAGATGTAAACACACAGGAAAAATTAATCGTTCCTCATCAATTTAAAAGACAGGTTATCTCTGAAAAAACTTCAGAAAAAATGAGATATATGATGGAACATGGAGTAGAGCATGGGACTGCCGACGGTGCAAAGATACCGGGTTATAAAATTGGAGGAAAAACCGGTACAAGTGTAAAATTTGTAGACGGAAAGTATGAAAATGAGACTACTGTAGCATCATATATCGGAATTTTCCCTGCGGAAGATCCGGAATTCATAGTCTTAGCCGTGGTAGATGAGCCTCATGGAGCAAGTAGCGGTAATGTAGTGTCTGCACCGCTTGTAAGAAATATAATAAAGGGAATCATAGACCTGAAAGGTTATCTGCCTACTGAGCCTATAGATGAGCATACAGACGGCAATGTGGAAATACCATATGTAGTAGGCATGCCTCTAAGTAGAGCAGTTCAAGTTCTAAAAGACCTTGGATTCCAGCATTTTGTAGTCAATCCAAATATGAATAAAGAGTCCTTGGTATCAAGTCAAGCTCCTGAAGCTGGAGAGTTATTACCATATGGTTCGATAATAGACCTTATGAGTGATGAAACAGGAATGCAGTGGATACAGATGCCGAAATTAGTGGGAATGGATGCTTCAGAAGCCAAGCAGCTGCTAGACAGACTTGGTATCAAATACGCAAGTAATGAAACTGAAGGTGTAATACAAACACAATCTCCATTAGAAGGAACTCTGGTAGATCCTGAATCAACTGTTGAATTTAGTACTGTATCAAATACAGATGACGATAATTCCAGTACTGAATCAAATTCTATAGAAAATGATACTCAGGAAGATAAACCGGAAGATTAGTTAAATAAAAATATTTCAATTAAGTCATTGAAATATATATATGTTATAATACTTTTGGAGGTTTTTTATGGATATTAATAACATAGCAATAACAATTTTAATGTCGATTACGACATCGATTATTCTTGGGAGATTTATTATTCCCATTTTAAGAAAACAGCGTATAGGTCAAAATATTAGAGATGATGGACCACAGTCTCATCTTGCGAAACAGGGTACTCCTACTATGGGGGGAGTTATCATAGGACTTACTTTGATTATCGGTTTGTTTATAGCCAGGGATTTTGATTTACCTTTAATAATAGTCCTTATATCGACTTTTTGTTTTGGTGCAGTAGGTTTTATTGACGACTTTTTAGGACTTATCTTAAAGAGATCAATGGGGCTGGACGCCAAACAAAAGATACTTCTACAAATAGTATTCAGTATTATTATGATGATGCTATTAAAAAGATATAATCCGACGGGTTTTAGTATAATAAGAGTTCCTTTCATCAATTATGATTTGGGTTTGGGTTTATTTGCATATATTTATTTTCCGTTTTTATTAATAGGTACAGTAAATGCTGTAAATCTTACGGATGGACTTGATGGACTCCTCAGCTCAGTCACTGTACCGATACTGCCATTTTTATTTGTAGTTGCCATGGGGTTGGGAATGACAAGCATTCAAAGTTTTATTTTGGTACTGCTTGGCGCAATATTAGGATTCTTAGTATACAACTCAAATAAAGCATCCGTATTTATGGGAGATACCGGTTCGATGACGATTGGTGGAGCAATTGCAGGACTTGCAATTATTACCAATACAACACTATTCCTTCCGATATTTGGAATAATCTATGTAATTGAAGCAGGATCGGTCATTATACAGGTCATCAGCTACAAGACGAGGAATAAGAAACGTGTGTTCCTTATGAGTCCTATACACCATCACTATGAATTGAAAGGACATAATGAACAGAAAATTGTAACTGCATTCACTGTAGTAAGTACTATTGCAGTTTTACTTTCAACAATACTATACTTTTAACGGAGATTCAAAATGATACTACAAGACAAGAAAATACTAATACTTGGTTTTGGTATTACAGGTATTTCTGCAGCTGAAACTCTGCATAAAAAAGCTGCAAAGATTTATGTACAAGATTTTAAGTACGATGAGATAATTAGTAAAAATCCTAGACTAACGGATTTGAATTTGACGGAAATAAAAACTACAGAAGAAATTCTAAAAATAAAGCCAGATTATTGTATTAAAAGTCCGGGCATACATCCTAACAATGAATTTGTAGTAGCTGTTAGGGAGGCCGGTATTCCACTGATGTCCGATTTAGAGTTGGTCTATCAACTATATGGAGATAGAAAGATTATTGCAATAACCGGAACCAATGGTAAGACCACGACAACAGCTTTGGTAGGAGAGATTATAAACAGTTCTAAACATAAGGCACATATCGCAGGCAATATCGGCATAGGCATGTTACCTGTTTTTGAAAATAATCGTCCTGACGACTTTTATATTATTGAATGTTCGAGTTTTCAACTTGAAGATACTGTTGACTTTAGAGCAAACATAGCGGGTATTATCAATATAACCCCTGATCACTTGGATTGGCATGGCAGTTATGATGCATATAAAGAATCAAAACTAAAAATTTTAAAGAATGCTGATAAAAATGATGTAGTAGTTTTAAACTATGACGATAAGTACTTGAAAGATTTGAATATAGAAACTGATGCAAAGGTACTATATGTAAGCAAAGAAAATGAAATCGATGGAATTTTTGTCAAAGATGGAAAAATTATTAATAATGAAGATGATTCCTGCGTCATGGAAGTCAAAGAAATTCCCCTATTAGGGAAACACAATTTAGAAAATGTGCTAATGGCTATCGGAATTTGTACAAGTGCGGGAATTGATAAAAGTACAATCAGAAACG
Source organism: Peptoniphilaceae bacterium AMB_02 (assembly GCA_036321625.1). NCBI lineage: Bacteria > Bacillati > Bacillota > Tissierellia > Tissierellales > Peptoniphilaceae > Microaceticoccus > Microaceticoccus formicicus. The sequence goes on from CP143259.1 coordinate 902,555, forward strand.
CTGTAAATAACTTCAAAGGAGTAGAACATAGGATTGAATTTGTACGAGAAGTACAAGGTACAAAATACTATAATGACTCCAAGGGAACCAACGTAGATGCAACGATTAACGCACTAAATGCATTTGAAAGTAAAATTATACTCATTGCAGGCGGATATGATAAAAAAATAGAATTTGATGAACTGATAGAGAATTTTAATAATAAGGTAAAAGCCCTGGTTTTAATGGGGGAAACTGCAGAGAAGATAAAAAGTGCAGCATTAAATGCAGGTTATGAGAATATTTTTATCGTAGATAATATGATGTCAGCGGTTAAAAAGTGTCAAGAGCTTTCTAAGCCTGGTGATTCTGTTTTATTGTCTCCTGCTTGTGCCAGTTGGGGAATGTATAACAATTTTGAAGAGCGTGGGGTAGATTTTAAAAATAATGTTAAAGCGCTGTAATCTTTAACGATTCGGGTGATTTTATGCAAAAGACAAAATTAGATATAAAACTACTGACCATAGTCATCATACTGCTCGCAATAGGAGTGGTTATGGTATACAGCTCCAGTTGGCCTTATGCAATAGATATAGGTCAAAAACCGTATTATTTTGCACAAAGACAATTGTTTTATGCGCTCTTAGGATTTGTTATTATGATTGGGGCTTCTTTTATTGATTATAAAATATACAGGAAATTGGTCTTAATTTTGTACCCCGGAGCATTATTATTATGTTTACTGCTATTCACACCGCTTGGAAAATCTTATGATACTTTTGCAAGAAGGTGGCTCGCTGTCGGACCTATAAGTTTCATGCCTTCAGATTTTATGAAGGTAGCTTCGATTATGCTGATGGCATTGTTTTTAACTTTAAAAAAGAACAGCAAAAATGATTTTAAAACCGGTTTTTTGGTTGTAATAGCCATAATTGGTCTATCGGTTTTACCCGTATATTTACAACCTAATCTATCAACGACAATTACCATAACTCTTGCATTGGGCGCGATGTACTTATTGAGTGGGATGAACTTAAGATATTTTCTTGTGATTATTCCAGTTGCAATTGCTGGCGGATTTATGCTATTTGTAGGTGAGAAAAATGCCTATAGGATTGAGAGGATAAAAATTTTTCTAAACCCTCTAAATGATTATTTAGACAAGGGTTGGCAGCTCTCACAAGCATTATTTGCAGTGAGCAGTGGAGGATTTTTCGGTTTAGGACTTGGTAAAAGCAGACAGAAGTACCTATACCTGTCTGAATCACACAATGACTTTATTTTTGCAATTATAGCTGAAGAATTGGGTTTTTTAGGATCTCTATTTATAATTTTCATGTTTTTAATGTTCATTAAAAGGGGTCTTGAAATATCGGTAGAATGCGGCGATGAATTCGGAAGATTGTTAGCTGCGGGTATCACTATGATAATTGGACTTCAAGCTTTAATTAATATGGGCGTATCTTTTGGATTAATTCCTCCGACCGGCTTGGTTTTACCTTTTGTAAGTTATGGTGGAACTTCACTGGTAGTTACAATGGGGATGGTGGGAATTCTATTAAACATATCTAAATTCAAGACAAAGAGAAGGTGACAATATGAAACTGATAATAAGTGGTGGAGGAACCGGTGGTCATATTTATCCTGCAGTTGCAATACTGGAGGAGATAAGACGAAGAGATCCGAGTTCCGAAATCCTTTATATAGGTACTGCTGATTCCATGGAAGAAAAAATTGCTAAAAAACTGGGTCTTCGATTTGGAAGCAATAAGAGTTAAAGGACTTCCAAGGAGACTAAATAAAAAATCATTTATTGCCTTAAAAGAGTTGTTAATAGGGCTAAGACAGGCAGGAAAATTGATAGATAGTTTTAAACCCGATTTGGTAATTGGTACCGGAGGATTCGTAAGCGGTCCTGTATTGTTTCGTGCAGCAATAAAGGGCTACAAGACTATGATTCATGAGCAAAACAGCCTTCCCGGACTTACCAATAGAATCCTATCCAGATTTGTTAATACTGTTGCTGTTACATATGAAAGCTCAAAGACTTATTTCAAGCATCCTGATAGAGTAAGAGTAACAGGTAATCCAATCAGAGCTGCATTGGATAGAATTACAAAATCTGAAGCTTCTTATAATAAATACAGTCTAAATTCAGATAAACCCGTTGTATTTTCTTTTGGAGGAAGTAATGGCTCAGAGGAACTGAATGATGCCATTGCACAAATGATAATTGAAAAATCGGGAAATTTAAATTTCCAACTACTCCATGCGACGGGAGAAAATCATTATAAGAGTTTTTGTGAAAAGATAAATGTGGCTGATATGGACGGTATAAGAATTGAACCGTATATACACGATATTAGCAAAGCTTATGATATTTCAGATTTGACAATTGCCAGTTCGGGAGCTATAACTCTAGCAGAGATTTCGCTACTTGGATTGCCTAGCATATTGATACCTAAAGCATATACTACCGAAAATCACCAGGAGTATAATGCGAGATTGTATGTGGAAATTGGTGCCAGTGAAATGATACTTGAGGATGATTTAAATTCAGAAGTATTGTATAATAAAATAGAAGATATACTTAAAGATGAGAATACATTGGCGATAATGGGAGAAAATGCCAGAAAATTAGGAAATCCCGATGCAACGTCAGATATTGCCGATTTAGCATTTTCGCTTATTAAATAAGAGGGTGGACTCGTATGTTTAAGAAGAAAAAATATGATGAAAGTGATTTGTCAAATAGAAAAATACGTGATGAACATGTAGCAGATAAAAAAAGGAAACCCAGATCCTTTTTATGGATTATGGGGACTTCAGTTCTGTTAATAGCAGGACTCATCCTTATAGGATTGTACTTAGGTTATACTCATCCCTATTTTACTATTGACAATATTATAGTCAGTGGGAATAAACTGGTTACTGACGAACAGATAATAGAAGCTGCTGCCGTAGCCAAGAATCAAAACATCCTTAAATTGGATGCATCTACAGTAAGTGCAAAAGTCGAGGCACTTGATAATATATCAAATGTCAAGACTACTAAGATACTTCCCGACACTCTAAAAATTACACTGTCCGAGTCAAGTGATTTTGGTTATATTCATGTTGATAAAGGTTATTTAATAGTAACCGGAGATATGAATATAAATAGACATGAACCTCAACTAAAAGAAGAGGACAAAAATAAACTAATAAAGATATCAAATGCGTCATATTCAACTCTTGCAATTGGTTATAAAGTATCAGAAGATAAAAACGAGTTGGAATTCATAAAAAAACTTATTGACCAGGAATTGGTAAATGTAACTAGAGAAATTGACTTTGGCAACAAAATCAAGGATTTAAAGATGAAAGTAAATCAAGATACAATAATAGATTTTGGAAAGATTGATGATTTGGACTACAAATTTTCGTTGATTGAAAAAATCATGGTTGACTTGAAGTCCAAAGGTATTAAATCGAAAGAAATCATATTAAATGGCACTTCAAACCCCGTAATAGTCACGGATTAATAACTTCGTATTTTAAATACAAGATGTTTATATTCGATTTCGTTTAGCTGAAAAGATGGCTAAATTTAAACAAAGAGCCCAATGTATTATAAATACAACAAAATCGACAAAAAGCCTGTTTATAGCGATAAAACAGGCTTTTTTAGTGTTTTTTAGGTTTTCAAATTGGAAATGAAAAAAATATTCTGATATAATCTTCAATGTAAAGTAAAAAACGAATATTTTAGATATTGGATCGAGAGGGAGTGTGAACATGACAATGTTTGATATGGAAGTTTATTCTAATGATTTGGCAAAAATTAAAGTAATAGGCGTAGGTGGCGGTGGAAACAATGCACTGCAAAGAATGATTTCGAGTGGTTTAAAAGGTGTAGAGTTTGTAGTTGTCAACACAGACAAACAAGTGTTGGATTCGTCAAATGCAGATGTAAGATTACAAATAGGTACCAAACTTACCAGAGGATTAGGTGCAGGTGGTGACCCTTCAGTAGGAGCAAAGGCAGCTGAAGAAAGTAAGAATGAAATAGCTGATGTACTAAATGGTTCCGACATGGTATTTATAACAGCAGGAATGGGTGGAGGTACCGGTACAGGAGCAGCACCTGTTGTTGCAGAGGTAGCAAAAGAACTTGGCATACTTACTGTGGGAATTGTTACAAAACCATTTTCTTTTGAAGGTAGAAAAAGACAAATACAAGCTGAACAAGGCGTGGAACTATTAAAAGAGAAGGTCGACACATTGGTTACTATACCTAATGACAGACTTTTACAAATTGCTGAGAAGAGAACTACTATGGTTGAAGCTTTCGAGATGGCCGATGAAGTTCTTATGCATGGTATCCAAGGTATATCTGACTTAATAGCAGTACCGAATCTAATCAACCTTGACTTCGCAGATGTTAAGTCTATAATGTACAATCAAGGAATTGCACATATGGGAATAGGAACTGCAAGTGGAGAAAATAGGGCTGTTGAAGCTGCTAAGACTGCTATAAAGAGTCCGCTTCTTGAAACTTCAATTGACGGAGCAAAATCTGTACTAATAAATGTTACAGGCTCAGAGCTTGGTATTTTTGAAATCAACGAAGCAGCAGATCTTATTCGAGAATCAGTAGACAAAGATGCTAATATAATCTTTGGTGCAGGAATCGATGAATCATTGAAAGACGATATTAAGATAACAGTTATTGCTACGGGATTTGATCCTGAGAAACCTGTGGTAAATACTACAAAAGAAGCTAAAAAAGAAGCAGAAAGTGATAATGATATAGATATTCCAACATTTTTAAAAAGACGAGAATTTTAGGTGAATTAAATGAAATGTCCATATTGCAATAATCCGGACACTAAAGTAGTAGATTCAAGACCTACAGACGACAATGTTTCAATTAGAAGAAGAAGATCTTGTTTAAAATGCAATAAGAGGTTTACAACCTATGAAAGGTATGAAGAAGTACCTCTTATTGTAATAAAGAAAGATGATACGAGAGAGCCGTTTGATAGGAATAAGATTTTCAATGGAATGTTAAGGTCTTGTGAAAAAAGGCCGGTCAGTGTAGACAGTATTGATACTGCTACAGATGAAATAGAGAGAGATTTAAATAATTTAAATCAGAGAGAAGTAAGTTCTACTGTTATTGGCGAGATGGTAATGGATAAGTTAAAAGAGCTGGACAAGGTAGCTTATGTAAGATTTGCTTCTGTTTATAGAGAGTTTCAAGATGTAAGCGGTTTTTACGATGAATTAGAAAACTTGAAAGAATGACGGATAAATGCTATGCTAAAGATATTTGGCATAGCTTGTTTTGGTGGTGATTTAATGGATCTATTCAGTTTGAATAAAGAAAAAAATTTAAATAAACGTGCCCCTCTAGCTGATAGAATGAGACCGACCGGAATTGAAGATTACTTCGGTCAATCACATATAATTGGGAGAGGAAAACATCTTACCAGATTATTGGAGATAGGAAATATAAACTCTATGATATTTTATGGACCTCCGGGTACTGGGAAAACAACCCTAGCAAATATTATTGCCAATACCATCAATGCAGAGTTTGAAAAACTGTCGGCTGTAACTTCAGGAATAAAAGAAATAAGAGAAGTGGTTAAAAGAGCTGAAGACAATCTTGGGATATACAATAAGAGTACTATACTTTTTATTGATGAAATTCATAGATTTAACAAAACCCAGCAAGATGCTCTTCTGCCTCATGTTGAAAAAGGACTTCTGACTCTAATAGGTGCAACCACTGAAAATCCGTTTTTCAGTGTAAACAAAGCACTTCTTTCAAGATGCCAAGTAATTGAACTAAAACCACTCTCAACACAGAATATAGAGTCGATTATAAAAAAAGCCATAGCAGAAGACGAAATACTCAGTAAATTAAGCATAGAACTTGAAAGCGATGCACTTGAGTATCTGAAGATAATAGCAAACGGGGATGCAAGAGTTGCTCTAAATGGACTTGAAATTGCAGCGCTGACCTCTAAAATCGAAGACGGCACTAGTAGAATTACAGGAGAAGATATTAGAGAATCCGTTCAAGTTAAAGCTGCCATATATGACCATGATGGAGACGATCATTATAATACCGTATCCGCATTTATTAAAAGCATAAGGGGAAGCGATGTCGATGCAAGTATCTATTACTTGGCTCGTATGATTGCAGGTGGAGAGGATCCGAGGTTTATAGCAAGGAGGCTTATTATATCGGCAGCAGAGGATATCGGACTTGCAGATCCAAATGCACTCAATATTGCAGTGTCTACATTTAATGCTGTAGAAAAAATAGGTATGCCTGAAGGCAGGATACCGCTTGCGGAAGCGACGATTTATTTAGCATTGGCACCTAAATCAAACTCAGCCTATCTGGCTATTGATGAAGCACTCGAGTTTTTAAATCAGGATGAATATCAGCCAATACCACTTCATCTAAGAGATGCCCATTATACCGGAGCAAAAGATTTAGGTCATGGAATAGAGTACAAATATCCACATGATTATTCTAAGGGATATGTAAATCAGGTTTATCTTCCTGAAAAAATTAAAGACATAAAGTTTTATAAGCAGAATTATAATGGAATTGAAAAGGATTTGATAAATTATGATAAAGATAAAAAAGAATTATAAATTCGTAGGTGATCTTGAATGAACAGTCCTATAAAAACATTTAAAGAGGTCGCAGGTTCGGTCATACCAATAATGCTTATAGTATACTTAATCAATATATTTTTTGCACGAATAGGTATGCCAATGCTGATTAGATTTACGCTTGGATCAGCTTTAATTATAATTGGTTTGGGCATATTTCTTTGGGGTGCTGAACTCGCAATAACGGAAATCGGAACCTTGATGGGGAATTTGGTTGCCCATCAAAAACCTGTGGGAGTATTTCTTATGGGTTTCTTCTTAGGGTTTATCATAACAGTTGCAGAGCCGGATTTAATGATACTAGCCAATCAAGTTTCCGGTGTTCTTGGAGGAGCAATTGGGAGTCTTACCATAGTATTAGTGGTTTCGCTTGGAGTTGGACTAATGGTTGGACTTGGTTTTTTAAGAATTCTTTACGACAAACCTATACACTTATTTTTTGCATTTTTTTATATTATACTATTTGCGTCCTTTGCATTTGTACCTGAAGCATATCAAGCTATAGCATTTGATTCATCAGGAGCAACTACAGGTGCTATGACAACTCCTTTTTTATTGGCACTTGGACTTGGTGTATCTAAACTCAAAGGTTCGGTTGAAGGAGAAAAGGATAGTTTTGGCCTTGTCGGTATAGTATCGGTTGGACCGGTGCTGGCTATAGTATTGATGTCCTTTTTTGTAAAACTTAATTTTAATGCCGCTGAAGCTGCAAAGCATACTTCACAATCAGGTATCATTAAACCTTTTATTGTAAATTTTCTGCCCACATTAAAAGATGCTTTAATTGCTTTAGTACCTTTGCTGTTAATGTTTATTGTAACTAATAAAATAAAATTCAAATTAGACAAAAGGGCTCTGAGAAAGATTATTTTCGGATTGATATATACATTAATAGGACTTGTAATTTTTCTGCTCGGAGTTAGTTCCGGGTTTATGGATGTTGCATCTATCATAGGTCAGCAGCTTGCTTCACATCAAAATAGACTACTGCTTCCAAGTGTAGGTTTTTTAGTTGGACTTGTAGTCGTAATGGCCGAGCCGGCTGTATATGTACTATCCAATCAGGTGGAAGAAGTAACTGCAGGATCGATCAAAAGAAAAGTAATAATGGTAGCTCTATGTATAGGGGTTGCAAGTGCAGTTGCACTTTCAATGCTGAGGATTATGGTTCCGGCGTTAAGACTTTGGATGATTATAATTCCGGGTTTCTTAGTCGCAATAATGCTCAGCTTTAAAGTAAAGCCCTTATTTGTAGGTATTGCATACGACTCAGGAGGAGTTGCATCAGGTCCAATGACTGCAACTTTCATACTTGCCATGGCTCAAGGAGCTGCAAGTGTAATACCGACTGCAGATGTCATGATGGATGGCTTTGGTGTAATATCTGCTGTTGCTATGACACCTGTACTGTCCATAATGATACTTGGTATGTTATATGAATTAAAAACACGTGGAGGTATAAAAAAATGATAATAAAGTATAAGGCTGGAGATTATATTGCCCTTTTTGTTATAGTCGATAGACATAAAGCCTCAGGTGTTTTAGAGTTTATGAAGAAATTGGGAGTAACAGGGGGCACTATACTACAAGGATATGGTACTGTTAAATCAGGTCTTCTCAGTTTCTTAGAACTGAATGAGGATAAAAAAGAAATCCTTATGATGATAGTTAATAAAAAACTTGAAGACATGCTTATTGATAAACTTCTTGAAAAGTACAAACTGCACAAGAAGAACCATGGTATAGCATTTAGTATCGATGTTTACAGAATGCTTGGAAGTCATATAGAAAGAGTGAGTGGCGATATGGATAATACAAATAGAGAAATAAAATATGAAGCGGTTTTTGTAATAGTTGAAAATGGTAAGGGCGACTTTGTCGTAGAAGCTGCCCAAAAAGCAGGAGCAAAAGGTGCGACCATAGTTCATGGAAGGGGTTCTGGTATCCACGAAACGGACAATATCTTTGGACTGGTCATCGAACCAGAAAAAGAGATTGTTATAATGCTTATTAAAAGAGAAGATGTGGACAGAGTAACTAAATCTGTAAGAGAAGCCATTGATATTGAAAAACCGGGACAGGGTATAATGTTTATAATAGATGTAAATAGAACGGCAGGTATTTTGGATTAATAATGTTTCTTACAATAAATTGACATGTTATTGAAGCTGTAATATAATCTCAAGTAAGTATAAATTAGCTGGGATTGAGAGAGTAGTGATTGTGAGATTGTCACAGAGAGCCGGGATGCTGAAAGCCGGTACATATCCATTCATGAAGAACACTCAGGAGCTTTCATATCGAATATTAGTAGATATGGACGGTCAGTGCGTTATAACTGATATAATAAGGTGGCATCACGAACGCGCTTTCGTCCTTTGGACGAAAGCTTTTTTTATTTATTTTGGAGGTATAGATGATAACTGTAAGAGAACTATTTGAGAAGAAAACTGAATTTTATGACAAGGAGATTAGAGTCAGCGGCTGGATAAAGAATATAAGAGATACAAAAAAACTTATCTTTATCGAATTAAATGATGGTACCAACTTTAAACCTGTTCAGGTCGTTGCTACAGATGAGTTGGAAAACTTCCAAGAAGTAGCTAAATATCACCTAAGTACGGCAATTACAGTGACAGGTACTTTTATTGAAACTCCGGGAGCCAAACAATCCTTCGAGATTCAAGCTAAAACCATAGAACTTGAAGGAGAGTCAAGCACTGACTATCCACTTCAAAAGAAAAGACATACTTTTGAATATCTAAGAACAATTGCTCATTTAAGACCAAGAGCCAATACTTATAATGCCGTTTTTAGAGTAAGATCGGTACTGGCTTATGCCATCCATAAGTTTTTCAATGAAAGAGGATTTGTATATGTACATGCACCTATCATAACTTCCAGCGATGCGGAAGGTGCAGGTGAAATGTTTAGAGTAAGTACTATAAATCCTGAAAATCCACCAATTGGTGAAGATGGAAAAGTAGATTACACGGAAGACTTCTTTGGAAAACTTGCTCATTTGACAGTAAGTGGGCAGCTCGAAGGCGAAGCTTATGCTCTAGCTTTTAGAAACATATATACTTTTGGACCGACTTTTAGAGCTGAAAACTCAAATACACCTAGACATGCTGCTGAGTTTTGGATGATAGAACCCGAAATAGCATTTGCTGACATAAATGACAATATGAAGTTAGCAGAAGATATGACCAAGTTCATCATCGAATATGTGCTTAAAAATGCTCCTGAAGAGATGGAGTTCTTTGATAGCTTTATACAAAAAGGCTTAATAGATAGGCTTCAAAAAATTGTAGACTCTGAATTTGCGATTCTTACTTATACTGAAGCAATAGAACTGCTTGAAAAGTCAGGTAAAGAGTTCCAATATCCCGTTAAATGGGGCATAGACTTGCAAACTGAGCATGAGAGATATATTTCAGAAGAAATAGTTAAAGGACCTGTATTTATCAAAGACTATCCAAAAGAAATAAAGGCATTTTACATGCGTGAAAATGAAGATAAAAAAACCGTGGCTGCTATGGATTTATTAGTGCCGGGTGTCGGAGAGATAATAGGAGGCAGTCAGAGGGAAGAAAGATACGATATACTAAAACAAAAAATAATTGACAATGGTATGAACCCTGAAGACTACTGGTGGTATTTAGAGCTTAGGAAGTTCGGTGGAGCGAAACACTCGGGATATGGATTAGGATTTGAAAGAATATTGATGTATATAACAGGAATGACCAATATCAGAGATGTAATTCCATTCCCTAGAACTGTAAATTCCTGTGAATTCTAAAATATGAGAATCGGAGAACTTGCTGCACTGGGGGCTGCATTATGCTGGACTATTAATGGGATGTTTCTTGAGTCTGCCGGCAGAAGAATGGGACTGGGACCTGTAAACTTTATAAGACTGATATTCGGAATAATTTTTCTGTCTATTTACATGTATATTAGTAGAGGAAGATTATTACCAACAGATGCCAATATGAATGCCTGGCTCTATCTTTCAATATCCGGGATTATAGGCTTTTTTATAGGTGACTATTTCCTGATTAAATCAATGCTTACAATCGGACCGAGGATGTCAATGCTAATGATGTCCCTCAGTCCGCCTATGGCTGCGTTAATAGATTTTATAATATTTAGAACTGTACTGACCGGTATTCAAATAATAGGTATGATTATCACCTTATTAGGAGTCAGTATCGTAGTAATGGGAAGGAAGAAACCTGAAGATAAAGCTCTTGAAGTAGATATTAAGAGTGGAGTTATATATGGAGCACTGGGTGCGCTCGGTCAAGCAGGTGGGCTGATTTTCAGTAAATTGGGTATGGGAACATACAATCCATTTGCTGCAACACAAATTAGAATAATAGCAGCAATCGTAGTCTTTCTAGTAATTATGGTTGCGACTAATGATTATACTAAGATAACTGAAGGAATAAGACATGCTAGAGAACTTTGGAAAGTGGTTATGGCGGGACTGACAGGACCTTTTGTGGGAGTAGGATTATCGCTATTAGCTTTACAATATACCGAAGCCGGAGTCGCATCTACATTATCATCGGTGATGCCTGTTACAATCTTGCCGTTTTCGGTTATAATATACAAAGAGAAGATTGGGCTTATTGAAATTTTGGGTACAATACTCTCGGTAGTAGGTATAGCAATATTATTCATATTGTAAAATAAGGAGGAAATAATGCAAAAATACAACCCGAATGCCATCGAAAAAAAGTGGCAAAATTTTTGGGATCAAGATAGTACTTTTAAAACTGAAGTTGATAGTAGTAAAGAAAAATTTTATGCACTGGTAGAGTTTCCATATCCATCCGGAGAAGGATTACATGTAGGGCATCCAAGACCATATACCGCTCTTGATGTGGTATCTAGGAAAAGAAGGATGCAAAACTACAATGTACTATATCCAATGGGATGGGATGCGTTTGGACTTCCAACTGAAAACTATGCCATAAAGCATAAGATTCATCCTGCAATAGTAACCAAAAACAATATCAGCCGCTTTAAAGCTCAATTGAAATCCATCGGATTTTCATTTGATTGGGACAGAGAAGTAAATACTACTGATCCTGAATATTATAAATGGACACAGTGGATATTTTTAAAACTGTTTGAAAATGGACTGGCATATAAAAAAGAAATGCCGATTAACTGGTGTACCTCCTGTAAAGTAGGACTTGCGAATGAAGAGGTAGTCGGTGGAGTTTGTGAAAGATGCGGTTCCGAAGTAATTCATAAAGTTAAGAATCAATGGATGTTGAAAATAACCGAATACGCTGACAGATTAATAGACGATTTGGAAGGAGTTAATTTTCCGGATAGAGTTAAAGCACAACAGATTAACTGGATTGGAAGATCCTATGGAATGGACATAGACTTCAAAGTCGCAGGAACTGATGAAAATCTTAGAGTATTCACTACCAGACCGGATACCATCTATGGTTCTACATATATGGTAATAGCTGTAGAACATCCAATAATAGATAAATATGTGGCGAAAATAGAAAATATAGATGAAGTAAAAGCATATAGAGAAGAAACGCTTAAAAAATCTGATTTTGAAAGAGCAGAACTCGTAACGGATAAAACCGGTGTAGAAATTAAAGGCTTAAGGGCAATAAATCCTGCTACCGGAGAGGAAATACCTATCTGGGTTTCGGATTATGTACTGATGAGTTACGGAACCGGTGCCATAATGGCAGTTCCGGGACATGATACCAGAGATTATGAGTTTGCTAAAACATTTAACCAACCGATTATTGAAGTAGTCTCCGGAGGAAATATTGAAGAAGAAGCCTATACAGATTGTAATCATGGTACAATGGTCAACTCTGGAATTCTGGACGGTTTAGATGTAAAAGCTGCACAAGAAAAAATTGCAGAATACCTTGAGTCCAAAGGACTGGGCGAGAAAAAAGTCAACTACAAGCTTAGAGACTGGGTATTTTCTAGACAAAGATATTGGGGAGAGCCAATTCCAATAGTACATTGTGAGGACTGTGGATTTGTAGCTGTACCTTACGAAGAATTACCTGTTTTACTACCTGAAATTGAAAATTATGAGCCTTCTGATACAGGAGAATCACCACTTTCAACTATAAGTGAATTTGTAAATACAACTTGTCCTAAATGCGGAAAACACGCTCATAGAGAAACGGACACCATGCCTCAGTGGGCAGGGTCATCTTGGTACTTCCTAAGATACACAGATCCGAAAAATGATGAGGAATTTGCATCAGCTGAATCGCTTAAATACTATACACCTGTTGACTGGTACAATGGCGGTATGGAACATACTACACTACATCTATTGTATTCCAGATTTTGGCATAAATTCCTATATGATTTAGGACTTGTTCCGACAAGTGAACCATATATGAAGCGTACATCTCATGGAATGATACTGGGCGACAATAATGAAAAGATGTCCAAATCAAGAGGAAATGTAATTAATCCTGACGATATAGTTGAAGAGTACGGTGCCGACACATTCAGAACATATGAAATGTTTATTGGAGACTTTGAAAAGTCTGTACCTTGGTCAGAAAATGGAGTAAAAGGCTGTAGAAAATTCTTGGACAGAGTATGGAATCTACAGGAAATCCTTACTGATTCCGATGAATACACAGCTGAGCTTGAGACCATAATAAATCAAACCATAAAAAAAGTCAGTGAAGATTATGAAACTCTGAAATACAATACCGCAATCGCTCAACTTATGACCCTTTTAAATGAGTATAGAGCATTTGGGGAAATATCAAAAGCGGATTATTCAGTACTTTTACTACTTCTTTATCCGGTAGCACCACATATAACAGAAGAATTATGGGAGATAATCGGTAGAGAAGGTTATATCCATGAAGCAGCTTGGCCGGTTTATGACGAAGACAAACTTCAAGACGATATGATAGAGCTGCCGGTCCAAATCATGGGCAAGATGAGGGGAACCATAATGATACCTGCAGAAGCAGACCAGGACATGATTTTGGAGATATTAAAGTCATCAGATATATATGCAAAACATGTCGAAGGAAAAAATATAGTAAAAGTTATATTCGTTCCCGGCAGAATCTTTAATTTAATAGTTAAATAGAAAAAGTCTCGAAGCATCTAGCTTCGAGATTTTTTATAAACTACGCTAAAATCCAAAAACATATTTAATAAGTCATCGTGTTTCCGGAGTTGTCAATGTAATGAGATAATACATTTGTGACACAATAAAAGAAAATAAGGAAGCCTTATGATAAAATAGTTTGCGACAAAACAAAATTATTTAATCAAGAAAGGACTTCCTTATGAAACTAATCATGTTTGAATTTTAAAATGATTTTATTGATAAGGCATGTAAGAAATGATATAGTGAATAAATAGCTAATTGAACTATTAGCAATAATCAGTAAAAATACCGAATTTTTATGATTTTCAAAATATGAAATGGAATTTAGATATTTTATGTAAGAATTGTCAAAAATCGTCAATAACAACGCATACGCCATTCGATTTTACGGAAAAAACTGATCCACCTCAAAGAGGGGAAAATGGCTACCGCTACTTTATGGTAGAAGACATAGTCAAACTTCAAAGATTATATTCTACAGAAAAATGGGCTTTACAATAGAATCCATTAATTTCTGAAAAAATTAATATCTTGTTACAAGAGATTAATTAAGCAAATAGATGACAAGAGAATAAAAAAATTATAGGATAATGCGACTACTTATTTGACAAACACCGCTAAGAAGAAATAATATTGATATTTAAATGCACAATAATATCAAGCACCAATTATAATACTAAGAAAGCTAGGGAGGTAGTTTATGAAGCTATTCAATACGTTAAGTCGATCTATTGAAGATTTTGAACCTTATACACCTAAAGAAGTTACCATGTATACATGTGGTCCTACAGTGTATAATTATGCTCATATTGGAAATTTAAGAACCTATATACATGAAGACATACTTGAAAAGACTTTGATGGTTCTTGGTTATGATGTTCGAAGGGTCATGAACATTACAGATGTTGGCCATTTAGAGTCTGACGCAGATGATGGCGAAGATAAAATGTTAATGGGGGCATTGAGAGAAAAGAAAACGGTGTGGGAAGTGGCGGCTTACTATACGGATGCGTTTTTCATGGATTGTGAAAAGTTAAATATTAAAAAGCCAAATGTCATCGCAAAAGCCACTGATTATATTGACGATTATATTGTTTTTATTAAAGGGCTTGAAGAAAAAGGGTATGCTTATTTAGCTAATGGCAATGTTTACTTTGATATATCAAAATTTAAAGACTATACCAAATTGTCAAAATTAGATCTTGAAACTTTAAAAATTGCACATCGTGATGATGTGGAAGAAGATGCTCACAAAAAAAATCCTCATGACTTTGTACTCTGGTTTACAAAGTCTAAATTTGAAAATCAAGCAATGAAGTGGGCATCGCCATGGGGAGTTGGTTACCCAGGCTGGCATATAGAATGTTCAGTTATCGCACTGAAAAACTTAGGAGAACAACTGGATATCCATTGTGGTGGTGTAGATCATATACCCGTTCACCACACCAACGAAATTGCACAAACAGAAAGTTTCACAGGAAAACCATGGACCAAATATTGGTGGCATGCAGAATTCTTAATTGATGAGAGTGGTAAAATGAGTAAATCATCAGGTGAATTTTTGACGGTCTCACTTCTTGAATCGAAGGGGTTTGATCCCTTAAGTTATCGTTATTATGTATTGAATTCGCATTATCGAAAACAATTGGCTTTTGATTTTGAAAAGTTAGAAATGGCACAAACAGCCTATAAAAAACTGAAGAGAAAAACCGAAGCTTTGATGCCGTATTTTAACAAAGAGACAAATTTATCTGAGGAAGGCCATCTCCTATCAGATGCATTTAAAATGCAATTAGCCGATGACCTGAATACTGCAAACGCAATAACCGTGCTATACGATGTGATAAAGTCAAATATTTCCAATGCGGAAAAAGCCTTTTTAATTCATCAAATGGATTTCGTCCTTTCACTCAACTTGTTAAGCAATGGAGATAGCAGCGAAGTGACTTCTAATCCTGAAGATGCCGTTTATGTAGAAGAGATGTTAGCAAAGAGAAAAGAAGCGAAAAAAGAAAAGAACTGGGCACTTGCAGACGCCATAAGGGACGAGTTAAAAGAAAAAGGATTTGAAATCAAAGACACACCCGAGGGAACGACATGGGAAAAATGCTAATATGTGAAGTTTATAATGTATTAGTTGTTTGGCACTTTAGACATCCAAAGCATCATACAGTTGCTTTGGATGTCTACAATTGTCACATCTCCCTTTGGAATTAGCATTCTATTAAAAATTAATATTCGATTTCTAAAATGTTCGTATGATCTGTAACCAAAAGCTATCCTTTTTAAGTGTTTAATAAAATTGTTAATACCTTTTAAGTACCCATTATTAATATTCGTTTATTAGCAGTTTAGTCAAGTCCAAATTAGTGTGTAAATTGTTTTATCTTACCTTTTGATTAGCAGTTTCTTTTTTTGATTTGTTGTAGATTTGGAGCCTGAGGTATTACATCAGCCACCCGAAGGGCTTGGCCTTGTGGCAAGTACTTAAAAAATGGTACACTAAAAAAACGAAGGATAATTACACCATTTTGTTGTGAGTTTATCGCCTTCGGTGGTTAACACTTACCGTTTTTTAAGTTCTTGGTGCAAGGCTGGCGGTGCATTAGCTTAAACTCAGACTTATGCAACTACCTTTGTAGGTTCAACTTGTTGAAGCTCGGCTTGATCTTGCTTGGATTCATGGTATTCATGCATATCCAACCATATTCTCCCGCTACTCCATTTCTCATCTAAATCAATTAATATTGCCCCAATTAAACGGTTCATGGATTCATCGTTTGGGAATATTCGTATTACTCGTTCTCTACGACGAATCTCTTGATTTAGACGTTCAATGATATTTGATGTCCTTAATCTTTTTCGATACTTTATTGGAATATTTAATACTTGGGTTATGTCGTCAAAACCAGCATCTAGTAATTCCATAGCCTTTGGTGCAGTATTTGAGTATTCATCAAGGATATCATTTAATACTGTTCTGGCAACTTCTGTAGTTGGCGCATCATAAAGCTCTCTTAATCGATTTTTTATCTCAGGCTGTAGTCTAGTAGGACATACATCAAGTATGTTTCTACTAAAATGTGTTTGACACCTCTGCCATGAGCTGCCTTGAAACTCTTTAAGGATTGCAGATTTTAAGCCTTTATGTGAATCACTAACAACTATATCAACATTTGATAATCCTCTATCCTTTAATGATGAAAAGAAGTTTCTCCATCCTAGTTCAGTCTCACTATCACCACACATAAAACCAAGAATTTCACGGATACCGTCAGAGCGAACTCTACTCAATCATTAGAGCTTTGCTTCTAACTTTTCCTGCATCTCTTGATTTTAAATACATAGCATCAACTACGATAAAAGGATATTGTGACTCTAATGGTCTGTTTCGAAACTCATCAACTAAAGGATCCAAGTTTGAATAGAGGTTTGATATTGTTGATTTTGAAAATGATGTTCCACATAATTCTTCGGTGATTTTTGTTACTTTTCTTGTGGAGACACCCTGGATTACCATCTCCATCATAGCCAGTACAAAAGCTTGTTCATTTCGTTGATATCGATTGAATAAATCAGGAGAAAACTCACCACCCCTAACTCTTGGTACTAGCAATTCTAACGTTCCTACACGAGTTTTAATTTGTCTAACTCTAGAACCGTTCCTGTAACATGTACGTTCTTCAGTGCGTTCATAAGGCTCAGCTCCTATTGCCTCAGTAACTTGAGCCTCTAAAACTTGGTTTAAAATTGATTCTAAGAGTTTTGCAATAGCATTTTCTTTAGCTGAAGCTGAAAATAAACCTTTAATTATTTCTGAATCTAGTGTAAAATTTAATTGAGCCATCTCTTTTACCTCCTGGTTAGTTTTGTGGTGAAACTATTATACCAAAAGGTTGGGGATGGTTCATATTTTTTTGTAAAACTAATTTACACCATTATATAGACTTTATCTAGAAGGAGGGTTATTATGAGATTTAGACGAATAGATACGGATTCATTGAAGTCGTTTTCCTATTATATAAGTGATGACGGCGTTGCCATAGTAATTGACCCGAGGACGGATGTAGAGATTTATCTTGAACTTGCAGCAATCGATAATGCGGAGATTAAATATGTATTTGAAACACATAGACATGAGGATATGATTTCGGGTGCCAAATTACTTGGTGAACTTACTGGAGCAAAGGTCAACATATCAAGCTATGAAGACTTGGGGCACGACTATGGAACCGGTATAAGCGAGGAGGATATCTTTGAGATCAGCGATAGACTGGTACTGTTTCCAATACATACTCCTGGACACACTCTTGGACATTTATCTTATTTATTAAAATACGATGATGAGCCATATATGGTATTTACAGGAGACTCTTTATTTTATGGAGGAGTGGGAAGAACTGATTTTTACGGGAAAGATAAACTTGAGTATATGACAGGCTTACAGTACGATAGCATAATAGGAAAACTAGGAGAGCTAGGAGATGATGTAATCGTATTACCCGGTCATGGAGCCGGTTCTGCCTGTGGTAATGATTTAGACGGTATCCCTTATTCTACTATCGGGTTTGAAATGAAACACAATAAGGCCTTATTTAAACAAAAATCGGAATTTATTGAAAACAATGGATTCGAACATTATAAAAATCCGGCATTTACTTTTATGGAAAAAGAGAATATTGCTGGAAGTGGCGTGTATAGAGTTCAGCTTCCTCCTATAATTTCAGAGATTCCTAAAGATGCACTTGTACTGGATATTAGATCTAAGCAATGTTCTAAAACAAGCATACCTGGAGCTCTCATCATGCCTTCTGATTCTATACCGAGCTACCTGGGGTATTTAGTTGATTCAGATCAAAAACTCGTTCTACTAAATGACGATAATGAAGACGGGTTAAAGGAGGCGGTAAACAATCTTTTTAGAACTGCTAAACTTGGAACGAGTATCAGTTCACGAATATTTGGAAAAGTGTGAGGAGCATGAAATATACACACTTGATGTCAGAAAAGAAGAAGAGTATTTAGAATCTGATAAATTAAAAGGAAGAATTAATATACCATTACAGGAGTTAAAGAATCGTATCAAGGAGCTGGACGGTATAGGTACTGTGTATGTGGTTTGCAGGTCGTCATTAAGAGCAAGTATTGCTGCATCTTATATTGAAGCGAATACTGACACTGTACCCATTGTAGTGCTAGGAGGAATGTTGGCTCTTGATTCTGTCAGGTAAATGCATAAATATAAATACGGTGTTATATTGATTCTGTCAGAAGTAAAATTATAATTAAAGTACTTTTCAAAACTGTAAATCAATGATAAAATGACTATACAACCTAAAGGTTAGGACAAATTTACTAGGAGGCAGAAATGACTAAAAGAAAGATTCTTATGACCGGGGCATTAGGACAAATAGGAACAGAACTTGCTCTATATTTCAAAGATATATATGGAGCCAGCAACATAATTGCTACAGATATAAGTGATAAAAACGTAGATATACTTGGTGATATTAAATATGAACCACTTGATGTTACTGACGGAAAAAGATTGCATGAACTTGTTACAAGTTACAAAGTAGATACAATCGTAAACTTAGCTGCTATATTATCAGCTACTGGAGAGAAAATTCCTCAAAAAACATGGGAAGTAAACATGGGTGGTCTTGTAAATGTACTTGATGTTGCTCTTCAAGAAAATTGTTCAGTATTTACACCTAGCTCAATAGCAGCATTTGGTGAAAGTACACCTAAAGACAACACACCTCAAGTAACTATCCAAAGACCTAATACAATGTACGGTGTTACAAAGGTAGCAGGAGAAAACCTATGCGACTATTACCATCACAGATTCGGTCTTGATACAAGAGGAGTAAGATATCCCGGTATAATTTCTTATAAGACATTACCTGGAGGCGGAACAACTGATTACGCTGTTCATATTTACTTTGAAGCTCTTAGAAACAAAAAGTATACTTCATTTATAGCTGAAGGAACCAAGATGGATATGATGTATATGCCGGATGCATTAAAAGCTGTTGTGGATTTAATGGAAGCAGATCCTGCTAAATTAATAAACAGAAATGCATTTAACATAACTGCAATGAGTTTTGCACCTGAAGATTTAGAGGTAGCAATTAAAAAACTTATGCCTGAATTCGTTCTTGAATATGATGTAGACCCAGTAAGACAAGCTATAGCTGATTCTTGGCCAAATTCACTTGATGATAGTGCTGCAAGAGAAGAATGGGGTTGGAGTCCTGAATTCGACATCGACTCAATGACTGCAGATATGCTAAAGAACATCAAACTATAAAACTGAATAAGTCATAATAAAAACGCTGATTTCATTAGAAATCAGCGTTTTTTTAATCTTGACAACTTTGGTAGGATATAATATAATTGTCTAGAAATCGGAGGTGGATCGTGAGATTATCAACTAGAGGAAGATATGGATTAAGGGTAATGCACTATCTTGCTAAACAACAAAACGACAAGCCCATAGCTCTATCTAAAATCTCAACGGATTTAGATTTACCGCTAAATTATTTAGAACAATTGGTGAGAAAGCTTAGGGAATCCGATTTGGTAATAAGCATTAGAGGTGCACAAGGCGGATATAAGCTTACAAGAAATCCTGAAGATATTAGCGTTGGAGAAATTCTAAGGGTTTTAGAACAATATATGTCCACTACGGAATGTGCTGAAGGTGATAATGTTTGTGAAAGCGAAAATCACTGTGTGGCCAGGATAGTATGGAAGAAGATACAGAATAGCATCAATCTCGCTGTAGACAACTATACTCTTCGAGACATGCTGGAAGATGAAGATAATATTGAAAATACGGGGGACTGTTAATGAATAGATCAATTTATATGGACAATGCTGCTACAACCAGAATTTCAGACGAAGTTCTAGAAGCTATTATGCCATATTTAAAAGAAAACTATGGAAATCCATCAAGTATTTATTCTCTTGGTGGAAAATCAAAAGTGGCAATTGAAGACGCAAGAGAGACAGTAGCTAATTGTCTGGGTGCTAGTAAGAAGGAAATATTCTTTACATCCGGAGCGTCTGAGTCAGACAACTGGGCAATCAAAGGAATAGCTGAGGCGTTTGAATCGAAGGGAAACCATATAATCACTTCTAAAATTGAACACCATGCAGTTCTTCATACTTGTGAGTATCTTGAAAAGAAAGGCTTTGAAGTTACTTATCTGGATGTAGATGAAAATGGTGTCATAGATCTTGAACAATTAAGACAGAGTATAAATGACAGGACGATACTCATAACAATAATGTTTGCGAATAATGAAGTTGGTACTATACAGCCAATAAAAGAAATCGGTGAAATTGCAAAAGAAAATGGAATTATCTTCCATACAGATGCCGTACAAGCAATAGGAAATGTAAAGATAGATGTCAATGAATACAATATCGATATGCTATCCTTAACCGGTCACAAGATACATGCACCTAAAGGTGTTGGAGCTCTGTATGTTAGATCGGGTATTAGGATACCAAACCTACTCCATGGAGGTGCTCAAGAAAGAAGAAAAAGAGCGGGTACTGAGAACGTGGCTTCAATAGTAGGATTGGCTAAGGCGATGGAAATCTGTTCTTCAAACTTTGAAGAGCGAACAAAAAGAATTGCAAGCTTAAGAGACAGGTTAATAGAAGGTATAAGTACCAATATTGAAGAAGTCAGGTTAAATGGTCATCCTGTAGATAGACTATGTAATAATGTGAATATGTGCTTTAAATATATTGAAGGTGAGTCGCTACTGTTAATGCTGGATATGGAAGGTATACAAGGCTCGAGCGGATCGGCTTGTACTTCAGGTTCACTTGACCCTTCACATGTACTTTTGGCATTGGGATTACCTCATGAGATAGCTCATGGATCATTAAGATTATCTCTATCTGAATATAATACTGAAGAAGAAGTAGATTATGTCATAGAAAAATTGCAAGGAATAGTGCAAAGACTTAGAGATATGTCTCCACTATACCAAAGAGCTTAAGGAGAGAGTTATGTATTCTGAAAAAGTAATGGAACATTTTAGAAATCCAAGAAATGTTGGAGAAATTGAAAATCCAAGTGGTGTAGGCGAAGTTGGAAATGCAAAATGTGGAGATATAATGAAAATGTATCTCAAAATAAACGAAGACGATATAATTGAAGATGTAAAGTTTAAAACTTTCGGTTGTGGTTCAGCAATAGCATCTTCAAGTATGGCTACTGAGTTAATTAAAGGTAAATCAGTAAGTGAGGCGATGCAGTTAACAAATAAAGCCGTAGCTTCAGCACTTGACGGACTTCCACCTGTTAAAATGCACTGTTCTGTATTGGCTGAACAAGCCATAAAGGCTGCCTTATGGGATTATTCTAATAAGACAGGTAAGCATATAGAAGGCTTAGAAGATTTTGATCCGGATGATGATGGACATGATCATATGGAGGAAGAAGATTAGAGTTCCGATTTTTAGGGAATAATTTGAATTTAAGGTAGATAGATTCGAATGAATTTATCTACCTTTTTAGATTTTTAACAGTGTATTTACAGAAGGGCTCTAATTAGTGAGAATATCACAGAAGGTATCCGTTTCTAATATTTTTTATAATCCATATATTAATTTAGATAGTTCTACTTAATAAGCTCAAATAAAAATTCAATGAGTTAGAAAATATTATTGATGCTACATAGCCGGTTTGATTATAGCTTTTTGTTTTTTGAAATCCGGATTATATTTACCATATTAATATTTAGTTAAATATCAACTGAGAATTGGAATAATCTTAAACAAGTGGTATAATTACAATGATGGTTATCTTTATTATCAGGATACAAATTGAGTTTATTTTTGATTAGAATAATCAGAGTTTTTTGATAAATCAAATTATTAATTTGGCAGAAGGAGGCGAAGATGGGACAACTTTCAATAAATAATGTAATATCGATTTTGGTAGTAGTCTTACTACTTACTATAATATATTATTTGATAAATATAGGAAATAAATATGTAAAACCTAGCAATATGATTGTTTTAACAAGAGTTAATGTCATGAGAACCGTTTTGGCATTGGCATCGATTATTATAATTTTTATTGTATTTAGAAATTATCCAATAATTCCTACCACACTGGTTACAATAATTCTTGCGATTACAGTGGCGTATATAATTAATCCATTGGTAGTTTATTTTGAGAAAAAGGGATTTAAGAGAATAGTTTCACTGATTATAGTATATGTGCTTATAATTGGACTATTCGCAATCTTGCTTGGCATCGTAATTCCAAAGACTGTTAATGAGTTAAAAAATCTTATACAGGCACTTCCTAATATAGTGGATCAAACTCAAGAACAAATCCTAAAGTTTACAGATAGTCTTTTTAAAGACAATGCAATTCTTAAGGATAATAAACTTTTGGATGATATTGGTGAGAATTTTGACAAGAATTTTAAAGAGTTTATTTCAAAGATACAAACTTCTTTCTTTGCATGGTTATCAAATTTAGCTGATAGGGCACCAAATTATTTTTCATCAATGTTAAGAATTATCTTGGTTCCTGTGGTGAGTTTTTATATTTTACTTGATAAGGAAAAACTGATTGGAAAGACTAAAGATGCTATACCACAAAAATACAAAAAAGAAACTCTTTCACTTTTTAGAGATATCGATGATACTTTAACAGAGTTTGTAAGAGGAAGATTGTTGATGGCAGTTTTTGTCGGTATCTTGACCGGGGTTGTACTTTTAATACTCAAGGTCGATTTTGCGATCGTAGTCGGAATAGTAACTGCTGTGGCTGATATTGTTCCATATATAGGTCCTTTTATAGGATTCTTACCGGCAGTAATACTGGCCTCGATACAAAGTCCTATGAAGGGTGTATGGGTTGCGATTATCTTTGTTTTGATACAATGGGCTGAAAACAATATAATAGGTCCTAAGATACTGGGAGAATCGGTAGGACTTCATCCTTTGGTGATTTTGCTATCATTAATAATAGGTGGTGGAGTAGCAGGTGTACCGGGAATGATTTTTTCAGTACCGATACTGGCCACTCTAAAGGTGGTATTTAAACATATCGGTCCAATTATAAAAGAAAATATTTTAAAATTAATACGAGATTGACACTGTATTATTATATTCATATAATCTATCTATAATAACATTGGGGGTAAATATGAGAAAATTAGGAATGAACGAACTAAGAACAGAGTTCTTAGAATTTTTTAAAGAGAAAAATCATAATATTTTAGAGAGTTTTTCATTAGTACCTGTCAATGATGACAGTTTACTTTTAATAAATGCCGGAATGGCTCCTCTTAAAGATTATTTTACAGGTATTAAAAAGATGCCTAGAAACAGAGCTGCATCGAGCCAAAAATGTATTAGAACTGCTGATATTGATATGGTAGGAAAGACAGCAAGACATGGCACATTTTTTGAAATGCTTGGAAACTTTTCTTTTGGAGATTATTTTAAGAAGGAAGCTATAGCATGGGCATGGGAGTTTATGACCAAAGTTATGGAGATAGATCCTGAGATACTGTGGGTGTCCGTATATGAAGAAGATGATGAAGCTTTTGATATCTGGCACAATGAAATTGGAGTTCCAAAGGATAGAATTGTAAGACTTGGCAAAGAAGACAATTTTTGGGAGCTTGAAGTTGGACCATGCGGACCATGTTCTGAGATATATGTAGATAGAGGCGAAAAATACGGTTGTGGGGACCTTGATTGTAAGCCAGGTTGTGAATGTGACAGATTTATGGAAGTTTGGAATCTGGTATTTACTCAGTTTAACAAAGACGAAAACGGGGTTTATCATCCATTAGAGCATCCGAATATTGATACGGGTATGGGGCTGGAAAGACTTGCCCTTGTAAGCGAAGATGTAAACAATATTTTTGAAGTTGGAGTAATTAGGAATATTATCTCAACAATAGAGGAGCTTAGCGGAAAAGAGTACAATAAAGATGAAAGAGTTGATGAGTCAATCAGGGTTATAAGTGACCATGTAAGAGCTATAGTATTCTTAGTTTCAGACGGTGTCGTTCCAAGTAATGAAGGTAGAGGTTATGTACTTAGAAGACTTATAAGAAGAGCAATAAGACATGGAAGGTTAATCGGTATTAATGACGAGTTTGTTACTAAAGTTGCAAAACCGGTTATCGACTCATATAAAGGCAATTATCCTGAAATCGAAAGAGATCAAGAGAGAATTTTCAAAATCATCATTGCTGAAGAAGATAAGTTTAGAGAAACTATAATCCAAGGTTTAGAGAGATTAAATAGTCTTATTGAAATGTACGACAAAAAAGCTCTAAAGACCATCGATGGTAAAGAAGTATTCAGACTTTATGACACTTACGGATTCCCACCTGATTTAACTAAGGAAATAGCTTCTGAAAACCAACTTGAAATCGATGAAACGGGATTCCATGAGATGATGAAAGAACAGAGAATGAGATCCAGAGAATCCAGACAGGACGACGGCGGTTTCCACTCTTCTGAAATCATTATCGAAACAGAACTTAAGAATACCGAGTTTACAGGTTACAATAATATGATGGAACAAGCATCCATTCTTGAAATCTACAAAGACGGAGTTATGGTAGAGTCTCTTTCTGAGGGAGATCAAGGGGCAATAATCACCGATAAAACCTGTTTTTATGCAGAGAGTGGTGGTCAAGTAGGCGATATAGGTACTATCAATACAACCGGTGGTAAAGCAAAAGTACTTGATACACAAAAAAATGCGAGCGGTGCTGTAATTCATTATGTTGAAGTAATGGAAGGAATTATAAGATCAAATGAATCTGCAGGACTATTGGTAGATGAAGATGCCAGAAAAGCAACCATGAAAAATCATAGTGCCACTCATTTATTACACAAGGCGCTTAGAAAAGTACTTGGAGAGCATGTCAATCAGGCAGGATCACTGGTTGATAAAAACAGACTTAGATTCGATTTCTCTCATTATGAAGCAATTTCTAAAGATCAATTAATGGAAATCGAGAGAATAGTAAATGAGTTAATAGAGAACAATCTAAAGGTTACTTTTAACGAAATGAGTTTGGTCGATGCAAATAAGATGGGGGCAATAGGACTATTCGAAGACAAATACAAGGACATTGTAAGAGTAGTTGCGATGGGTGAACAGTCCATAGAGCTTTGCGGTGGAACCCATGTTAATCAAACATCTGAAATCCAAATGTTTAAGATTTTATCTGAATCCGGTATTGCTGCGGGTGTAAGAAGAATTGAGGCAATAACAGGTCATAATGTATACAATTATTTAAATAATTTGCAAAATAATCTTGAGATTATTGCCGTAAATTTAAAATCGAACTTAAATGATGTGGTTAAGAGAAGCCAGCATATAGTCGAGGAGTTAAAAGAAAAAGAAAAACAGATAGAAAAAATTAAACTTAGCTTAAAATCTTCATCTATTGATGATATACTTAAAGGAGTAGCTGAAGTTCAAGGTATTAAAATCTTAACTCATAAATTCGATGATGTGGATATGGATACGCTGAAAAAACTTGGAGATCAGATTAGAGATAAAATAGGCTCTGCTGTAGTTGTACTTGCAAGTCAAATGGATGGAAAGGTAACATTTTTAGCGACTGTTACTAAGGATTTAGTTAAAGAGGGAATTAATGCCGGTAATATAGTAAGAGAAGTTTCTAAGATAGCAGGCGGTAATGGAGGCGGAAGACCGGATTTCGCTACTGCCGGTGGTAAAGATGTATCTAAAATAGGAGAAGCATTAAATACTGTTATCAAATTAATAGAAATGGGTATAAACAAGTAATAATTAGTAGGAGGATGCGACTGTGAACGATAAATTTAACGAAACTATGAAATTTGAAGCGCCAAAGGAAAAATCAGTCATAATTTCCGGCATCATTAAGTCTGTTTATGAAGCGTTGGAAAAAAAGGGATACGACCCTAAGAATCAAATTATCGGGTACATTTTATCAGGTGATCCGACATATATTACCAGTCATGAAAATGCAAGAAATATGATTAGACAAATCGATAGAGATGAGCTGCTGGATGAACTTTTAGATTGTTATCTGGAAGCTAGAGTAAAATAAACTAAGGAATTCGGGAATAGATTTCTATTCCCGAATATGTTAATTATGGAATATATTAAATTGGGCAGTACTGATATCGTTGTTTCTAAGCTTTGTTTTGGTTCCCTTACGATTACTCCTTTCCAAGGGAATCTTTCCATTGAAGATGGTTCAAAGCTTATTAAGTATGCTTATGACAAGGGTGTAAACTTTATCGATACTGCAGAACTATACGATAATTATAATTACATAAATAAGGCTTTAAAACTAATTGGAAGACAAAATTATATCATAGCTACTAAGACATATGCCTATGATGCCGAAGGAGCTCGCAAGAGTCTTGAAAATGCACTTAGGGAACTTGAAACTGATTACATAGATATATTTTTGTTACATGAACAGGAGTCTGTTCATACCATAAAAGGGCATTATGAAGCCATTGAGTATTTTGAAAAACAAAAACAAAAAGGGATTATCAGAGCTATAGGAATATCAACTCACAAAATAAGTGGAGTTCACGGATTCAATATGTATGATAATCTCGATATCATACATCCTATGATAAACTATACCGGATTGGGGATACTTGACGGGACCAGAGATGAAATGCTCGATGCCATAGATATCGCACATAAAAGAGGAAAAGGGATCTATGCAATGAAGGTTCTAGGAGGTGGCCACCATATTCCGGAAGTAGAAAAAGCTGTCAATTTTATTAGGAATATCGAAGCAATCGACTCCTATGCTATTGGCATGCAATCTGAAGATGAAGTAGACTGTAATATTATTTTAGTAGGTACAGGTAAATACCCCGAGAGGTTTAGAGACTCTTTAAGTAAAGTAAAAAGGCGTCTAATAGTTGCGGATTATTGTCGGGGTTGCTCAAAATGTGTCGAGATGTGTAGACATAATGGAATAGAGCTTATAAATGGACATGCATATGTAACAAAAAATTGTATTCTATGTGGTTATTGTGCTAATTATTGTCCTGATTTTTGCATTAAAGTAATTTAGATTATTAGTTTATTAAATTGATTTACAAATTTTAATTAGTTTTGAAAGAGTGAAAAAATGAAAAGAGTTGCAGGTTTGGATGTAGGTGATAAAACAATAGGAATAGCCATTAGTGATCCAATGAGGATTATTGCTCAAGGACTAACCACGCTTAGAAGAACTAAGCTTGACGATGATTTAGATGTGGTTTTAAAAATACTTTTAGAGCATGATGTTGAATTAATCGTAGTCGGAATGCCTAAAAACATGAATGATACCATTGGACCGCAAGCACAAAGGGTTATGAATTTTGCCAACAGATTGAGAGATAAATCCGGTATAGAGTTAATATACCAAGATGAACGTTTAACAACTGTTTCGGCAAATAAAGTTTTAATAGAATCCAAAGTACGTAGAGAAAATAGAAAAAAATATGTCGACAAGATAGCTGCGACTTATATTTTACAGACATATTTAGATAGGAGTTAAAATGAACAAAATTGAATTAATTGACGAATCCGGCAAAATAGAAGAGTTTCAAGTTATTGATACCTTCGGAATGGATGATAATGACTATGCTGTACTAATGCCGGTTGAGGACCACGACGACACAACCATGATATTGAGGATTGAGTACGGTGCGGATGGTGAACTGGTCTTGGTAAGTATAGATGATGACAATGAATTTGAAGATGCAGTTGAAGTTTATGAAGAATTGAAAAATGAGAAACTTCAGTAAGAGAGGTAGTAATGGATTTTAAATTAGCAAAAGAGATAATGCAAAGTGCAGGATACAAAGCTACAGGACAACGAAAACTGGTATTTGAAATACTGGAGCGTTACAATGAAGAACACTTAACACCGGAAGAGATCCACAAGTATGTCAAAAAGGAAAATGAGAATATTGGGATTGCGACAGTGTATAGGACCTTATTATTATTCGACAATCTTGGTATTGTACAAAAATTAAATATTGATGATAGTGGTGCTAGATATGAACTGGTTGAAGAACTTGAAGGACATCACCACCACCATTTAATCTGCTCAAAATGTTCAGGAGTTGAAGAAGTTAGAGTGGATTTACTGGATGAAGTAGAGAAAAAAATTGAAGAAAGTCATGGTTTCAAAATAGAAAATCATGAATTAAAGTTTTATGGTATTTGTAAGAATTGCAACGAAGAAGGAGAAATTTGTGAGTAAAAAAAGTAAAGAAAAGTTAAAAATAATTCCCTTGGGAGGATTAGCTGAAATAGGGAAAAACATGACCGTGGTTGAATACGGTAATGATATAATAATAGTCGATTGTGGATTGACATTCCCTGATGAAGACATGTTGGGGATAGATATAGTAATTCCGGATATTAGTTATCTGGAAAAAAATACGAAGAAAATAAAAGGGCTGATAATTACGCATGGTCATGAGGACCATATTGGAGCTATACCCTATGTATTAAAGAAATTGAATATACCCGTATACGGTACCAGACTGACACTTGGTTTATTAAAGAATAAGTTTCAGGAGCATAAACTGAATACAGATTGTTTAAATGAGATTCATGCAGGCACTCCATTTAAACTAGGTGTTTTTAAAATTGAACCGGTTCAAGCGTCACATTCTATACCGGACAGCGTATCTTTTGCAATAGATACACCGGTAGGTATGGTAATTTTTACGGGAGATTTTAAGATTGATTATACTCCAATTGACGGAGATTTAATGGATCTGCCAAGACTGGCCACACTAGGTGATAAAGGTGTATTGGCACTGCTGGCAGACAGTACAAATATTGAAAGAGAAGGATACTCCATGAGTGAAAGACATGTTGGAGAAACTTTTAAAGATATATTTGCGAGAGCTGAGTCTAGAATAGTTGTAGCAACATTCGCTTCAAACCTTCATAGAGTTCAGCAGGTAATCTCGGCATCCGAGTATTTTGGAAAAAAAGTAGCTATTTCAGGAAGATCTATGGTAAACACCATTGGAGTTGCACTGGAACTCGGTTATTTAAATGTAAAAGACGGAACTATTATAGATATTAATAATGTAAATAAATATCCGGGAGATCAGGTGGTAATACTGACTACAGGCAGTCAAGGAGAACCAATGTCAGCATTGTCACGAATGGCAAATGGAGATCATAGACAGGTTCATCTCGTACCTGAAGATACTGTTGTAATATCAGCATCACCAATACCGGGAAATGAAAAAACAGTTTTTAATGTATTAAACAAACTTACTGAAATCGGGGTTAAAGTAATATATCAAGCCTTGGCTGATGTACACGTATCCGGTCACGCATTTAAAGAAGAATTAAAGTTAATACACACACTTGTAAGACCTAAATACTTCATACCGGTTCATGGAGAACAAAGACATCTAAAACTGCATGCTAAGCTTGCTGTAGAGCTTGGTATGGAGGAAAAGAATATTGCTCTTGGAGCTAATGGTACGATTTTTGAATTGGATGACAGGGGCATTAATATTGCAGGAACAGTACAGGCAGGCAATGTACTTGTAGATGGACTTGGCGTAGGAGATGTTGGGAATATCGTCTTAAGAGACAGAAAACATCTATCTGAAGATGGTCTTTTAGTCGTCGTCATCACCATAGATAAACAGGATAAGTCTGTAATAGCAGGTCCTGACATAATCTCAAGAGGATTTGTGTATGTAAAAGAATCAACAGATCTAATGGACGATGCTAAAAAAGTAGTAGAGAAAACACTGGAAAAATGTGGAGATAAAAATATAACGGATTGGGGAACTTTAAAATACAATATACGAGATGCACTGAAAGGGTTCCTATATCATGAAATAAAGAGAAATCCAATGATTTTACCAATAATCATGGAAGTTTAATCTGGAGGTATTTATGAATATATATGATAAGGCTCATGAGCTGGCACGTGAACTTAAAAATTCGGAAGAGTTTCAAGAATATAAAAAATTAAATGCTGAAGTTATGCAAAATGAAAAGCATAAGGAAATGATTGAGGACTTTAGGGCAAAAGTTATAGATTTTCAATTAAAGAACTATGGTAAAGATGATCAAAATCCTGAAGAACTTGAGAAAATTCAAACTCTTCAAAATGCATTGATGATGAACTCGGAAATCTCAAAGTTTTTAATAGCTGAACTTAGATTTTCTCAAATGTTTGAAGACATAAATAAAATCATAGTTGAATCAATAAAATTGGACGAATAATAATGACGGGTATTTGCGAACCATATATAGTAGATTATCTAAGGGGTCTTTATTCAGATCAAGACCCCTTTTTATTGAGTTTAGAGGAGTATGCAGCCAGGTATGAAGTCCCAATAATAGAAAGGGAATCATTAGCACTTCTTGAACTGATGGTTAATTTAAAAAATCCAAAGAGGATTCTCGAGATTGGAACAGCTATCGGATATTCTACAATTGCAATGGCTAAGATTTCATCTAATGTGATTATTGATACCATAGATATTGACGAAGAGAACCTTAGTGTGGCTCAACTAAATATAGCAGAAGCCGGATATGATAATAGAATATTTCTGCATTATGGAGATGCAAGTGATGTATTAGATAATTTAAAAGAAAAATATGATATGGTATTTATAGATGCAGCTAAAAGTCACTACAGGGAGTATTTTGATAAATGTTTAAATCTGGTCAATGATAATGCACTTATCATTTCTGACAATGTACTATTTAAAGGCCTTATAGCAAATGATGAACTGGTCAATAGAAGAGCTAGAACTCTAGTAAGAGCTATGAGAAATTATTTGGAATTTTTAACTCATACCAAAGGCCTAAGCACTTCTGTATTACCGGTAGGTGACGGAGTGGCAATAACTAAGATAGATTTAAAAGAATTGGAAATTGAACCGGAAAGGAAATAAATTTGAAAAAAGTAGAATTATTGGCTCCTGCAGGAGATTTGTTAAAACTTAAAACGGCGATAGAATACGGCGCCGATGCAGTTTATTTAGCGGGAAAAAACTTTGGTCTTAGAACTGCATCTAAAAACTTCACTGATGATCAGATAAAAGAAGCAACCGAGTATTGTCATAGCAGAGGAAAGAAGATATATATCACTATGAATATAATTCCCCATAATTCCGATTTGGTGGGTATTGGGGAATATGTAAGAACGCTTGAAGAAATCGGAGTAGATGCAGTTATAGTCTCAGATGCGGGTATGGTATCGATTATTAGAAGAATTACCAAGACTCTGCCGATTCATTTAAGTACACAGGCAAGTGTAACAAATTATGAAACTGTAAACTTTTGGTATGATTATGGTTTAAGACGTGTGATACTCGCAAGAGAATTATCACTTGACGAGATAAGCGAAATAAAACAAAATATACCGGATGATATGGAATTAGAAATGTTTGTACATGGGGCAATGTGTATATCTTATTCCGGTAGATGTCTATTGAGTAATTATATGGTAGGTAGAGATGCTAACCTTGGAGATTGTGCGCATGCTTGTAGATGGAAATACAGTCTGGTAGAAGAAAAAAGACCTGGTGAGTATTTTCCGATTTCGGAGGATGAAAGCGGAGCCTTTATACTAAACTCAAAAGACCTATGTCTACTGGACGGTTTAGATAGAGTCCTCAAAACAGGTGTGGACAGCATTAAAATAGAAGGTAGGGTTAAGAGTCAATACTATGTTGCAACGGTCGTAAGGTCGTATAGAATGGCTGTAGATGCATACTATGAGAACAGACTTACTCCGGAACTTGCTCAGAGTTTAATTACTGAAATAAGAAAAGCTTCTCATAGAGATTTCACAAGCGGGTTTACTTATGAACAGCCCGATGAGAATGCACAGATTTACGGATCTTCATCCTATATAAGGAATTATGACTTTGTAGGTGTCGTATTGGATTATGATATTGAATCCAAGATGGCAACTGTCGAACAGAGAAATAAAATTGAAGTCGGAGATAAATTAGAAATCTTTGGACCGAATATAGAGCATTTTGATTACGAAGTAGTAGAGATGAAAGATAAAAATGGCAAGGACATAGAATCTGCACCTCATGCACAACAGATTATTAAACTAAAAATAGATCATGAGGTCAAACCATGGTATATGATAAGAAAGCCAATCTAAATATGATAAAAGATTTTTATTGGATATATAATTAAAAATTATTGTATTTAGTAAATATATATGTTATACTATTTAGGCATGTAAAACGGGTGTTCCTCTGCTCGGTTGTAAGGGTATGAACATTGTAAGAAAAGGAGGGTTTTTACAAATGGATATTATAAGACAAATTGAAGATGCTCAACTTAGAGAAGATAAACTGGATTTCAATACCGGAGATACTGTTAGAGTACACTACAGAATCAAAGAAGGTACAAGAGAGAGAATCCAGACATTTGAAGGTACCGTACTTAAAAAACAAGGTACAAACTCTAGAGCTACTTTTACAGTAAGAAGAATATCATATGGTGTTGGAGTAGAAAGAACATTCCCAATCCACTCACCTAGAATTGAAAAATTAGATATCTTAAGACGTGGTAAAGTAAGAAGAGCTAAGTTAAATTACCTAAGAGAAAGACAAGGTAAGGCAGCTAAAGTTAAAGAAAAGAAAGCATATTAAAAATTGGGACTTGTCCCAATTTTTTTATTTGGAGGTATACATGAATATTAACTGGTATCCGGGACATATGAAAGTAACTATCGATAAACTTAAAGAATCGCTTAGACTCGTAGATATTATTGTAGAGATTATCGATGCAAGAATACCGCTAAGCAGTAGGAATCCTAAGTTAGATAGTTTAATTGGCGATAAGCCCCGAATAATAATATTAAATAAAGCGGATCTGGCAGATCCCAATGAAAATGCTAACTGGAAAAAGTACTTTGAATCCAAAGGATACGGGGTTCTAATCGTAGATGCACTTAAAAATAAGGGGCTTGAAAAATTAAAACAAGTTTCAGAACTTCAACTAACAGAAAAAAGAGCAAGAGACGGAAGACGAAATATTATAGACGAGACTATAAAAATGATGATCGTAGGAATACCAAATGTCGGTAAATCAACGATTATCAATACACTAACCGGTAGACGTGGAGCAAAGGTGGGAAATAAACCGGGTGTTACAAGATCAAATCAATGGATTAAATCCAGAGACGGACT
Organism: Peptoniphilaceae bacterium AMB_02; assembly: GCA_036321625.1. Taxonomy (NCBI): domain Bacteria; kingdom Bacillati; phylum Bacillota; class Tissierellia; order Tissierellales; family Peptoniphilaceae; genus Microaceticoccus; species Microaceticoccus formicicus. Next base: position 936,588 of record CP143259.1, read on the forward strand.
TGAATTGCTCGATACTCCGGGAGTACTGTGGCCAAAATTTGAAGATAAAAGAGTGGGACTAAACCTGGCTTATACAGGTGCAATTGAGGATACAATACTGGATACGGAGGAGATCGCTCTTAAGCTAATAGAAAGGATTAACTCGATTAATCCAAAGCTATTAAAAGACAGATACAAGATTGAAACCGACGGCTTGAGTCCTTTGGAAATCATGGAAGAAATCGCAAGGAAAAGAGGTGCACTTTTAAGAGGTGGACTATTAGACTATACCAAGGTGTCTATGATAATTTTAACTGAGTTTAGAAGCGCAATGATTGGAAGAATAACACTTGAGAGGGTTAGCGATGGAATATTGTATTGAGGATGATATAGTAGAAAGACTTGTTTGCGGCATTGATGAAGTTGGAAGGGGCTGTTTGGCAGGTCCTGTCGTTGCAGCTGCCGTTATTATGCCCGGTGACAATAGAATAGTCGATGTCAATGATTCGAAAAAAATATCTAAAAAAAAGAGAGAAAGATTAGATGCTGAGATCCGCAAATCGGCACTCGCTTACGGAATTGGCATAGTTGATGAAAAAACAATTGACAACATTAATATTAAACAGGCAACCAGGGTTGCTATGAAAATGGCTCTGGAAAATTTAGTGTTGGATTATAGATTAAATCCTGAAATAGTACTGATTGATTTGGAAGAAATAGACACTTCATTTCCACAAAGGGCTTTAATTAGAGGAGATTCTATCAGTTATAATATTGCCTGTGCTTCGATTTTAGCAAAGGTATATAGAGACTCGTTATTTATAGATTTTAGCAAGCAATATCCAGGATATTCATTTGAAACGAATATGGGTTACGGAACAGCAGCGCATATTAAAGGAATAGACGAATTTGGAATTACACCAATACACAGGATGAGTTTTCTTGAAAAGATTCTAAAGAGGATGGACTGATGAGTTTAGATATCGGTAAGAGGGGCGAAGATCTTGCAGTTGAATATCTGACGAAAAAAGGAATGTTAATAATAGACAGGAATTACAGGATACCTATGGGTGAGATTGATATTATTGCCGTCGAAGGTGATATACTCGTATTTATCGAAGTAAAGACCAGGTCATCGGATGCATTTGGAGCTCCTTCAGAGTTTGTCAGTCCCGACCAAAGAAGAAGGATAATTTGCACAGCAGAGATATACATGAAGACAAAGAATTTAACGGATATGCAGCCAAGATTTGATGTTTGTGAGATATATTCTAACTCAGGTGATATTAATTATCTTGATAATGCATTTCCTTATGTTTAAAACTATATTAAAACCTTGACCCATTTTTTATAAGATATTAATAAGATGTGATATTTAATTAAATATATGGGTATATAAGGATTAGAGAATAATTTTTTTATTCGATAATCAAGGAGGTATAAAATGAAAAGAGAAGATGTAATAAAAATTATCAATGATTCAGTAAGTAATTTAAATCCTGATGAATATGAGTTAAGTGGCAAGGAAATGACCGATTGGCTAAGTGAAGAAGCTGAAAAAAGAGGTCTTTATGAGATGGCTGAAGGTGTATGTAACGAAGATGGAGTACCATGGTGCAGTATAGAGTTTACAGAGGAAATTGCAAAGTTAATAGACTCTAAGAAAAAATAGTACTTAGAGATTTTATCCACTAGATTTATCTAGTGGATTTTTTTGATTTAAATCATTTCCGTGTAAAATTTATTTAAGAAAGATAATAAAATATTAGAGTAATATGCATGCAATGCTATATTCGCAAATTGCAGAAAATTAGTAAATTTGTTAAGATTAAAGGTAATGACTTAATGGAGGTATATATGTATTCAAAATTAACTACATGTGTTCTTATGGGACTTGATGGATATGATATAGAAGTTGAAGCTGATATCGCAAAGGGGTTGGCTAATTTTACAATAGTCGGTTTACCTGACACTTCGATTAAGGAATCAAAGGAAAGGGTAAGATCGGCAATAGTTAATTCAGGACATAGATTTCCACTGGGAAGGATCACAATAAATCTGGTACCGGCTACTCTAAAGAAAGAAGGATCTCAACTTGATCTTGCAATCGCTATTGCAGTTCTGGATGCTATAGGAGTAATAATTCCGGAGATTAAAAAGGAATTAATTTTTATTGGAGAATTGTCACTTGATGGACGTTTAATGCCTATAGAAGGTGCATTGCCAATGATTATAGCGATGCGAGAAAGGGGGTATAGGGATTTTATAATTCCAAGAGACAATGCGAGAGAATGTTCTCTAGTAGAGGATGTAAATCTATATCCTGCAGACAGTTTAAATCAAATTGTAGATCATCTAAATGGGGAAAAGTTATTGGAGGTACATATTTCCGACTTAAACTTTGATTCAAAAGAGATAGTTTATGATTTGGATTTTAGTGATATTAAGGGTCAAGAGGACTTAAAAAGAGCACTTGAAGTAGCAGCTGCGGGAGGGCATAATGTTTTAATAATCGGACCCCCCGGTGCAGGTAAAACTATGGCGGCAAAGAGATTACCGACCATACTGCCATCCTTAAGTTTTGAAGAGTCTATAGAATGTACTAAAATTTACTCCATAAGCGGATTACTTGGAGAAGTTGGACTTGTGGAACAAAGACCGTTTAGAGCACCACATCATACTGCATCAGCTGTATCTTTGATAGGTGGTGGAAGGATACCGAAACCGGGAGAAGTGAGTTTGGCACATAATGGAGTACTTTTTCTGGATGAGTTACCGGAATTCAGTAAGCATGTACTTGAAGTATTAAGACAACCTATGGAGGATGGAATTGTAACTGTATCAAGAGCAAATGCGACTCTAACCTATCCTTCCAATTTTATGCTGATAGGATCGATGAATCCATGCCCATGTGGAAACCATGGAAATCCACTGGTTGAATGTACATGTACAAATCAGATGATATCGAAGTACTTAAATAAAATAAGCGGACCGTTACTGGATAGATTTGATATACATATTGAAGTATCTCCCGTTCAGTTTTCAGAACTTTCCGACAGGGCAAATGGAGAGAGTTCAGATGAAATTAGACAAAGGGTCAATAGAGCGAGAGATATACAAATAAAAAGGTATAAAGATGAAAAGATAATTAATAACGACAGACTAAGTTCCAGACAAATAAAAAAATATATTAAGCTATCACCAAATGTTGAAAAAATAGTTTCTATGGCTTTTGATAAGTATAATTTCTCAGCGAGAAGTTTTACCAAGATACTAAAAATATCCAGAACTATAGCTGATCTGGATTCTTCTGAGGATATAACAGAAACACATATCTTGGAGGCTATACGTTATCGGAGTCTAGACAATAAGTATTGGGGGTAACTGATGTCAAAGGGTGAATCATTACTTTATTTAAATGCCATTGGTTTAAATCATGACGAGTTAAAATATATAACTCAAAAATTTGAAGATCCTTTTAAAATTATTGATGATGTAAAAAATCTCAATGAGGAAATTCGAATTGAGTCAAAAATTAAAGAAAAAATAATTCAAGAATCAAAATTATTTGATTTGGATAGATATGTAAATTACATGCATTCAAATGATATTTCGTACACGACAATCTATGATAAAGAATATCCGGAAATACTTAGGTGTATTGACGACAGTCCAAAGCTGTTGTATATTAAAGGTTGTCTTGAAGACAAAAGACCGGGGCTGGCAGTTGTAGGTTCGAGAAAGTGTACCGATTACGGTAAATGGGCTGCTGAAAAGCTCGTATCGGATCTTAGTGATTACGGAGTTAATATAATTTCGGGGCTGGCTTTAGGTATCGATAAAATAGCACATACCACTGCAATAAAGTCAGGATTGAAGACGATAGCTGTACTTGGCTGTGGTGTAGATATGGTGTACCCTGCATCCAATAAAGGGGTTTATAATGATATAATAAATGGAAATGGTGCAATTATTTCTGAATTCAGACTTGAGACACCGCCACTGCCTTATCACTTTCCATTGAGGAACAGAATAATATCAGGTTTAGCTCTAGGTTTGATTATAATTGAAGCCAAAGAGAAATCAGGCACCTTAATAACTGCAAACTATGCAGCTACTCAAGGGAAAGAAGTCTTTAGCTTGCCCGGAAATATCAACAGTATTTACAGCAAGGGCACAAATGCTTTAATTAGAGACGGTGCAAAAATAATTACCGATGTAATGGATATTGTAGACGAGCTTCCTGAGCTTCCAAGAAATACGTGAGAATATTAAGATGATAGACAAAGATCTCTCAAGACTTAGTGAGAATGAAAAAAAGGTATACGAAGTTATTGTTCTTAAACCTATGAGCATTGATGAAATCAGTCAAGTTGTGAATATGCCTATAAGTCTATTGATGAGTGTAATTACGATGTTGGAATTAAAAGGGATAGCAACCGAAATAGATAATAAATGGAATATAGTATTTTGATTTTATATAATTTGGAACGGGGAGATAATATTGGCAGATAATTTAGTAATAGTAGAGTCGCCGACAAAAGCAAAGACCATAAGTAAAATGTTGGGATCCAGGTACAAAGTCGTTGCAACTGTCGGACATTTGAGGGATTTACCTAAAAGCAAAATAGGTGTTGATATTGAGAATAATTTTGAACCTCAGTATATAAATGTTAGAGGTAGAGCGCCCAAGATAAATGAGTTAAAAAAACAAGCAAAAGCTGCAAAAAAAGTTTATCTTGCAACCGACCCCGATAGAGAAGGAGAAGCTATATCATGGCATCTAGCGTATTTGTTGGGTTTGGATATAGAAGAGGCTAATAGAGTTGAATTTAAGGAGATTACCAAGGACTTCGTAAAGCATTCAATAAAGAATCCAAGAAAAATCGATATGCAGTTGGTTAATGCTCAGCAAGCCAGAAGGGTTCTGGATAGAATCGTAGGATATAAATTGTCACCGATTCTCTGGAAGAAGATTAAGAACGGACTATCAGCAGGTAGGGTTCAATCAGTAGCATTAAAATTAATCTGTGATAGAGAAGAAGAGATACGAAACTTTGTACCGGAAGAGTACTGGAGTATTGAAGCTCTTTTTAATAAATCAAATATAGATTTCAAGTCAGCTTACTATGGTGAGTTGGTGGATGGAAAAGAAAAGAGAACAAATAGAATCACGGATTCCAAAAGTGCTGAAGCCATCATAAAAGGACTTGATGCAAACAAGTTTGAAATATTTGATATTGAGAAAAAAAGCAGAAGGAAGAATCCCTTTATGCCATTTACCACAAGTACACTACAGCAGGAGGCAAATAAAAGATTAAACTTTTCCACTTCCAAGACTATGAGTGTTGCACAACAGCTTTATGAAGGTGTGGACATAGGTAAGGAAGGAACAGTGGGTTTAATTTCGTATATGAGAACGGATTCAACGAGGCTTTCTTCTGCAATAGTCGGTGAAGCAAAGAATTACATCGTTAGTAATTATGGTGAAAAATACTCAAATGGCGGCAGAACCTTCGAGAAAAAGAAAGCCGGTTCTCAAGATGCTCACGAAGCTGTTCGTCCAAGTTCAATATACAGAGATCCAAAATCATTAAAGAAATACCTTTCAAAAGATCAGATCGCTCTTTATGAGATGATTTGGAATAGAACTGTTGCATCGCAGATGAAGCAAGCTATTTATGAAGTTACTACGGTCAAATTCAACTCAAACGACAGATTATTTAGAACCAGTGGAAATATAATGAAGTTTGACGGGTTTATGAAGATTTGGACAACTGCTGAAAAACAGTCTGAATTACCGGAGTTTAAAATCGGTGAAGTATTAAAACCCAAAAAAATTGAGAAAAACCAGCATTTTACTAAATCGAAAGCAAGATATACCGAAGCTTCATTAGTTAAAGCACTTGAAGAAGATGGAATAGGCAGACCGAGCACATACTCGTCGATAATAAAAAACCTTCTGTCCAGGGCTTATGTGGAATTGGAGAATAAACAATTTGTACCCACCCAGATTGGAGAAAATGTCAACAGCCTTTTAGCTAAACATTTCTCAGAGATAGTAAATGAAGAATTTACTGCCAAGATGGAAAGAGGACTGGATGATATTGTCGATGAGAAAACAGATTGGAAAAAACTTATATCAGATTTTTATTCAGGATTCGAAGTACTCTTGGATAAGGCCATTAAGGATTCAGGAGACTATAAGATAGAAGATGTCGTGCTGGATGAAAAATGTCCGGAATGCGGTAAAAATCTAGTCGAAAAAACGGGACGAAATGGAAAATTCATTGGATGTTCAGGCTTTCCTGAATGTAAATACACAAAATCCATAATAATCGGAACTGGTGTGGAATGTCCAAAATGTGGTCATGAAATAGTAGAGAAGATTTCCAAGAGAGGTAAATTGTTCTATGGATGCAGCAATTATCCATCTTGTGATTACGCTTCTTGGAATAAACCGACCGGCGAAAGATGTCCTAAGTGTAATGATTTATTGACTAGAAAGAAAAATAGATATGGTGATTTCATAGTTTGTAATAACGAAAATTGTGATTTCGAAAAACCTAATAAGTAGATAAATTATTAAAAAAATGTAACAATTCACTAAATACCATCTAAATTGTATGCGTTTTGATGATTTTTAATGAAGTAAAATAGGAGGCTATATAAAGTACATGATATAGCCTTTTTATTTATGAATAAATGTGAAGGAAATATCAATAATAACCATCGTATTACCAAGTGTGAATGTTATGAAATGAAGCATCTCAATGTATAATATCACATAGAAATTAATCTAAAATTAATGTAAATTTTCTTGACTTTTGTTTCCGTTTATTATATTCTTAGAGCGATTGCGAAAGGATGTGGTTGAAATATTTGCAGAAACACATAAAGAAATAGCAAGAAATATCAACAAAGAAATTTCAAGATTATATAATATAGAATTAGATGAAAAAAGATTTGTGTGGGGTTCGGTAGCTCCTGATTATAATCCCAAATACAAGCTTCATAGACATTATGCTGATGAAAGCTTAGACTTTATAGTAAATGAAATAAAGAAATTAATTTTCTTAGGTAGATTTATAGATATAGATAATGAGATTTTTGATGGTTTATCAAAAAAGCTCTTTAGCAGAAAACTGGGTATAATTTCACATTACCTTTCTGATTTTGTCTGCAGACCACATTATGAAAGATGGACTTTTCAAGAAGCTATGATAAAACATATTAGCTATGAAAAGAAACTTAATCAGATTGCAGAAGGATACAAATTTAAAATAAACGGTATTGAAGATATTGAACTTAGAACCGATGAAAATGGAAAATTCGACATAAATCAAATAGTCCTTGATTTTGTCAACAGAGTAATAGATGAATATTCTATGAATCCGGGCTATGATCAAGATTTACAATTTGCTTTTAATTTAAATCTTAGAATGTCATATTTTGTTCTAGATACAATAAAACTATACAATCTGGAAAGAAATATACAAAAAGCATTTGTATTTTAGTATATTATGCGTCAAAAATGAAATTCATTTTAGACGCTTTTTTTGTCCATTTCCTACTGTTATGTCTAGATTAAATATAATTTGTGTTAATTTTTTTAATTGTTTAATAAGAAAATAGATTAAAAATACAAGAAATTTATTTAATTTTGTAGTATAATGATATAACAGCTAGGAGGAGAGCAGATGGCACTACCAATTAAAAATATTAAAAAGCTACATAAAAGTCTGGAATACAACTTTTTATATAATAATGACTTAAACTCGATGCATCTGCTTCTTTCAATGCTTGAAAACGAAGTCAGATTAAAGAAGTTAAGACCCAAGTATATCTGTATGACGAGCATAAAGAGATCTCTTAAGAGGACTCTTAAGTACAGAAGAGATAGGGATTTGATTATAAGAACTGTAAATAAATTGATAAATGACGATGTCAACAGACTTGAACTTTCGATTTATATAGAGTCCTATTCAAGCGGATATCAAGAAGATGAATGGGCAAATAAATTAGAGAGCTTGGCAGTAAAGACCTTGCCTCTGGAAGATATATGTCAGAAGTCGATACTATTTAATGAATCAAAAAACCCGGATGTAGTAAAACTCAGAAATGAATTGTACAATCATCTTGATTCAGACAATATCTTAAATGACAGAATTAAGAGAATAGCATTTACTTATTGTGAAAAAGTTATAAAGAAAAAGATCTACTCAATAAATGATAATTTAGATAGACAGTTGATGATAAGCTATAATGATAGCGATAAAATAGTAAATGATGAAGAATTTCTTACCATACCTGAATTAACCAATATTTATCAAAAACTTATGACATCATATATCAAAAGTATTTTAAGGATTTATAGATCATCATATTGGTATGGTATCAATGACAGAGTATTAAACAGGTATTAATGATAAAAATCTCTCCGAGGAGAGATTTTTAAAATTAAGGAGATATTTATGATAATATTGGGAATAGACCCCGGGATAGCCATTGTCGGATATGGGGTGATAGAAGTCGATGGCAATAAACTTAATATGCTCGAATATGGCTGTATAACAACTTCTTCCAAGTCAGATATACCTACGAGGCTTAGAGTAATATACGAAGAGTTAATAGATATAATAGATGAACATAAACCCGATGAGATGGCTATTGAGGAGTTATTCTTCAACAAGAATGTGAAAACGGCAATAACGGTTGGTCAAGCGCGCGGAGTTGAGATTCTGGCCGGTGTGAACAAAGGCTTGGACATTTATGAATATACTCCGCTACAAGTCAAACAAGCCATTGTTGGCTACGGAAGAGCAGAAAAACATCAAATACAAGAAAATGTTAAAATGATATTGAATATGAAACAAATCCCAAAACCCGATGACGCTGCTGATGCATTGGCAATAGCAATTTGTCACAGCTTTTCACTTAGGTTTAAGGATTTATATAGGATGAAATAGGAAATAAAAGGAGAAAAAATGCTGGATTACATAATTGGTGATATAAAACGTATTGGTGAAGATTATATAGTGCTGGATAACAATGGGATTGGCTATTTAATTAATACTTCTTCATATTCTATATCAAACTTTACACTATATGAAACATATCTGGTTCATACCCATATGGTAGTAAGGGAAGACGCAATTCTGCTCTATGGTTTTTATGATGATGAAGAATTGGAAATGTTTAAACTCTTAACTACCGTTAGTTCCATCGGTCCCAAAATCGGACTTGGCATACTATCTTCACTTTCCGTTTCTACCATTTCAAAGGCAATTCGTACAAATGATATCAATATTCTTACAAAAGCACCCGGAGTTGGAAAGAAGACTGCATCCAGGATTATTTTAGAATTATCTGACAAGATTGCAAAGATGAACTTTAAAGAAGATGCTGAAACAGTAGAAATAACGAAAATGGATGATGAAATTGAATCTGCAGTTGAAGCACTTACAAATCTCGGGTATATTAGAAGTGATGTATTAAAAATAATTAGATCTCTAAATACTGAGAACATGGGGATAGAAGAGATAATAAAACAATGTATCATCAGGCTTGCAAGATAGGTTTATCTCTTATTTGAAACAAGGAGTTTAAAATGGATAAAAATGAAAGAATAATCGGAGGTTCAGGGATTAGAGAAGATGAGGAGATAGAAACTACCCTTAGACCCAGATGGATGTCCGATTATATCGGTCAAGATAAGGCAAAAAATAAACTTAATATATTTATAAAGGCAGCTAAGCAAAGACGAGAACCAATTGACCATATACTATTGCATGGTCCCCCGGGACTGGGGAAAACAACTCTTGCCGGAATTATTGCAAATGAGATGGGAGTAAATATAAAGATTACTTCAGGTCCAGCAATAGAAAGGCCTAGTGATCTTGCCAGCATACTTACCAATTTGACAACTGGAGATGTACTTTTTATAGATGAAATTCACAGGATTAATCGAAGTGTTGAAGAAGTCTTGTATCCCGCTATGGAGGACTTTGCACTTGATATAATAGTAGGCAAGGGGCCTAGTGCAAGAAGCCTTAGAATTGATTTAGATCATTTTACGCTAATTGGTGCCACTACCAGAGCAGGACAACTTTCTTCACCTTTGAGGGACAGATTTGGAGTGCTATTGAATCTTGAAATCTACAATGAAGACAGTCTTAAGACCATTGTCAAGAGAAGTGCAGGGATTCTCGACGTACCGATTGACGATTTCGGAGCTTCTGAAATAGCTAAAAGGTCTAGAGGAACTCCTAGAATTGCCAATAGACTTTTGAAGAGAGTTAGGGATTATTCTGAAGTTATGGGTGATGGTCATGTCAATCAGGAAATGAGTAAAGAAGGTTTGGATATTTTAGAAATCGATGAGCTTGGACTGGACCATACAGATATCAGAATAATTAAGACGATAATCGAGAATTTTGGCGGTGGCCCTGTCGGTATAGATACAATTGCTGCGTCAACAGGCGAGGAGAGTATAACGATAGAAGATGTATATGAACCTTATTTATTGCAAATCGGTTTTTTGACCAGGACACCGAGAGGAAGAGTTTTAACCAAAAAAGCCTATGAGCATTTGGGTTATAGATATATGGAGAAATAATGAGAACTGAAGATTATGATTTTTATTTAGAAGAAAGTAGAATTGCTCAGCATCCAATAGATAAAAGAGATAAATCCAAACTATTGGTACTGAGAAGAGATACAGGAGATATAGAGCATAAGAGGTTTTATGATATAAAGTCTATCTTAAGACCTGGAGATGTACTTGTTATCAACGATACAAAGGTCATCCCAGCAAGATTATTCGGTCATAGGAAAGATAAGACGGAAACCATTGAAGTGTTGATGCTTAAGAGAGTTGAAAAGGATCTTTGGGAAGCGCTCGTTAGACCCGGCAAGAAGATGAAGATGGGTTCTGTCGTTTATTTTGGCAATGGAGAATTGAGCTGCGAAGTAAAAGGAATAACCGATGATGGAACCAGATTGGTCGAATTCGTGTATGAGGGGATATTTGAGGAGAGACTGGATGAACTGGGAGAGATGCCTTTACCTCCTTATATTAAAGAAAAACTTCAAGAAAAAGATAGATATCAAACAGTATATGCCAAGCAAGATGGATCTGCAGCTGCACCAACTGCAGGACTGCATTTTACGCCTGAGTTAATTAAAGAAATAGAAGATATGGGAGTTAAAATAGTCAATGTCACTCTACATGTAGGCTTAGGAACTTTTAGGCCGGTAAGTGTCGAAGATGTAAGTGAACACAAAATGCATAGCGAGTACTTTAATCTGCCTAAAACTACCTGTGATGCCATCAATGATGCCAAGAAAAATGGTAGAAGGATAATTTCCGTAGGTACAACAACTACCAGGACACTGGAGTCTGCAATAAGGGGAAAAGAGGTCCTCGAGCCTATGAGTGGAAATACAGATATATTTATATATCCAGGTTTTGAATTTAAGGTAATCGATGGACTTATAACTAACTTTCACCTTCCAAAATCAACTCTATTGATGCTTGTGAGTGCATTTTCAACTAAAGAGAGAGTTTTTAAAGCTTATGAAGAAGCGATTAAAAATGAATACAGATTTTTTAGTTTTGGTGATGCAATGTTAATTATTTAGTAGAGGTGATTGGAAAAAATGAATTTTAAATTTGAATTAAAGAAAACTGATACGAAATCAAAAGCAAGATTAGGTAAAATATATACAGCTCATGGTGAAATAGAAACTCCTGTTTTTATGCCGGTCGGTACAAAAGCGACAGTAAAGACCATGACTGTTGATGAACTATACGATATGGACACTCAAATAATACTAGGTAACACTTATCATCTATATCTTAGACCTGGTCAGGATATCATCAGAAAAGCCGGCGGCTTGCATAAGTTTATGAACTGGAATAGACCAATTTTAACCGATAGTGGTGGATTTCAAGTATTCAGCTTAAGTGACAATAGACATATAACCGAAGAAGGCGTTGAGTTTAGATCGCATATTGATGGTGCTAAACATTTTATTTCGCCGGAAAAATCTATGGAAATACAAAATGATCTAGGATCCGATATAATAATGGCCTTTGATGAATGCGTGCCATATCCTGCTGATTATGAATATACTGAAAACTCTCTACACAGAACTATAAGATGGCTAAAAAGATGTAAAGATTACCATAAAAAGGAAAATCAAGCTTTATTTGGGATAGTTCAAGGTGGGATGTACAAGGATTTAAGAAAACTTAGTGCAGAGCTTACAACTGATATTGATCTGCCTGGATATGCAATTGGTGGACTTAGTGTAGGGGAACCCAAGGATTTAATGATTGAGATATTGGAATATACAACAGATTTTCTACCTACAGATAAGCCCAGGTATTTGATGGGAGTAGGTTCGCCGGACTATTTGTTTGAAGCAGTAGAACATGGAATAGATATGGCAGACTGCGTATTGCCGACCAGGATTGCACGAAATGGTACGGCTTTGACTTATAATGGAAGAAAAGTAATACGAAATGCAAAATATGCTGAAGATTTTAGACCGATTGATGAAAACTGTAATTGTTATGCTTGTCGAAATCATACCAGAGCTTATATTAGACATCTCATCAATGTTAATGAAATATTGGCGTCAAGACTTCTGACAATTCACAATCTATACTTCCTTTCCGATTTGATGAAAAACATCAGAATAGCGATTAAGGAAGATAGGTTTTTAGAATATAAAGAAGAATTTTATAATAAATATGGATATAACGATTAAAATAGGTTATAATAGTATAAGATTGTAAAAAATATCTAATTGCTTTTTATTTGCGTAAAAGGTATTTTCTCAAGATATAGATTTTATTATTTTGGGTATCTAGATAAAATAAAAAGGAGTGATTAAATGCCACAATTAGGACAATTCGCATCGCTACTACCTCTAGTACTTGCACTTGTGTTTCTTTATTTCTTCATGATCAGACCACAGAAGAAAAGAGAAAGAGAAGTTCAGGAAATGAGAAGTGGTTTAAGAGTAGGGGATGAGATTTTAACTGTCGGTGGAATTAAAGGTAAAATCATTAAAGCCGGAGCAGATTATATTACTATCGAGACTTCAGGAAAAACAAGAATTGAGTTTACCAGATCAGCAGTCTATAAACTTCTAACTGATGAGGAAAAAAGGGCAGCAGTTGAGGAAGAAGTCGTTATAGAAACTGAAGAAGATAATGAATAATAGCTTTAATGCTATTTTTCATTTGGAATTATAAAATATTTTATAAATTAACCTTATAGGAGGTTCTAATGAAACATATTAAAGTACTTAAAAAATCAAATATTAAAGATACTACCAGACATATAGGATGTGGCGAATGTCAAACTTCATGCCAATCTGCATGTAAAACATCTTGTACAGTAGGAAATCAAAAATGCGAGTCTAATGAATCAGACAGATAAAAAAAGTGGTGTATAACACCATTTTTTTGTTTTAGGAGGATTAATGAAAAAGATACACAAATTTGAGTCTAATGGAAAATTTATAGTCTTAGATATTTTTTCGGGAAGTATATTTGTAGTTGATGAGCTGACTTATTCCATGATTGACTATTACAATAATGGGGTAGATTATATATTAGAAAAACTTCCGGAATATGACGAAAATACTATTAGAGAAGTCTATGGTGAATTAAAAAGACTAGTCGAAGACGGATGTCTGTTTTCGGATGAAGTAGATGCTGAAGACATCAAATACAATAGGGAGAATATAATCAAGGCCATGTGCCTTCATGTATCACATGATTGTGACCTTAGATGTAAGTACTGTTTTGCCGGTCAAGGAGACTTTAGCGGCGAAAGAAGTCTAATGAATGTCGAAACCGGGAAAAAGGCATTGGATTTCTTGGTGGAAAACTCCGGTAATCGTAGAAATTTGGAAGTTGACTTTTTTGGAGGAGAGCCCTTATTAAACTTTGAAGTCGTTAAAGAATTGACTTTTTACGGAAAAGAGTTAAACAAAAAGCATAATAAGAATATAAGATTTACAATTACTACTAATGGTCTTAGACTCGATGACGATAAAATAGACTTTATTAATGAACATATGTCAAATGTGGTTATGAGTCTGGACGGTAGACGTGAAGTCAACGATTTGATGAGACCAACTGTTAATAATAAAGGGTCTTATGACATCATCGTTCCTAAATTCAAAAAATTGATAGCTAAAAGAGGCGATAAAGACTATTATGTAAGAGGTACTTTTACTTCAAACAATCTGGATTTCTCTAAAGATGCATTAGAATTTTACAATCTAGGCTTCAAAAAAGTTTCCATTGAACCTGTAGTAACTGAGGAAAAAGAACCTTATGCATTAAAAGAGGAGCATCTTGATGCAATCCTAAAAGAGTATGAAGAGTTTTCTAAACTATATAAGGATATCAATGAAAAAGATGACTTTTTATTCTTTCACTTTGTGATAGATCTGAACGATGGACCTTGTTTGGCAAAGAGATCTGTAGGTTGCGGAGCAGGTGCGGAATACATTTCTGTTACTCCTGAAGGAGATATCTACCCTTGTCATCAATTTGTCGGTGATGAAAAGTTTATTATGGGTAATCTTAATGAAGGTATATTAAAATCTGAACTTAGGGAAGTGTTCAAATCTTCAAATGTCTTTACTAAGGAAGATTGCAGAGACTGTTGGGCAAAGTTCTATTGTAGTGGCGGATGTCATGCAAATGCCTATTACAATAATGGAACCATTACTAAACCTTATAAACTGGGATGTGAGATGGAGAAAAAGAGATTGGAATTATCTCTATCACTACTTGATACTGAGGAAGGGGAAAATTAAATGGTTTTATTGGTAATTATCTTATTAATGCTATTATTGGTAGCTGTATTTGCACTTAAAAACAGCCAGGTTATAATAGTGGATCTGTTCTTTAATAAAATCGAAATGTCACAGGCAATACTGATATTATCCTGTGTAGCTCTGGGTATTTTTATAATGCTGGTATTTTACTTTATTCAGAGATTCAAAGCATCCAGAAGGATTAAAAGCCTTGAAAAGGAGCTGCTACAAACTAAGAATGACCTTGAAAAAGCAAGAGCACAAATAGCTGTTGCTGAAAGTGAACTTAGGTCAGGTACTTCAAAAACTTTAGAAGAGAGCATTCTGGATCAAAGAGTTACAGGATTTGATGCCAAGGATGTAGTGGTTGAAGAGAATCCTGAAAACAGTCGATTTGAAGACGATAAAAATTTAGCAAATGAAAAAGTAAACGAAGACGAAAATAATTTTGAGACCAAAAAATTTCATATTTAATATGATCTAGAAAGTACGGGATATAAATTGAACAATTGGATGATTTTTAACAAGAATATCTCATCACTTAAGAAGGATTTAAATTTAAGTGATGAGATTTTGCACATATTGGCAAATAGAGGACTTACGACTAAATCAGAAGTTGATGAATTTCTTAATCCTGATTTAGATAAACTTCACGATCCGTTTTTAATGAAGGATATGGACATTGCAGTTGATATTGTACTCGATTCAATTGAAAAAGATGAACATATTCACATAGTCGGTGATTATGATCAAGACGGAAATTCAGCTACTGTTACCCTGATAAAGGGTTTAAAGGTGCTGCATGATAGAATAACATATGCCATTCCTGATAGGATAGAAGACGGATACGGTATTAATACTTCCATGGTGGATACTGCTATAAGAAATGGCGTAGATTTGATTATAACATGCGATAATGGGATAAGTGCCCATGAAGCTGTAAGTTATGCAAAAGACAAGGGTTTAAAAGTAATAATAACCGACCATCATCAGGTTAAAATAGACGAAGACGATAAGCAGTCACTACCGGCTGCCGATGCAGTAATCAACCCGCATAGACTAGATTGCGATTATCCTTTCAAAGAATTATGCGGCGCTGGGGTTGCATACAAACTCATATGTGGTATTAATGAAGCTGTCGGTATCCCCATTGAGGAGTCGTATGAATTATTACAATACGTTGCGATGGGAACGGTTTGTGATGTAGTAGATTTACTTGGAGAGAATAGGGTAATTGTAGTAGAAGGACTTAAGCGTATAAACAATACAAGTAATCTTGGGCTACTTTCATTGATAGAACAAAATAGTTGGAACAAGGATGTAGACGTTTATGCACTGGGCTTTGTACTTGGACCATGTATAAATGCTTCGGGTAGATTGTCTACTGCAAGACTGGGAGTAGAGCTTTTTCTGGAAGAAGACGAAGAACTTGTAGTAAATTATGCTATGGAATTGGTCAGGTTAAACAACGAGAGAAAAGCAATTACACAGGATACATTAGATGGTGTAATTGATGAAATTGAAGAGAAGGAACTCTATAAAAATGATATTATTGTAGTCTACTCTTCAAAAGCTCACGAGAGTATTGTTGGGATAGTTGCAGGCAGAGTGAAGGATAAATACCATAGACCTACGATTGTATTTGCCGAATCAAAAGACCACGGAATCATCAAAGGTTCGGGCAGGAGCATCGAAACTTATGATATGCATGCTAAGCTTACTGAAGCCAAGCATCTCCTAAAATCATTCGGCGGGCATAAAATGGCTGCAGGTTTAAGTTTAGAGATGGATAATTTAAAGACATTGGAGAAATTTTTAAACGAGAATAGTCTTCTCACAAAAAAAGAGCTTCAAAGAGAGATTACAATAGATGTAGCTTTTCCGACCGAGAAAGTAGATGAGAACTTTATCGATGAATTAAGCATACTGGAGCCATTTGGTAAAGGAAACTCAAAACCTGTATTTGCAGATAAAAACCTTGATCTATTAAACTATCAAATACTTGGCCAAAATAAAAATGTCATAAAACTAAATATTGCTAAGGCGGGTAGAGTAATTGAATGTATCGGATTTGGAGATGTTTCGAGTATAGAAGAATATCTACAAAATAGATTTGGCACTCAAATTTCAAACGGTTACTCGACAAATAACAGAAAGCCTAATTATATTGATTTGGTTTATTTTCCTAAAATAAACGAGTTTAGAGGCAATATTACCGTTCAATTGCAGATAATTGATATAAGATGATGAAATAATGTTGAAAATTTGATATAATCGAGAGTTAAGAAGTAAAAAATGAATAAGGAGGTGGCGTAATGGATAGACTTTCACTAGAAAGTGTTTTAATGGAGATGGATAAAAACAAGATTGAATACGATCCTAAATTGGTAAAAAAGGCGTATTACTTTACTAAAAATGCACATGAAGGACAATTAAGGAATTCAGGAGAGGAGTACTTTATACATCCTGTAAATGTTAGTCTGATACTTATAAATTTAAATATGGATGAAGCAACCATTATTGCCGCCATGCTGCATGATGTATTAGAGGATACTGAGATATCATTTGAGGAAATAGAACATGAGTTCAGCAATGAGATTGCCGTATTGGTGGATGGAGTTACAAAATTAAAGAGACTAAAGTTTAAGTCCAAACAGGAATCTCAAGCAGAAAATGTAAGAAAAATGGTAATGGCCATGGCTAATGATATTAGGGTTATTATTATTAAACTTGCAGATAGATTACACAATATGAGAACACTCGAATATATGACCAAGGCTAAACAATTCGAGAAAGCTACTGAAACTCTTGAAATTTATGCGCCTTTAGCTCATAGACTAGGAATCAATACCATAAAATGGGAACTTGAGGATCT
The DNA here is from genome assembly GCA_036321625.1 of Peptoniphilaceae bacterium AMB_02. Taxonomy (NCBI): domain Bacteria; kingdom Bacillati; phylum Bacillota; class Tissierellia; order Tissierellales; family Peptoniphilaceae; genus Microaceticoccus; species Microaceticoccus formicicus. Next base: position 954,289 of record CP143259.1, read on the forward strand.
TAGTTTAAGGTATCTTGAGCCTGAAACATACTATGAATTAGTTGAAATGATAGATATGAAGAGGGCTGAAAGGGAAGAATATATATCTTCGATTATGGAGATACTTCGTGAAAACATTGCAGAGCTTGGCTTTGAATGCGATATCACCGGTAGACCCAAGAGTATTTACGGTATCTATAATAAAATTAAAAAGCAAGGAAAGACTTTTGACCAAATTTTCGACTTAACAGCGGTTAGAGTAATAGTTAATACGGTTAAAGACTGTTATTCTGTGCTTGGAGTTGTGCATTCGTTATGGAAACCAATACAAGGTAGGTTTAAAGACTATATTGCCATGCCTAAAGCAAATATGTATCAGTCCTTACACACTACGGTAATTGGTCCAAAAGGTGAAATTTTCGAAGTTCAAATCAGAACTTGGGACATGCATAAAACTGCCGAGTACGGTATTGCTGCTCACTGGAAATACAAAGAAGGTGGACGCAAAAAAGATAATTTCGATGAAAAATTGCAGTGGTTAAGACTTTTAATGGATTGGCAGAAAGATCTGACTGACTCGAAAGAGTTTATGGAAACTTTGAAAGGTGATTTCTTCTCCGATGAGGTTTATGTATTTTCTCCAAAGGGAGATGTCATAGGACTTCCTGCCGGATCTACTCCAATCGACTTTGCGTATAGGGTTCACTCGGCTGTTGGAAATCACTGTGTTGGTGCGAAAATTGACGGTAGGATTGTACCGATTAATACAAAGCTAAAGAATGGTAATATAGTAGAGATTCTTACTTCACCGAGTTCCTCAGGACCAAGCATAGATTGGCTAAAAATTGTAAAGAGTCCACAAGCCAGAAACAAGATTAGACAATGGTTTAAAAAGGCTCAAAAAGATGAAAACATTATTAAAGGTAGAGATGCACTGGAGAAGGAAGTCAGAAGACAAGGTTTTAACTTCAATGAAATCCTTAAGGATGAATGGCTGGAGGGTATTGGTAAGAAACTTAGTTTCAACAATTTAGATGATCTCTTTGCCTCTATCGGATATGGCAGCACTCCGTTAACCCAGATACTACCTAAACTTAAAGAACTTCATAAAGAGCATTACAAGACTGATGAAGATATAGATCAGATAAGCATAAGTAAGAGTGTAAAACCTAGAGCCAGATCGGTTCAAGGGATAAGGTTTGAAGGGATAGACAATCTGGAAGTTAAATTTGCAAAGTGTTGTAATCCGGTGCCGGGTGATGAGATATTGGGTTATATAACCAGGGGCAGAGGAGTTTCTATTCATAGAGCTGATTGTCCGAATATGGCAAATATTGACATAGAAAGAGTAATCCCTGTTGAATGGGATACCACTAAGGAGAGTTTTTTCAATGTACATGTTAATATACTTGCCTATGATAGAGTAGGGTATTTGGCAAATATTTCGAAAATCATACAAGACATGGGGCTTAATATTGCAAATCTTAGTGCAAGGATTAATAAAGACAAGACATTTATGATTGATTTATTAATTGAAATAAAACAAAAAGAACAAATTGATGAACTATTTAAGAAAATAATGTCTGTTGAAGAAACAGTTAAGATATTTAGAGTAAAGGCGCAGTGATATGAGAGCTATCGTACAAAAAGTAAAAAAAGTATCAGTATCTATAGAGGGAGAACTATATTCAAGCATTAATTCCGGATTATTGGTTTTTATTGCCGTTACACATACCGATACTGAAAAAGACAAAGACTATATGATTGATAAGATACTGGGACTTAGAATTTTTGAAGATCAAGAAGGTAAAATGAATCTATCCCTGGATGATGTAGGTGGAGAGATAATGGTAATTTCACAATTCACTCTATATGGTGATGTCAGAAGAGGAAAGAGACCATCTTTTACTAGGTCAGCAGGTGGAGATTTTGCTGAAAACATGTACCTGGATTTTGTCGAGGGAATAAGAGCCGGTGGATATGATGTAAAAACCGGAGAATTCGGTGCCGATATGAAAGTGCAGTTGATAAATGATGGGCCGGTCACAATACAATTAGACAGTGAAAAGCTTTATTGATGGAGGTTTTATGGAAATCTATAGAATGATGGCAGGAATATATGCAGCCAATTGTTTTTTAATATATAATGACGAAAAAAATGCCTTTATCGTAGATCCAGGTGGGGATTCCGATGATATAATGTCTACAGTTGAAAAACTTGAATTAGTACCTAAGTTTATTCTCTTAACACATGGACATGGAGATCATATTGGAGCTGCAGAAATATTAAGGGGAAAATACAGTATTCCAATTTTAGCACATGAAAATGAAGTGAAATTATTACAAGATGCAAATATTAATATGAGTGCCTATATGCCGATAAAAAGAGTTGAATTAACTCCTGATAAGACTTTTAAAGACGGAGATATAATAGGAGACGGATTTGGTATAAAAGTAATCCATACTCCGGGTCATACTTCTGGGAGTTGCTGCTTCTTAATGGGTGATGATTTGATTACAGGCGATACAGTTTTCAGAGGAAGTATCGGAAGAACTGATCTTGAAACAGGAAACTATGATGAGATTATAGAATCAATTAAGAATAAGATATTGGTTTTGGATGATAAAGTCAAAATTTATCCCGGTCATGGACCGATTACTTCTATGGAAATAGAAAAAGTAAGCAATCCGTATTTTGCAGATTTGCTTGTTTAAATTTTATAGTATGTAAGTTTTAAAACTTTATTTACAAAATATTTGACATATTAGTAAAAATACTATATACTACAATAGTGTTATCGAGAATGAGCTCGATAAAATCGATTAAGTAGAAGTATCCGCTTCTCACCTTGGAAATTATAGTTTCCGGGTAATAATTTAAAACTTTAGTTAACTTTTGTTGACGGATGTTTTAGCGGGTATTTTTACCTGCTATTTTTTATTTGGAGGTGTAGGACATAAAAGAGCTTCAAATCAATGAAGACATCAGAGTTAAGGAAGTCAGACTAATTGGTGCAGATGGAGAACAGATTGGTATAATTGCTACTAGAAAAGCATTGGATATGGCTAGAGATAAGAAATTGGATTTAGTTGTAGTCGCGCCAACTGCTAAGCCACCGGTCTGTAAAATAATGGATTACGGGAAGTATAAATACGAAGCCGTAAAAAGAGCAAAAGAAGCGAAGAAAAAACAAAGTGTTATAACGGTGAAAGAAATCAGAATGTCACCTAATATTGACACACATGATTTAGAAGTAAAGGCAAGACAAGCTGTAGATTTTTTCTCATCCGGAGACAGAGTCAAAGTATCTGTGAGATTTAGAGGACGAGAAATGAATCATACTGAAATAGGAAGACAAGTACTTGAAAAGTTTGCCGCATTGACTAATCATGCAGGAGTAATAGATAAGAAACCTAATATGGAGGGACGTAACATGGTGATGTTTATGAGCCCTAACAGTGAACAATAGGAGTTGAGATTATGTCAAAAATGAAAACACACAGAGGTTCAGCTAAGAGATTTAAAAGAACTGGTACAGGTAAAATCAAAAGATATCATGCTTTCAAAAGCCATATAACAGGTAAAAAATCACCTAAGAGAATCAGAAGCTTAAGAAAATCAGCATTAGTAAGCAGTGGCGATCAAAAAAGAATCGACAATATGATTCCAAGATAGTGATATAGAAGGGGGCAATTTAAATGGCAAGAGTTAAACGTGGTGTAGCCACAAAGAGAAAACATAAAAAAGTATTAAATCAAGCAAAAGGATATTATGGTTCTAAATCAAAACTATTTAGAACTGCAAATCAAGCTGTAATTAAATCTTTATCATATGCTTTTATCGGACGTAAACATCGTAAGAGAGATTTTAGAAAATTATGGATTTCCAGAATTAATGCAGCTGCAAGACAAAATGGTTTAAGCTATAGCAAGTTTATGCATGGTTTGAAGTTAGCAAAAATTGAAATAAACAGAAAAGTTCTTTCAGAAATGGCAATTCATGATCCTGAAGGATTCAAAAAATTAGTAGAACTAGCAAAAAATGCATAAGGTTTCCATGTGAAACTTTATGCTTTTTTTTCAGTTTAAATCGAGGTTAATATGAGTTTTATATCAAAGATAGTATTAGAAATTGAAAAAAATCCACCTAGGCTAATAGCACTTAGCTTTGTTTTGGTAATACTTATAGGTTCTATATTACTAACATTACCTATCTCAAGTGCAACAGGGGAATTTACAAATCCTTTAGACTCTACATTTACTGCAACATCAGCGGTATGTGTAACTGGACTTGTAACTAAAAATACATATGAGCACTGGAGTAATTTTGGGCATTTAGTCATAATTACATTGATCCAAATAGGTGGTTTAGGTTTTATGACATGGGCTATCTTGATTTCATTGGTTATGAAGAAGAGGATTACTCTTAAGGAAAGACTCATAATTCACGAACAAATGAATACATTATCGCTTAAAGGGATGGTTAGGCTGGTCATTTATGTAATTAAAGCAACCTTGGCAATTGAACTTTTGGGTGCAGTACTGCTTTCATTTACATTTATACCTCAATTTGGAATTTGGAAAGGTGCTTGGTATAGCATATTCCATTCCATATCGTCTTATTGTAATGCAGGTTTTGATATCATCGGACCTAATTCCATTTCGCCTTATGTTAAATCAATAGGGGTTGTACTGCCCATAAGTTTTTTAATAATCTTAGGCGGAATTGGATTTAATGTATTTATGGACATTTCCAGTAAAAAGTCTTTCAAAAAGCTAGCTGCGCACTCAAAACTAGTATTGACAATGACCGCGTATTTATTAATAGGCGGAGCTATAATATTTTTTATTTTGGAGTATAGCAATGAAATGACCATAAAGTCTTTTTCTCTACCTGAAAAGATACTTGCTTCATTTTTCCAATCTGTAACGACGAGAACAGCGGGATACAGTTCAATAAATCAAGATTTAATCAGAGACTCGAGTGCGATTGTATCAATTATCTTGATGTTTATTGGAGGTTCTCCTGCCGGAACTGCAGGAGGAATAAAGACGACAACTTTAGGACTATTACTCTATTCTACGAAATCAGAGATTAAAGGAACTGAGGATGTCGTGCTTTTTAGAAGAAGGATTCCAATAAGTACAATACGTAAAGCACTTGCAATTGTTATGATTTCAATGACTTGGGTTATGGGAATATCATTGATTCTGACTATAACTGAAAAAACTTTGTTTATCGATATACTATATGAGGTGACTTCGGCTTTTGGAACCGTTGGTTTAAGTAGAGCACTGACACCTTCACTGACAGTTATAGGTAAGCTATTAATAATGCTGACCATGTATTTAGGGAGATTAGGACCTTTAACATTTGCATTTGCGTTTTATAAAAAAGAAAGAAAAGAGCAGTATCGCGAACCAAAAGGTGATATTTTAGTTGGATAGGAGGAAGATATGAAAGATATAGCTGTAATAGGCTGTGGTCAATTCGGTAGCAGTGTTGCACTGACTTTAAGCGAACTTGGTCATGATGTTCTTGTAATAGATGAAAATGAAGATTTAATCGATGCCATAGCGGATAAGGTTTCACATGCGGTAGTGGCTGACGTTATGGTCGAGGGAACTTTAAAAGACTTAGGAATCGGTAACTTTGACGTAGTTATAATTGGTATGAGTACAAGTTTCCAAGCTTCAATCATGGCTACAATAATCGCCAAAGATTTAGGGGTTCCCATGATTGTTGCAAAAGTACGTGATTCTCTGCACGGTAGGGTTCTGAAAAAAGTAGGGGCAGATAAGATAGTTATCCCTGAAAAAGATATGGGGACCAGACTGGCTTATACATTAACTAATAAAAATATAATAGAGTTTATTGAAGTTTCCGAAGACTACAGTATGATAGAATTGGAAGTTCCAAAAAAATGGCTAAATATGTCTATTTTTGATTTAAAAGTGAGAGAAGAATTTGGTGTTAGTGTCGTTGCAATCAGGACCAAAGAAGAGATAATTATAAACCCGACTCCTGAAATCAAGCTAACTGAAGGAGCGACCATTATAATAATAGGGAAAAACGAAGAAATCAAAAGAGTGGAGTCATTATCCGATGCATAATCACTCTATAATCCATAGCAAGGAAAACAAGACCTTTCAATTAATCAAGTCTTTAAATAAGAAAAAGTATAGAGTTTTAAATAGACTATACTTGGTGGAAGGCATTAAAATGACTCAAGAAGCAAATGAGCTGAAATTAATTGAAATGCTAATAGTAAGAGAAGCTGATATAAACTTAATAGAAACTCTTTTTAATGATATCGAAGAGGATAGCATAATAGTTTTAGCTGATAAATTATTTGATGAGATCACAAATATGCAAAACTCTGAAGGGGTTATGTCAGTGATTAAGATTACCGAGTTCGAAGAAGAAATCAGCTCTAAAAGAGTTCTATGCTTGGACGGCATAAAAGATCCCGGTAATATGGGAACGATAATAAGATCAGCTGAGTCATTTGGCTTTAATGAAATTATTCTGACAAATGAATGTGTGGACATTTATAATCCCAAAACTCTGAGGGCTTCAATGGGGTCTGTTTTCAGAATAAAATTTAAGTATTTAGAGACAGTAGATATATTAAAATTAAGAGGAGAATATCGTCTGTACACGACCAGTTTAAAAGACAGTATATTACTTGATGATGCACCTAAAGATGAAAAGATTATACTGGTTATCGGATCTGAGTCGCATGGAGTTAGTCATGAACTAATTGAAAGTGCAGATCTATTAGTTAGAATACCGATGAATGGAGATTTAGAATCGCTGAATGCTGCGATTGCTGCGTCTATAACTATGTATGTATTTAGACCTTAGACTTTAGCATCTAAGCTGCCTTTTGGCAGCTTTTGTTGTAATTTCCTAATTCATTGCAATAAAGGCTTTATTTGTTATATAATATTCTTTAGAAGATTTATAAAAGAGAGATATTTAATTAAATATCTGTAAGTAAAAGTGATGGAGGAATTATGAGAGAAGAATTATTGGCTTTAAAAGAAAGAGTAATTGAACAGATAAAAATTGCAGAACAGCCTTCGCAATTAGAAGAAGTAAGAGTTAAAATTCTAGGCAAAAAAGGAGAATTGACTGCTGTTTTAAGAGGAATGGGCAAGTTATCTAAAGAAGAAAGACCTGTAATTGGTCAGCTTGCAAATGAAGTAAGAGATGAAATAGAATCTGCTTTAAAAGACAAGGATATTATCATCACTGAAAAATTGAATCAAATTCGTATTAAAAAAGAAACTGTAGACGTTACTGCAGAGCTTGGAAAATCAAAAACAGGATACAGACATCCGTTATACACTACTGTTGAGGAGTTGGAATCCCTATTTAGAGAACTTGGTTTTATGGTGGTAGATGGACCGGAGATAGAAACTGTAAATAATAATTTTACTATGTTGAACTTCCCTGAAGACCATCCTTCTATAGGTTTATCCGACACTTTCTATATAGATGATAATCATCTTTTAAGAACGCATACTTCTCCAGTACAAATTAGATATATGTTAGATAATAAACCTCCAATAAGAATGGTTTCAGCAGGAAGAACTTTCAGATATGACGATGTAGACGATACTCATTCACCGATGTTTCATCAGATTGAAGGTTTGGTAGTAGACAAGGGAGTAACAATGGCCAATCTCATTGAAACGCTGAATCTTTTTGTCAAAAACCTGTTTGGAGCAGAAGTAGAAACGAGATTTAGACCTCACCATTTCCCATTTACTGAACCAAGTGCAGAAGTTGATGTTTCGTGCTTTGAATGTTTAGGTAAAGGCTGTGAAAAGTGTAATTTCACCGGATGGAGTATGGAACTTCTCGGATGCGGCATGGTACATCCAAATGTATTGAGAAATTGCGGAATAGATCCGGAAGTCTATTCGGGATTTGCCTTTGGTATGGGTATAGATAGAATTACGATGATAAAATATGGAATAGACAATATTAGATTGCTCTACGATAATGATAAAAGATTTTTAGAACAGTTTTAGTGAGGAGATTATAGATGTTAGTACCTATTAATTGGATGAAAGAATATGTAAATATAGATGCTGATGCAAAAACTATTGCCGATGCTGTAACCTTATCAGGTTCTCATGTCGATTCAATAAACTTTGCTGACAATGGTATAAGTGGTATAAAAGTGGGGAGAATAATAGAAGTTAAACAACACCCCAATGCTGATAAACTCGTTGTAACTAAGGTCGACCTAGGAGATAGAGAAGTTGTAATTGTTACCGCAGCTAAAAACGTCTTTGAAGGTGCATTAGTACCGGTTGCACTGTCTGGTGCAGTACTTGCAAGTGGAGACAAAATAGGTAATCATGATTTTAGAGGGATTATTTCAGAGGGTATGTTCTGTTCCTACCAAGAACTTGGATATTCGGATTCTGTAATACCTAAAGAGTATAGGGACGGAATTCTTATATTAAAAGATGATATTGAACTTGGATCAGATATTATCAAAGCCTTGGACATGGAAGACAGTATTATTGAATTTGAGATTACTCCAAATAGACCTGACTGTCTATCAATCTTGGGTATGGCCAGAGAAACTGCCGCAACATTTGACAAAGCCATTATAATGCCTGATATAAAAGAAAACTTCAAAGATAGTGATGAAGAGCTATTCGGTGGAGTTGAAATCAAGACGGAGAACTGCGACAAATTTGTGTTAAGAGTATTAGACGATGTAAAAATAGAAGAATCTCCAAATTGGTTACAAAATTACCTTATGAAAGCCGGAGTTAGACCTATAAACAATATAGTAGACATCACTAATTTTGTAATGTTTGAATTTGGTCAACCCCTTCACGCATATGATTTAGACAAAATAGAAGGTAATAAACTATTTGTTAGACAGGCCGAAAATGGTGAAGTTGTAAAATGTATAGATAGTAAGGAAAGAGAACTGGATTCAAAGGATATAATAATTGCTGACGAATCGGGTCCAGTAGGGATTGCAGGTGTAATGGGTGGATTTAATACTGAGGTAACAAATTCCACTAAGAGAATTCTACTTGAATCTGCCAGATTTGATAGGGAATCCATAAGAAATACCTCTAAGAGATTGGGGTTAAGATCAGAAGCATCAACTAGAGCTGAAAAAGGTATACCTATAGAATTAGTAGAACAAGCAGCGGCGAGATTTTGTACGATGGTTGAAAAATTGGGAGCTGCAAAAGTGTTAAATGAAAAACACATTGCGGACAATTCCGATTATAAAGCTATAAAAATCGAAATGAAATACGAAAACGTAAATAATCTACTGGGAACTGAGATTGACAAAGAGCAAATGATTAAGTACCTTGAGAGATTAGAATTTATTTGTCAAGATAATGGCAGCACTTGTACTGTTACAGTTCCGGGATTTAGAACCGATGTTGAAATCGAAGCAGATTTAATTGAAGAGATCGGAAGATTATATGGTTTTCATAATATAACACCGAAACCTCTATGTGGTCAATTAATTAAAGGTGGAGTAACTCTAATCAGAAAAGTTGAAGATTTACTTAAACGAGACTTATATGCACTGGGTTATTTTGAAGCTCTTTCATACTCTTTTATAAGTCCAAAAGCCAACGATAAATCAGGAATTGAAGACGATAACTCTAAGAATTTTATTAAACTGATTAATCCATTAGGTGAAGAATTCAGTGTTATGAGAACTAGTATAATTCCAAATATGATTGATATCCTAGCTAAGAATCAAAAACAAAAAGCTGAAGAAATTGCGATTTATGAGCTAGGCAATATCTTCGTAAAGGATAATACCGAAGATGATCCTCTTCAAAAGAGAAGGTTATGCTTAGGTATGTATGGGGATGTAGATTTTTATACTATGAGAGCCGACATTAAAGTTTTACTAAACCATATAGGAATAAGAGATGTAAGATTTAAAAAGAATGCTGATACAAAGACCTTCCACCCAGGAAGATGCGCTGATGTATTTGTAGGGGATATAAAAATAGGTATTATGGGCGAATTATCATATGAAATATCTGATAAATATGACCTAAATAAAAGAGCGTATATTGCGGAATTAGATGTAAATCTAATTTCTGAAAATACGGTATTGACTAAAAACTATGAGAAGATAGTAAAATACCCTTCAATAAACCGTGATATTGCATTGGTACTAGACAAAGGAGTTACAGCAGAAGAAATAGAAGATGTTATTAGATCCGTAGACTCTGATATTATCGAAGATGTAAAGCTGTTTGATATATTCACCGGAGCACAAATCGGTGAGGACAAGAAGTCTATGGCATATGAAATCATCTACAGATCAAAAGATAGAACATTGGTGGATGATGAAGTAAATGTAGTTCAAGAAGAGATTGTAAACAGGTTAGAGTCAAAATTTGGAGCATCACTTAGAAACTAGGAGGAGCTATGAGTAATTCGAATAAAGTAGAAGTTATAATTGACGGCATAAAATACACTTTGGTTGCAGATGCCAATCAAGACAGAACGGTTAAGGTAGCTAAATACGTGAATGCCAAGATTGAAGATATGAAAACCAGTAATCCAAAATTAAATCAGACTATGCTTTATACTTTAACATTGATGAATGTAACCGGTGAACTATTTGAAATGAACGATAAATACGATGCACTGGTCGAAGAGTCAAAAGAACCTATCCAGAGGTTTAGGACAATATCTGAAGAGGTTGAAAAAGTAACGGAAGAAAAAGATGAGTTAGTATCAAGTATCGAGAAGCTTAAAGATGATTTAGTTACATCTCTGAATACTATCAGTGATATGAATAAAAGGTATTCTTCTCTCGATGAAGAGAATAAAGGTAATATCAAAACTATTGAAAGTAAAAACAAACAGATGTCTGAACTTAATGAAAATATGACTAGCATGCAAGAAGAGATGTCTGCATTGCAAAAACAATATCAAGAGATTTTAAAGAGAGTTAATTCCTTAATAAAAAGTGAAAGTAAATAATGAAGAGTTTTGAAGTATTGGCTCCTGTTGGAAATATGGATATGCTCTATGCAGCAATTGCAGGTGGTGCTGATGCAGTTTATTTAGCGGGAACCGATTTTGGTGCTAGAGCATATGCTGACAACTTCAGCTTGGATGAATTATCCGATGTTATAAAAATATGTCATTTATACAATGTAAAAGCTTATATAACAGTAAACACATTGATTAAAGAAAATGAGATTCAAGATGTTTTGGAGTATATAAATAATCTATACAATATAGATGTTGATGCAATTATTATACAAGATCTTGGTCTTGCAAAGCTGGTAGTAGAATTATTTCCAGACTTAGAGATACACGCAAGCACTCAAATCTCAGCTAATTCAGTACATGCTGTAAACTACCTAAGTGAAATAGGTTTTAGTAGAGTAGTGCTGGCTAGAGAATTATCCCTTGATCAAATTAAAGAAATTGCCGAGAACTCCAAGATAGAACTTGAAGTTTTTGCACATGGGTCACTTTGCGTCTCGTACTCAGGCAAGTGTTTAATGAGCTCAATGATAGGTGGAAGAAGTGGCAATAGAGGTAGATGTGCCCAGCCTTGCAGGAAAAAATACGATTTGACAGACCCTACCGGAAAAATAATTTTGAAAGACAAGCTATTAATCAGTCCAATGGATTTAGGATTATTAAATCAAGTTAAAAATCTATCGGACTTGGACGTTACATCTGTTAAAATTGAAGGTCGATTAAAAAAACCGGAGTATGTATATTCGACAGCATTATATTATTCTATGATTAAGAATGACAAAAATGCAGATGAAAACTTAGTCAAAGAAGTTTCGAATAGGGGCTTTACAAAAGGGCCTGTTTTAGGTTCTTTTGGCAAAAAATATGTGGATTTTAACGATGAAGCCGAAAGAGGAAATTTAGTAGGGAAAATCTCAAAAACAAATAAATTAGGAATAAGTTTAATAGATGATGTTTTCGAGAGGGATACTTTAGAAATAAAACTTGAATCTAAAAAATACAGTATCACAGTTGATAAGAACTATAAAAGGGGAGAATTTTTATCCTTAGAGAGTTTTCAAGATGCAATTATTGACAGTCCCGTTTATAGGATTTCCAGTTCCAGACTTAGAGAGATGGACTTTAAAAAAATGTTAAAAGACAAGTCTATAAAAGTATCTATGAAACTTAGGGCATATGTAGGTGAGCATGCAGAACTGGAACTGTATTCAAAAGGGAAAATGGTAATTGTTAAATCTGAAAACATTATAGAAGAAGGCAAGAGTAGGAAAGTCGATTACGATTACGCTTTTGGACAGATTTCAAAGCTGGGAGAGACATTTTTTGATTTAAAGAATCTAGAAGTTGAAACTGACGGTATCTCCTTCCTAAGCAATGGAGACTTGAATGCGCTAAGAAGAAATGGGATTATGAAAATTCGTGATGAAATCTGTAACTGGCACAGAAGGTCTACAAAAATCGATTATAGTAAATCAAAAACAAAAGTAAAAAGACACAGTAAAAAGCTGGAAATAGTAATCTCTATTAGGAAATTAAATGATGAAATTATTAATAATAAATATGTGAACAAGATTTATTTAAGGGATTTAAACGGCTTGGAGAATTTTGAACTAAAGGGTAAAAAAATATACTATGAACTTCCACCAATGGCTAATGAAAAACTATTACATGATTTAGCTCGTGAAATAGAATTGAAATTGAGTTTTTTATCAGGTGTAGTTGTTAATAATGCATGGGAGATGAAACTTACAGGTAGATTTCCAAGTCTTGATATAGTTTATGGAATCGGAACAAATGTTTTCAATACTGAGACCATTGAAAACTTTAGTCATAAAGATGAATTTAAGTCAGTTTATATACTAAGCCCAGAGCTTAGTATAGAGGAAATAAGTGATATTACACGCAATACAAACAAAAGAATTGGTGTTATGGCATATGGTAGAATTGACGAAATGATACTCTATCATTGTCCTGCATCGGTGTTGGGATGTAATAAGGTTTGTGAAGACTGTAAATACTCAAGTGATCATATTATAAAGTACGGCTCAGACAAGTATATCTTTGAAAGAGTCAACAATATAACTAGATTACGAAATGCATTACCCATATCAGGTTTAGAACACATGAGAAGATTTAAAGAGATCGGTATAGATGAAGTTCTACTAGTATTAGATAAACCCAATGAAATGACAAAAGTCATAGATATCTTTTCAAATGCAATAATAAATGAAAAGCTAACTGATAAAATGGTTCAGATGCTTGGTACTACTAAAGCAGGACATTTTAAAAGAGGAGTTAAATAGAGTAATATGAATGAGAGATCCATAAGAGTTCTTGAATTTGATAAAGTAAAAAATACTTTAATAGATTTTGCACAATCTGAAATTGGAAAAGAAAAATGCGAATCTATTAAACCAATAAACGATATTGATGAGATTAGTTTTTTACAAGAACAGACCTCAGAAGCAAATAGATTGATATCAAAAAGAGGGAATCCCCCTCTTTTTGGATTATACGACGTCATTGACGCAATTATATTTGCAGAAAAAGGTGGGGCACTCAGCCCTCTCAATCTGCTTAGAATTGCAGATGGTTTGCGAGTTGTAAGAGAGCTAAAGAAGTATATATCCTCAGAAGAAATTCAAGAGGATTCGGTCCATATTTCAGGACTTATACAAAATCTCTATAGTTTTAGAGAAATTGAAGAAGAAATAGATAGAGCGATTATTTCTGATACTGAAATTTCCGATAATGCAAGTAGAGAATTGAGAAGTATTAGGATGCAGTTAAGAAAGAAGAATGACGATATCAAGGCTAAACTTAATTCAATAGTGAATTCTAAAAATACTTCAGCAGCACTTCAAGATGCTATAGTGACTATAAGGGAAGGAAGATATGTAGTTCCTATTAGAAGTGAATATAAAAATAGATTTCCAGGAGTAGTCCATGATCAGTCTTCAAGTGGTGCTACAGTTTTTATTGAACCATTGGCTGTAGTAAACTTGAATAATGAAATAAAAATGCTCGAATTAAAGGAAACTGAAGAAATAAACAGAATTCTAAAAAGACTATCGGGAATGGTCGGCCAAAATAGAGCAGAAATAGCATCTAATCAAAAGATATTGGCAGAATTAGATTTTATATTTGCCAGAGGAAGATTGTCGGTGCATATGAATGCAGTAAAGCCTGAGCTGAACCTAGAAGGAATTATTGATTTAAAGAATGCCAAACATCCATTATTAAATGTTAAAAACATAGTTCCTATTTCTATAAGACTGGGAGACGGCTTTACAACATTGGTTATTACAGGTCCTAATACAGGAGGAAAGACCGTTACATTAAAGACGGTTGGATTATTGACATTAATGGCTCAATCAGGACTTCATATACCTGCCCAAGAAGGATCGGTTTTAGCTGTATTTGATGATGTCTTTTCCGATATTGGTGATGAACAAAGCATCGAACAGTCATTATCAACATTTTCATCACATATGACCAATATAGTAAAGATATTAAAACAGTATTCTTCAAATTCTTTAATTTTACTGGATGAGCTGGGTGCAGGTACAGATCCAACTGAAGGAGCTGCACTGGCGATGTCAATATTAGACATACTGCTGAAAAATAATATTCGAACAATAGCCACAACGCACTATTCTCAGCTTAAGATATATGCATTATCTACGGAAGGGGTAATGAATGCATCTGTAGAATTTAATGTAGACACACTTAGTCCAACTTATAGATTATTAATAGGAATACCCGGAAAATCAAATGCTTTTGAAATTTCCAAAAGGTTGGGTTTGGATGAGAGTCTTATAGATTATGCAAAAGATTTAATTTCCAGTGACAACAAAGAGTTTGAAGATGTACTATCAGGAATTGAGAAAGATCGTAAGCTTATAGAACAAAAACGGGAAGAAATAGAAACTCATAAGGATGAGATAGAGAAGCTAAAAATAAAATTAAATAAAGAAATAGAGAATAATATAAGTAGAAGAGATAGAATTATAGAGGAAGCTAAGAAAGAAGCCTATGAAATATTAAATGGAGCTAAAGAAGAAGCGAGTGAAATACTTAGAGAAATGAACACTATGAGAACATCTGTAGATAAATCTAAGATTTCAAAAGCTCATAAACTTACGGATGATTTAAGAAAGAGTATGGAAAATTATGATACAACCGATTACGATTTTTTAAATATAACGAGCGAAGAAGAAGTCGGAGAATTAAAGCTTGGAGATGAAGTCGAGATTATCACACTTGGACAGAGTGGACATGTAGTGGAACTCCCTGATTCTAAGGGCAATCTTACCGTAGAGATAGGAATACTGAAAGTAAATTCCAATATAGATCAGATAAAAAGAGTAAAAAGTGTAGAAAAATCCGAATCCAAAACCGGAATCAAGAATATTATCAAGCAAAAGTCCGGGCAAAACATTGGTAGTGAAATTGATATAAGAGGTAGGAATATAGAAGAAGCTATATTGGAATTGGATAAATACATTGACAATGCATATATTGTCGGATTGAAGGAGATAAGAATTATCCACGGGAAGGGTACCGGTGTCTTAAGAGAAGGTATAAAAAAATATCTAAGAAAACATAAGAATATTTCCAAGCAAAGACTTGGAGAGTTTAGCGAAGGTGGAGACGGAGTTACCGTAGCTACACTAAAATAGGAGGACATATGAAGAGTTATAAAGAAATAATTACTGAATTACTGGTAGCAAGTGATATTGGGTTGGCATATGATGAAATTCTTGAAACTATAGAAATACCGCCCGATAATGCGATGGGAGACTATGCATTCCCTTGCTTTAAGTTAGCAAAAATTAAGAGAAATTCACCGGTAAATATCGCTAAGGATTTGTCTGAAACGATTTCTAAACCGCAAGGGATAGCCAAGATAATAAACCAAGGACCTTATCTCAACTTTTTTATAGACAGGACAGATATCGTAAAAACCGTGATAGAAAATGTTAAGGAAAAAGGCGACAAATATGGCTCATCTGATATTGGCAAAGGAAAGAATGCAATAGTTGAGTACTCTTCGACTAATATTGCTAAACCATTTCATATTGGTCATATAAGATCTACCGTAATAGGAAATGTAATTAAAAACCTTTATAAATTTACCGGATATAATACTACGAGTATAAATTATTTAGGTGATCACGGTACGCAATTCGGAATGATGATTGCTGCTTATAAACTTTGGGGCGATGACGATAAAATCAATGAAAACCCAATTAAAGAACTTCTAAAACTCTATGTAGATTATAATGAATTAGCTAATCAAGATCCTGAAAAAATGGATGATGCCAGAAGATGGTTTAGTGAACTGGAATCAGGCAATCCTGAAGCTGTAAAATTATGGGAATGGTTTAAAGAAATAAGTCTTGGTGAATTTAATAGAGTATATGATATGTTAGGAGTTGAGTTTGATTCCTATAATGGAGAATCGTTCAGTTCTCAGTTTATAGATGATGTAATTAAAGAACTGAGAGATAAAAACCTTCTGGAGATGTCAGATGGAGCAGAAATAATAAACCTTGAAGATGAAGGTCTTCCGAATATGATAGTTATTAAAAGTGATGGCAGTAGTACCTATATTACAAGGGATATTGCAACCGCTCTTTATAGAAAGAGGGAATATGACTTTCATAAAAATATATACGTCGTTGGTTCGCAGCAGATACTCCACTTCCAACAGCTAAAAGCATGTTTGAAAAAGATGGGATATGAATGGGCTGATGATTGTATCCATGTTCCTTTTGGAATGGTGAGTTTAAAAGATCAGACACTCTCTACAAGAAGAGGGCAAGTAGTTTTTTTAGAGGATGTTCTAAATAAAGCTGTAGAAAAAACAGAAGAGATAATAAATGAAAGAAATCCAAACTTAGAAAATAAGGATGAAGTTGCAAAACAGGTAGGTATCGGTGCGGTTATTTTCCAAGAATTATTCAGTAATAGAATTAAAGACTATGTCTTCGATTGGGATAATACACTGAACTACGATGGAGAAACAGGACCTTATGTACAGTATACGATAGCTAGGGCTAATAGCATACTTGAAAGAGCCGGAAAAATCAATAATGAAGCTATTGATTATTCATTAATTATAAGCGATTCTGAATTCGAACTCGCTTCTACTATTTATAATTTACCGCAAAAGATACTTGATGCAGTAGAGAAATACGAACCAAGCTATGTTACTAGACAATTAGTTGAAATAGCAAGTGCATTTAATAGTTTCTATAATGCATGTCCAATTTTAAATGCAGAATCAGATATTAAAAATGCAAGGTTGGAGTTAGTAAGTTGCACTGCTAGTGTGCTTAGATCTGGACTAAAATTATTAGGTATTGAGTCTCCAAACAAAATGTAGGTGGACTAATGACTAAAATTGCACTAGTAGGATTAAATGCCAGATATAGTCATTCTAATTTAGCAATAAAGTATTTAAAAGAATCTACTAAGGACATTAAAACTGTAGATATATACGACTTCACAATTAACGATGAGATTGAAAAAATTATTAGAGTTTTATTAAAACAGAATTATTCTCATATTG
Organism: Peptoniphilaceae bacterium AMB_02; assembly: GCA_036321625.1. Lineage (NCBI taxonomy): Bacteria > Bacillati > Bacillota > Tissierellia > Tissierellales > Peptoniphilaceae > Microaceticoccus > Microaceticoccus formicicus. The sequence goes on from CP143259.1 coordinate 971,865, forward strand.
GTTTTTCAGTCTATATATGGAATAAACAAGAAATCTTTAGACTAATAAAAGCAATAAAAAATATCAATCAGGATACTAAAATCATCGTTGGAGGACCCGAAGTCTCATACGACGGAAAATCATTAATGGTAGAGAACGACAATATTGATTATGTACTATCCGGAGAAGGTGAAGAAAGCTTTAGGCATCTTGTTCATTCCCTTGTAAATGATAAGGACCCTGAACATGAATCTATACTCTTTAGAAAAGATAGTGAAATCCTCGGAGGCACTGTGCCGGGTATTATTTCAAACATAAATCATATACCTAATTTGTATATGGATGAGAAATACTTGGATGAAAACAAATATGTTTACTATGAAGCTTCCAGAGGATGTCCTTTCAGATGCGCTTTCTGCCTTTCTTCTACAACTGCGGGAGTGAGATTTAAAAATATTGAGACGGTCCTTAAAGAACTTGAAACGCTCTTAAATAATAATGTAAAACTAGTAAAATTCATCGATAGAAGCTTTAATTCAAATCCTAAACAGAAGGAGATAATTCAGTATCTAATCGACAATGATAATGGGATAACTACTTTTCACATGGAATTACATCCGTCTTTAATAAAGGAAGAGTTTATTGATTTAATCAAGCTTGCAAGAAAGGATTTATTTCAATTTGAAGTAGGACTTCAAACCACGAATATAAAGACTGCGAAAGAAATAGAAAGAGTCGGAACCTATGATGAAATACACAAGATATGTAGCGACTTGATAAAGGTTGGAGCTCATATCCATATAGACCTAATAGCTGGACTACCATATGAAGACTTGGAAAGTTTTTCTAAATCATTTAATGATTTATACAATATTAAACCTGATAAAATACAATTGGGATTTTTGAAATTGTTAAAAGGTTCGAGACTTAGAATCGATGCTGGAAAATATAATTATAGATTTTTTGAAGATGCTCCTTATGAGTTTATTTCCAACAATTGGATTTCATACAGTGAAGTGCTTCAATTAAAGGCAGTTGAAGATGTGGTAGAGAGATACTACAATGAAGGTTTTTTCAGCAAAACAACAGAGTATCTAATACAGTCTAACTATAAAAATGCCTGGGATTTTTACCTGTCACTTTCTGTTTATTGGGATAATAATGAATATATGTATAACAATATATCCCGAATAGAGCTGTACAATGTATTATACCGATACTGTGTGCAGGAACATCCCGAGGATTTAGATATAATAGCTGAATTATTGATATATGATTATTACAAGTCGGGGAATAGGAAATCTAGCAAATTTGTCTTAAGTGATTTCCATAAGAATATTGATAAAGAGACAATCCAAGAGTTGTTGAGGGAAAATGCCAATACAATTGAAGGTAGAACTGGAATTGTGGTTACCGAAATATTAAAGCATTCCATTATTGAAAGTTTTAATATCAATCCCAAACTGGATAATAAGACTTTTTCGAAGGAATTTGAAGACAAAGTTTACATTATCTTCGTTAATTTACAGAAAACAGTAGAAGATATAATTTTAAAATTAGAGAGGATATAATATGCTTCAAGACTTTTTATATGTACAAACTGAAACAATCAAGAACACTTTCAAAAATATCAAACATTTACCTGTGCTAATCCTTCATTTTATTGCATACAGCTTGATGTATACAATGGTATTAAGAGTGTTTTTATCTTTTGCCAGTGGATTGGGTTTAATAGGCGGAATTATAATGTATATTATAAGAGGAATGATATTTTCTCATCTACTATATACATTGGACTCAATTATTAACTCTGACAGAATATACTATAAATATTTAAAAGAAGGTTTTTTCAAATATCTATCACCCGCGATTACCGCGTTTTTCACCTATTATATATTAGAATTGGTTATCGGCTTTATTACGGGTGGAGGCTTAAGTGTAAATATCGTAATAATGTTGAGAATTTTAATATTTTTAGCTTTTTCGGCTGTTGCAGAATGCATTTATATAGCAAAAACTTACAGTTATGATTCGTTTTTAATGGGAATAAATATTGTGTTTGAAAACCCAATAAACTGGTCTTTAATTCAGTTATTGTTTTTTATAGGAGCATTTTTACTGAGTTTCAACCCGGATATCTTTAATGCATTTCCGCAGCCTTTCTATACTAAAAACTTGCTTACTGTGCTTATAAGATTGGTGTTTTTAAGTGTGTACATGCTTTATAGTGGCAATCTATTTAAATTAATCTATAATACCACTGCCAGAAAAAGAGAATATATGAGAAAATAAGGAGAACCATGAAGGCTATAGATGAATATTTTAGAAAGTTTACAGATAAAATCTCTTTTATAGAATTAAAACAAGATAGCAATATCAGAGTTATAAATAAAGAGGTTCCGTACCCGATATATACTGGCCAACTTGTAGATGGTATAACTTCAGGAGAATTTAATGAAGGCGTTTCTTTTGAGGCAATAGCAAGGGGCATGATAATAACTGTTGCGATTGATCCTGAGTTTAAATATGCTGAGTACTATACCAAACTACTTTCTGAAATACCTAAAATTAAAGAATTTATACTATCTGAGGGGATAAAATACCTTCAGAGCAATAACGAAATTGCAATATACTATTTTAGATATATGTATTTAGAAAATCTGTCTACCTCTTTTAGTAACTACAACTATGCCAGATTATTATACAATGAATACGAATTGGAAAAAGTAGATATTCTGAGAGTGGAGAGTATTAGAATACTTGAGGAAATTATTAAAAATGATGAATCCTTCCCATTGTCATACTATGAATTGGGGATAATAAACCACAAGGAAAAGTATTACAATAAATCCTATTCATATTTCAAAAATGCATTAAATCGAACAGAAGACGAGCTTGTGCTTGAAGAAATAAGAGAATATATGAGAGAAGTCGAACCAAATGCCAAAATTGAGCTTGGCATTGACTCTATAAATCGTGGAGACTACGAAAATGCGTACAAACTGTTTATGGAGAGTAAAATACTCTATGATTCGAATCTGGCAAACTATTATTTAGGGCTTATAAGTCAATTAACGGGAGAGTTCGATTTGGGAATTGAATACTACCTTAAAGCAATAGATAAGGGAGCAAAATTCAAAGAAGTCTATCAAAATTT